>CAJQQR010000037.1 GCA_905480545.1 uncultured Pirellulaceae bacterium
GCGCACGTCGACCTCTTCATAATCGACAATTTACAGATGGTGCCTTTAAATGGATTAGTCGCGACACATTGATTGTCGGGATTAAGTCGACTTTTTTGACATTTTGTACCGAATGGGCACGCAATGCCTCAGAATGATACAAGCATATGCATGCTTGCATTGAAGCACTTGCTGGTGATGAAAATTGCAGGACTCCGCAAGGCTTTCAGACGTTTGTCAGTGAACGTCGACAACCATTGGCCGGAATAGCCTAATAACGCTCAATCTATTGGGGCAAGAGTCTCAAAAACGACTAAAGCTCCGTCGCATCTGTATGAGTTAGCACTGCAACTCTCCAACTCGAGACGCCTCTGCCATCTCTTTGCACGTCGCCACGATTCCGGGCTGGCTCAACTTGACATCATCCAGTAGATCACCACGGTCACCGTGCTCAACAAACACGTCTGGAATCCCAAGTCGACGAATGTGACTGGTGTTGAGGCATTGTTCGTTAGCCATTTCGAGCAGTGCACTCCCGAACCCACCCATCAACATTCCCTCTTCGACCGTAACGACAAACGGCGAATCTTTGATTGCTGAGGATAATACTTCGACATCCAAAGGCTTACAGAACCGAGCGTTTATTACACCGACGTTTAAGCCCTCGGCTTTCAATTGCTCAGCTGCCTTCATGCATGTTTCCAAATGAGCACCAAATGAAACGATCGTCCCATCCGGCCCCATTGAAATAACCTCAGCCTTGCCCAATTCAACGGGCTGCAAATCACGATTGATCAGCGGCGCAGTGTCTTTCGGGTACCGGATCGAGCACGCCGTTTCATGCGACAATGAAAAATCAAGCATAGCGCCCAAATCATTTGCATCCCCAGGGGCCATTACCACCATATTGGGGAAGATCCGCATGTAACCAATGTCGAACGTTCCGTGATGCGTTGGACCATCCGCCGCAGTCAAACCGGCACGGTCAAGCATAAACGTCACAGGTAAGTCTTGCAGGCAAACCTCTTGGAATATCTGATCGTAACTTCGTTGTAAAAACGTACTGTAGATATCAACAATCGGCCGCAAGCCCGCTTTGCATTGCCCTGCTGCGAACGCCACCGTGTGAGACTCGCAAATACCTGTATCAAAGAATCGTTCAGGGAATTTTTCACGGACCGGTTCAAGTTTATTCCCCTGACACATCGCCGCGGTGAGCACGACGACCTTATCATTCTTTTCCATTTGGTATTGGATCGCGTCACGAGCATGATTCGTGTAAGCGGTCCCGCCACTGGATGGTAATGGCTTTACGTTCTCGTCATCGACACATTCAAATGCTGGTGGCGTGTGGAAGTAGACGGGGTCATTTGCGGCTGGTTTAAACCCCGCCCCTTTCTTTGTGATCACATGCAAAAGTACCGGTCCCTGAACCTCGCGGACCATTTTCAAATACTTTTTCATGATCGCAATGTTGTGACCATCAATGGGGCCAATGTATTTAATGCCCATTTCTTCGAAAAGCATTCCCCCATTCAAACCTGCTTTGGCTGCTTCTTTTACCTGAGCAAGAAACCGCTCGACAGGATCACCCAACAATGGAACTTTGTTAAGTAAATCAACGACCTGAGTCTTCAATCCTGTGTAAAACGGGTTGGACCTCAATCGATCCATGTACGTCGCCACACCACCGACGCGCGGACAAATCGACATCTCATTGTCGTTCAAAACGATCATGAATTTTGACATGTCTTTTGCATTGTTCATCGCTTCGAAGACAATACCAGATGGAAATGCACCGTCGCCAATCACGGCCACAGAATGATTGTCCGTCTTACCCATCAGGTTATCGCCGCTACGCAATCCCAACGCCGTCGAGACGCTGCATCCAGCGTGCCCAGTCATGAACAAGTCATAGTCACTCTCGGCAGGGTTAGGATAGCCCATCAACCCGCCGCGTGTTCGTATGGAGTCGAACTCTTTGTATCGACCAGTAATCAATTTTTGCGGATAGATCTGATGTCCGGTGTCCCAGATCAATCGATCGTTCAGAAAATCAAACTCTGAATGCAAAGCCAAACAAAGTTCAACCACACCGAGATTTGATGCGAAATGAGCGGTGCGGCTGTTGAGCAAATTGCAAAGGACTTCTCTAATTTCGGCTGCGACCTTCGTCAACTCGACAGTGTTCATTCCGTGAAGCTGTTTTGCTGATTCAAGCTGTGGGAGATAGTCTAACATTAGGTCTAATAGGTCCTATTCAAAATGAACTGGGCCAAACCGATCAGTGGGTGCCCATTTGTTCCAAAATCTTTCAGCGACTCGATTGCATCATCAATCAGCTTGTCCGCCTTGCGTTTGCTTTCGTCGAGTCCATAGAGCTTGACGTAAGTTAATTTTTCTGACTGCGAATCTTTGCCCAGACTCTTCCCTATTTTGGTCTGATCGCCGGAAAAGTCCAACAGATCATCAACGATTTGAAACGCCAAACCGATATTTTCACCGAAAATTGTGAGCTTTTCTAACATTCCAGCATCGGCATTGGCAACGAACGCTCCCATTCGCAGACTGGAGATGATCATGGCACCAGTTTTCCGTCGATGGATCCGCTCCAAGTCCGAGCCAGCAAGATCATCTCGTTGCTCGGCATCGAGGTCATCAGCTTGGCCACCGACCAAATGCAAGGCACCAGCCGTCGTCGATAATTCAACACAACATTTGACCGCCACTTCGCTCGGAGATGTGTCGCGGCTGATCACTTCGAACGCCTGAGCAAGCAATGCATCCCCCGCAAGTATAGCGACCGCTTCTCCAAATTTGGCATGACAGCTCGGAAGACCGCGACGAAGATCATCATCATCCATTGCCGGCAAATCGTCATGAATTAACGAGTATGTATGAATCATTTCAACCGCACACGCAGCCGGCATCGCATCCGCTACATCACCACCGCAGGCTTCAGCCGCAAGCAAAACCAACGTTGGACGCAATCGTTTGGCTGGAGCAAGAAGACTGTGGCGAATGGCTGCTTTCAGGTCTTTGGGACAACCTCCACCAAAATCAGAATATTGCTCAAGTTTCTTTTCGATCAGTATCGTAAGTTGCTGATGCCGCTCGTTGAAAGCTTGGGTGCATGAGGACACATTGCCTTCTGTCGTTTCAACGTCTCTCTGATGTGCAGTTTGTTCGTTCAACTTGCGAAACCAATTTTCGAATTTATTAATGTGATCTATGAACTGATCAACCTCTAAACGGTCATCCCTGGGACAGGATTTGGCGTCACAAACGTTGTCGTATCTCAAATCAGCGAAAAAAAAGGCAGGGTAAACGGTCGAACCTAGACAATTCGACCGACAAAATCCAATCATCGTCTGCTAAAGGCCTAGAGCAAACACACAGTTTTGCAAGCACATCTGTAAGCAAACACATCTGTAAGTAAAACAAATAGAAACGCATCGCTGCTTAAAATAATCCACCTGAATCCGAATCCGTCAAGTTGTCGCCTTCTGATTCTGTTTCGGTTTCAGATGATGCAACTCCATTCGGACGAAACGTCCTTTTTGAGCTTCGGCCATGGATTTCCGTTTTCCGCTCGTCAAATGGTCGCGTCGAGGCTTTACCCTCATCATCAACTCCCGTTAGTATTCGAATTCTATTTTCAGCGGATTCCAGAATTTTATGGCAAGTCTTCAGGTTTTTAATACCCTCTTCATATTTGGATAAAGAGTCGGACAACGATAAACGACCGCTCTCCAACTCGACAACAATCTGTTCAAGACCTTCGAGGGCCGATTCAAACGTTGGTAGCGACGAATCGACGGCTGCCTTGGTTTTGACTCGAACAATTTTCTTCTTCGGCATGGTCAAGTCGTTCCAATAATTCCCGGTTTTGAATCAGAGAAAGGCGTCTGCGATCTCTAACCAATCGTTTTGTGATCGGCGATCTATGATATCGTATCGATCTGCGTAAAATATCGCAATTGAACGCCTCATTTCTCAGTCCGAATTCAAAGCCATAATTCACAAGTTTTCTACCCTTTTTGAATAAAAAATCATGAGCGACGAATTGTTTTCCGTAAAAGAACAGGTAGTAGTCGTTTCCGGGGGAAGCCGAGGAATCGGGCGAGCAATCGTTGCTGAGTTTGTTAAACGTGGCGCTAAAGTCATTGCGACCGGCCGTGATCAAGCTGCGCTCGACGAAACGATGGCCCTTACCGAACATGACGGAAATCAAGCCGAATGCGTGACCTGTGACGTTTTGAAAAAATCAGAAATTGACGCAACGGTTGAAAATGTGATTGCCAAACATGGCCAAATCGATTGCCTAATCAATTGCGCAGGCGTAAACCGGCGAATGCCGACCCTCGATTTAACCGAGGAAGATTATGATTACATTATTGATATCAACCAAAAGGGAGCCTTTCACTTTTCCCGAGTCGTCGGCGAACAGATGATTAAACAACATTCTGGATCGCAGATTAATATCGCATCTCTAAATACAGACAAGCCGCTAAAAAATGTACTGCCCTACGCGATGAGCAAGGCCGCTGTTGGCCACATGACCAAGGCACTTGCCATGGAATGGGGAGAACACGGAATTCGGGTCAACGCAATCGCCCCCGGTTTTATTCTTACTGATCTGACTAAGAAACTTTGGTCTGACGAGACGATGCAAGAATGGGGCGTCGCAAACACGCCTCAAAGACGCCTTGGCCTCCCTGAGGACATGGCCGGTACTGCAATCTTCCTCGCTTCAAAAGCATCAGCATTTATGACGGGGCAGGTCCTTTACGTCGACGGTGGTTTTACGGCTGGATTCAATTGGCCGATCCCGACTTAGACATTCTGCACCATGACAAAAACCTGCCCAAGAACAATCAAACCGAAGCATCACATGTTTGAATTGAAACCGACAATTCAACCTAAAGCTTCAGTTCCAATTGAAAAAGATACGGCGACGGCGACCGCAATGATTCCGGTCAGTAAGTAATCAGAAATCATCAACTCTTTCGGATTATATTTGCAAAGCCGAGACAGCACGTATGGCGTCGTCGCTGAAAGAATGACCGCAACGAAAAAGTTCAAACGCAACATAAGCAGGAACAACGTCGTCCCAAAATCCGATACCCAAAAAATAATTGCGGATACTCGAAGAATAATTGATAGACACGCCACGCCTCCAATTCGGTGTATCTATTCTTACTAATCTGGCGAGTTTCAATTTGCGCGTCAGTCAACAGTTCAATGTGTTTTTCAACTCTCAATTTCCAGTACGATCGTGACGCGACCGGTTCCTGTGACTCCGTTTTGGATTCAGCAAGTCTTGCTTGTGCGAAATCACCAGTCGAAAAACGCGTGTTCACGCCACTTCATGTGATCGTTGCATCATACGCGGTTGAGTTTGTATTTTTAATTTCCGACGATTCCATGTTTGAAGATCTCTATGATCCCTTTGGATTGCGACTCTATTCGGAACCTCCCTCTTCCTTATGTAGGTTCCAGAAAAAAATGGAATTTTGGTCGGGTCAACTAATTCTCGGTTCATATCACTTATTAAGTGCACCAAACGTCAAATCCATGCCGTCTTACCCCCAAGCAGTAGCCAATCAAACTGACTCCTAGTGAATGGCTTGTCGAGGGAGAAAGGCAATGCGGCACCTATGAAGTGAGGACGTTTTTCAGACAGATCTTCACCCCCTAATTAAGGGACCGTCTCCTTGAAATTAATTTTCGACCGCCAGCATTCGGTCATCGAAACGTTTTCTAACCAATCATCGCTATGGACGGGAAATGGGTGAAGGTTGCGAACCGGAGCGTCGCAGCAGCTGTCTCACGCACTTTCCTCCAGCTCTTCGTCGTCGTCTTCGTAAACATACTCATATTCGTATTCTTCACCTTCGCCAAGTTCGACGTCGTCTGCCTCAGCAACCACTTCCTCTTCAGCAGCATCATCCTCGTCGACTTCATCTTCGTACTCATATTCCACGTCTTCCTCGGCCTCGTCGATGAGCTCAGGCTCCGCTTCAACAGTCGGCATCTTGATTTTTGTCGGCGGTGGTTCAGGGGTGTCGTCTTCCGCTTCCTCGGCACCTCCCCCCTGCATCGCTTCCCATTCGGCTACTGAAACCAAAATCTCTCGTGCCTGCGATCCGTTATAGGGACCTACAATGTTGTCTTCCGCCATATAGTCGATCAACCGTGCTGCACGACCATATCCGATTCCAAGATTACGCTGCAGCAACGAAACGCTTCCACGTTGCTCTCGAACCACGACATCGACTGCATCGCTATAAAGTTCGTCCCGTTTCTTTAGTGCGGTCGGTTTTTCTGCATCGTCTTCTTCACCCTCTTCTTTAATCTTCAAATTCATCAGTTCATTGACGAATTCCTGTTCGCCTTGGCTGCAAGCATCCGTGACTGCATCGATCTCGTCATCGCTCAAGTAGGTCCCCTGCCCTCGCAGCAATTTGCTCGTTCCTGGCCACAAGAAGAGCATATCACCATTGCCCAGCAGCTTGTCCGCACCCATTTCGTCCAAAACAACGCGACTGTCCGTACGGCTGGCGACTTGGAAAGAAATCCTCGCGGGCAAGTTCGATTTGATCAAACCGGTAATAACGTCGACCGTCGGTTTTTGCGTCGCCAAGATCAGGTGAATCCCAACCGCACGGCTCTTTTGTGCAAGTCGAATGATGTGCTGCTCTACGTCTTTTCCAGCCGTCATCATCAAGTCCGCCATTTCGTCGGCGACAATCACAATAAATGGCAAATGCAATGGAACGTTAGCGCGTTCTTCCGGATCGTCGATTTCCAAACGCTCCAGCAGCTCTTCCTCACCCAGTTGGTTGTAGCTGGTAATATGGCGAACACCTGCACGCGCCAAAAGCGTGTAGCGTTCTTCCATTTTGTCGACCGCCCATGCCAGAATCGCCTCCGCCTTTTTCATGTCGGTGACCACTGGATGCATCAAATGAGGCAGTCGCGCGTAACCGCTCAGCTCGACCATTTTGGGATCGATCATCAGTAATCGGACTTCGTCTGGTCGACGCGTCATCAACATCGACGTTATGATCGCATTCAAACAAACACTCTTACCGGTACCCGTTCGACCGGCGATCAAAAGGTGTGGCAAACTCGCGAGGTCGGCCACCAAGGCGTTGCCCGAGACATCCTTGCCCAGAAAAAGCGGGATCTTCATCTTCAAAGTCTTCGCTGTTCCTTCTTCCATGACATCACGCAACCGAACGACCTGACGCGTCTCGTTGGGCACCTCGATTCCAACCGTGTTCTTCCCCGGAATCGGCGCAACGATCCGAACACTGGGAACTCGGAGTGCAATCGCTAAATCATCCGAAAGCCCCATGATCTTCGAAAGCCGTAACCCGGCCTCCAGTTCAATCTCATACTGGGCAATCACCGGACCGGTTTCGATTTCAACAACTTTGACATTGAAACCAAACTGTTGAAATGTCTTTTCGAGAATCTTGGCCTTGGCGCGAACTTCACGTTCCTGATCCTCGAAGCAGATATCATCTCCGTTAACCAACATATCGATCGCAGGCAATTCGTATTCCCCTTCCGGCTCGACCAAAGAGGCTTGATTCAGCTGCTGCATCACGACTTCGCGTTCGTCGGGCGCCTTTTGCTTTTGCTTTTTTTCAAACTTTGGTTCAGGCGTGGTTTTCTCTACTTTTTTCGGCTGAAGTTTTGTGACCACGGGTTCATCAACTTCTTCTACTTCATCTTCAATTGCATCAGCCGTCTCGTCCGCCAAGTCGTAGTCTTCTTCCGCCGCCTCTTCTTCCTCGAACTCAAGTTCCTGCTGGATACTTTCACCAACATCATCGCTGACGACTTTCAGTTTATCGCGGGCTGGTATGCGAATTCGAAGGTCTTCTTCATCCCCGATTTCGTCTTCGATTTCTTCGTATTCGTCTTCTAGGTATTCATCTTCTTCATGGACGACTTTCTTCTTTTTCGATTTTGGTTTTGCTTTGGGTGCCTCCAGTGCAGACGGAATGGCGAGAACGGTTGACAAGCCCCAATGTGCAAATCGAAGAAGTGCGTAATCAGAAAACATCAATAATCCAGCCAAAGTCACGAAAATGGACACAATGACACCACCTGCCAACGAAAATTGCGTAAGCAAGATTTGGCTCATGGAGCTCCCAAGTCGTCCGCCACTTCCCATTTCGAATGACTGAACCAGATTGGGCAGCACCAGCGAAAGAAACGCAGCCCCTCCGACAAGCGTTAACAACCAACCCACACCTCGCATTGCAGGCAGATCAATTTCTTGATTTCGAATCAGCCAAAACGCAATGCAAACAAGTGAGGCAACTAGAAAATTGGCCGTTACACCAAGATTGGAAACAAGAAAGGAACTGAAGATCGCACCTGATGTCCCAAACGCATTGTCGCGAACAATCGAAGTATCAAACGACGTCGAATCGGCGGGATTGTAGGTGGCCAGTGAGACCCCGATAAACGCCGCGACGCCGGCGATAGCAAGCGCCACCAAATCACGCTTTAAGTTTCGATTGGCGACAATGGCTGCAGTGAAAATAATCATAGGACGAGCAACTGATTGCGAGTCAAAAAAATGTGGCTCATCCCTGCCTAAAATCTCCATCGGAAAAACAATTCCGTATCGTCTTTCATCGACTTAAGAAGGAGCGAATATGCGATACGATGTTCAGGGCCGAATAACCGACAAAACCGGAATCGCCTTAGCAACGCTTTTTATTTCCCGAAAAGAGAGTTGTAAAAAACCGGGCATCAAGAGAGTGTCGGTGCTTTTTCTGCTGGCCTCAGAAACACCATTCTGAAATTTGCTAGAAAACCAGATGGGCACCACACCGTCAGTGGAAGCGACAAAGCTTGAGCGGCGTTAGAACGAAAAGAAGAAGCCAAATTCCCAACAAATCCGGAACTTCTTGTGATTACTCGTTTCTCGACCGAATCGAAGCCAAATGACTTTGAAGCTTCAATGATGGGCATTGGATGCATTACGAGTTGGGAAACTTGCCGCTTTCGAGTTCATCTTCGAATTCATCCATAAGCGGCCAGTCAACTGCACAAGTGCCAAAGTCCGCCATGTGCAAATAGCCGTTCAGTCTCTCAATCGTACCGTCAAGTAACGCATTGTCTTTTCGAAAGACCGGACCGTGGCTGGGCAAAAGCCATTCAACATCGCTATTGCGAATGCGTTTCAGTGATTCAATGAACTGCGGGATATCGCTACCGTGGTGTGCATCAATCGCACCAACGCAACCATCGCGATAGATGTTGTCACCACTAAAAAGAATTTTCCCCATACGAAATGAGAGTTGACTGTCCGTATGACCGGGCGTCAACCAAACTTCCAAATCAAGTCCACCAATTTTTAATATTTCGCCGTCTTCAATTTTTCGATCCACCGTAACAGGCGGCATATCGAGGTCTATTTTTTGCGCTTCTATTTTCGCAAACGTCAGGATCGGATCGCCTTTTTGAAGAGGCTTTGCAGCAAGTTTGTGTGCCAGGACCGGTGCTTTGAGGAGGCTCTTCAATTTTGAAAGCCCTTGGATGTGGTCAACATCTGCATGGGTCGCAATCAAACCGGTACAACTAGAAAACGGAAAATCAAGCTGCCGAATGGTTTCGACGACCTCATCGACCACTTCCTCATAACCAATGTCGATCATCATCCAATCATTACCATCGAATATCAGATAAACGTTGCATCCGATCACACGTCCCAATTGGTAATTAAATTCAATGATACCGGGGAAAATGGGTTTACGTACTAGCATCAACTCAACGACAAAGAAAAAACGGAAAGACTCTTTCTGCGGCAGAACTCCTCCCCCCGCACTTATAAAACCGCGTCTTGCAAAACAATGACAACAAAATTTGCCAGCACGATTAAAATCCTGCTCCCAACTTTCAAACACGCGCGTAGCTTAGAATTCTAGGTTTCGCGATAAACAATCGCAACGGCATTAGCCTCCCAACGGAACAGGATTCTACTCCAAAGACATCCCGACCACCTTAACTTGTTCTTATTTGAACTCATGCCTCATCAGTCTTCGAAAGAATCTGGGATAGGCCCTCGTGATAACTAGGAAACTCGAATTGGTATCCAGTCTCGTTCAAAATTCTCTGATTGGTAATTCGTTTACTGGATCCAAACCTCGAAATGGCCAATTCTTCCGCTGTTGGCTCAATGAATTCTGGTAACTCAATCCCAAGCAACGCGACGCAATGTCGATAAAAATCCCGACGTTCGACTGGCATTCCGTCTGAAATCAAAAACAGCTCACTTTGCAAATTCTTTAAATCGTCACACAGAATCGATCGAACGATTTTCGCTGCATCGCTAACATGTATGAGGTTTAAAAAACTATTGGATGGCACCGTCAATGTCGGATTCGATAGCGATCGAATGTTTGGAATCCGATCAGGCCCATAAATTCCAGCGAATCTCAAGATCAATTTTTGCGATTCAATATCAAATTCTCGCAATACACTTTCGGCGTCCAGACAGATCTGACCGCCTTCACGATTTGGAGCTGCAGCAGAATTCTCGTCGATCCATTCGCCATCCGACTGACCATAAACACCGGTCGAACTCACGTAGATCAACTGAGCCGGCGAACACGACAACTTTGACAAAAAATTTCTTAGTCCGTCGACGTAGACGGTGCGTTTGTCCACCGACGCCAATCGATCGAAGCCGACGCAATAGACAACCGCATCGAATGTTTGCGAAAATTCACCTGCTGAAGCATCGGCTACATCAAACAGAATTGGAGTGATTTGCTGCGATTCGAACCTTTCGAAATTCTCAATTCGCCGCGTTGTAGCAAATACTTCAAAAGTGTCTCGATCCAGTATTTGACTCAAATGACCACCAAAATACCCATGTCCGACGATCAAAAGTTGTTGCTTCAAAGTACTCAAACGCCGATTATCCTCTTAAACCGTTCTTTTTTGTGAATCTTTACGCCCTAGATGCGTCGAACCATCTTGCATCGGAACTTGTCCTCCAAAATTCAGTTATAGTATAAGGTTAGGATTTTTGTCCGAAAGTTCATGCACTCCCAACCCGTTTCTTTCATTTTATTTATGGGTTTTTAAAGATGAAAACGATTTTCGCGAACGGTATCTCAGTCGCCATATTGCTGGTGGTTGCGATGAGTTCCAATGCACAGGACGCCTCCGTAGAAATATCTGCCGAACTGAAGTCGATATTTAAAGATGGAACCCCATCTTCGATAGATCAATTGAAGTCGATGCAGGATCACATCATTAAAGTTACCAAAAAGGTCATGCCATCGGTGGTGGGGGTTCAGGTTGGTGCAGCATCAGGAAGCGGTGTCATCATTTCAGAAGATGGCTACGTTTTGACCGCAGGGCACGTGGTTCAGACTCCAAACAAGGTATGCCGGATTATTTTGACAGATGGAACGATCCTTCCCGGCAAAACTCTGGGCATGCAAACGTCTCGCGATTCCGGCCTGATGAAAATAACGAAAAAGGGCAAGTATCCGTTCCTGGACATGGGAGTCTCTAAGGATGTTGAAAAAGGACAATGGATATTCGCTCTTGGCCACCCCGGTGGTTTCGACCCCAAACGTTCTCCACCTCTCCGAGTTGGCCGAGTGAACGGTAAGAGTCGGACGACAGGCATGCTCCAAACCGATTGTGTTTTGGTCGGCGGTGATTCCGGAGGACCACTCTTTGACATGGCGGGAAAAGTGATTGGCATTCACAGTCGAATCAATGCAAGCACTCGGGACGGTCAATTCGTCGGAAACTTCCATGTTCCAGTCGACATTTATGGCGAAACCTGGGATCAGCTTGCTGCAGGTGAAAACATTGGCGCCCCCAAATCAACGAAGTCATCCAGCGGTAAAATTTCATTCGGATTTAAAATTGATACGGAAAAGATCAAACCCACGATCAAGGCGATACAAAAAGACTTGCCTTCGGACAAAGCCGGCATGAAGGTCGGAGACGTCATTGTCTCGGTCAACGGAAAAAGAGTCTTTCAAGCGGAAGGACTTCGTACGGTCTTAGGATCGGTTAAAAATGGCGACAAAGTCAAGATTGTCGTCAAACGTGATGGTAAGGATGTTGAGCTGACCGTCGAATTGAAAGAGGCTGAGCCAAAGGAGAAAACCAAATGAAAAATCAGATCAAAAAAACTTTCGCTTTCGTCGCGTTAATGATGATTGCTTGCCAACCGCTGGCTGCACAAGAGAAAAAGGCCGATCCGACTCCTCAAAAGACGGAACCGACTAAGCCGTCGGAAAACCAAGACAAGGCCAAACAACAAACTGAAAAACCCGCAAATCCCAAGCAAGAGAAAAAGCCTTCGGAAAAACCAAAGGGTGACAATCCACAAGACAACAAGCCGAAGGTAGAAAACCCAAAAAAAGCGGCCCCAAAACCGGTCAAGCCAGAGCCGAAGAAGCCAGAGCCGAAAAAGCCAGACACGGACAATTCGAAAACCAAAAAAGAAGAGCCTGCCAAAAAAACAGGTAACTGGTACATCCGTCAATCGCCCGCGATGCTCAAAACCATTCAACCCATTGTTGAATCGGCAAAAGGAGCAACAGTGAAAATTTTAGGTAGTGTGAAAGTACGGAGCAAAGAGACTCAGGCTCAAATTGCATTGGGCACTGTGGTTGATGCCGATGGCTACATTCTCACCAAAGCAAGCGAGTTGATTTCCAAAGGGAAGACGCTGCAAGTTGAGATCGAGGGCAAGAAGGTCCCTGCGAAAATCCACGGGATTTACCAAAGCTCAGACATCGCAATGCTAAAAATCGAACCCGCTGGATTGCAGATCAGCCCAATCGAATGGCGTACTCAACCGGCCGATATTGGTTGTTTTTTAGCGACACCAAATGGATCAGGTAAGCCACTTGGCTTTGGCGTATTAAGTGTCGCAGCGCGAGGAGAACCCGGATTGATGGGCGTTTTGCTTGAAAACGTTTCTGAAAAAGCTAAAGGTTCGCGAGTGACCGAAGTTGTTGCCAAATCTGCCGCAGCGGAAAAGGGAATCGCCGTTGGTGACATTTTCACGCAAGTAAACGGAAACGAAGTCAAGAACACACAAGACCTCATTGACCAGGTTCGAAAACTTAATGCTGGCGACATCGTCAAGGTAAAGATTAAACGCGAGAACAAGTTGCTTGACTTTGCAATCAAATTGAAAAGTCGCATGACAAGCGCGCGGCTGAACCCACAAGAGACAATTGCCAGAAACCGACTCAGCAAGCGTCGCACCGGATTCGATCGAATCATCCAACACGACACTGTTCTTAATCCAGAACAAATGGGTGGCCCAATTCTTGACCTTAGTGGCCGTGCCATTGGAATCAACATTGCGAAAAACGGTCGCGTCGCAACCTATGCACTGCCCTTATCGGTTTTAGGACCCGCAATCGAAGAGCTTAAATCCGGCAAGTTGAACCCATCAATCGTCTACAAGCCAAAGCTTGACCAACTGGTAAAGTCAATTGATTCAAAAGAAAAAGCTATCGAGAAGGCTGGTACCCGAAAGAAGATTGCTGACAACGAAAAGCAAGAGGAACTGGCGAAGGCAGCGCAGGAGAAAGCAGAGAAATCGATTCAAGAACTTCAGGCAGAACTTGCTGATGCACTTCTCGATCGAAAAATGATGGAAGACAAGCAAAAAGACCTGCGAGCGGCTTCACGCAAAATCAAACGAGATCTTCGTGACGCAGAAAAAGAAATCGAGGCTCTTAAGAAAGAAAAGAAGGACATCGAAGACATTTTCAAGTAAACGAGTCCTGCTCGTTTTGATTCTGTGAACCACCTTTACAGCATCATTCGAAATACGATAAAACGTTCTCCGAACAAAGCCCAAGATGGTCATCCGACTGCCTTGGGCTTTTTTTATCGCATGAAAAAATGCAACCTTGTGCCCGGATATTGCAAACGCGAGCCCACACCATCAACTCAGCCAGGGGCTGGGTGAACTCGATCCCAGTAAATCGATCCCAAAATATCGACCTTAGAAAAATCGCGAGACGGAAACCAATGCAATAGGGGCACTTGGTCAGTCTGAAATATCCTGGTTCGGTTCCAAACCATCCAATCGGGCCTGTTTTGATGACTCCAGATATGCCGTCAGCATGATTTGGGCGGCAAGCATGTCTAATCTCTTTTTCTTTTTTTTATTCGTCATTGATCCGGACGCCAGAATTTGATTGGCAAACGCTGAAGTATAGCGTTCATCAAAAAACTCGATCGGCAAATTACAGCGTTCACCAAGCCATTGACCAAACTCCCTCGCCTCCGTCGACTTCTGACTTTCCTTCCCGTCGGTATGGATCGGCAAACCAACGATAAAACCGACAATTCGTTCGGAAGCGACAAGATCGACAAAGTACTGGGCATCCAAACTCAGATTCCTTCGATCGTAGTTTTCAAACGGGCTTGCGAGAATACGATCCGGGTCTGTAATCGCCACGCCAATTCGGACCGTCCCAAAATCGATTCCAGCAATCCGTCCATCGGTGGGAAATTCGTTAGACATCGTTTTCATTTCAGAAGAGGTCGTTTCGGAGGTGAAACATCGACGTTGATGCACTTCATCACTTTGGGGTTCAGCTTCCACACATTCAAAGGTCGTCAATTGCAGCAAGATCACCAGCTACTATTTTAACGGATTCATTTCCGCATCGGTTTTCAAAAACCCTTTTTCGAAAAACCGCAATACGGACTCGACAACATTTTTGTTGGCCATAATAGTAGCGTGCATTGCATTGTAAACTTGAAAATCATCCGCGCCGGCTAATTTGGTTTCGTCTACCGAAACAATGAAGTCATTATCGATTTTGAATAATGGATTGTAATTGAATTTCCCAGCGACGATTGCAAACCGATGCATTGGGGTTGCAAGATTCATTGCAAATTCATCCCAACGACTGGCAAGCTCATTGCCACTCTTCCCCAGCACCAAACCAAACACGCCGGTCGGTTTTAGAATACGTGCGATGTAAGCGCCATGGTTTGGGGGTGCGATCATCACAGACGCCGAGATTCGCGGATCACCACCCTGTTGGGTTGTGTCATCTATGAAATGACTCAAGTACGCTCGAAAGACGATATTCCCCATGCTATGGCCAACAACATAGATTTCTTCGACTCCATCAAGAGACGAAATCACGTTTGCCAATGCCTCAGCGTGTGCTTTGATCGTCGTCCTTGTGCTCGCATACTCGAAATTGATCGGCGTATATCCATTCGCGGCAAAATATTTCGCGAGCTTACTCATCGATTTTCGAGTTCGCCCCAGACCATGAATAAGCAAGACCACTTTTTTAGAAAGCGGATCAAACTTCTCTGCTGCCGAGATTTCATCAAACTTCGTCTTGCATTCCTCAAATGTTCCTGATGCCTTGCGTTTGTCTCGATCATCCAACAAACGAAAATATTTCGTCAAATAATTTTTTTGAATTCGCCATTCGCGAAAGATGAAATGGTCAGTCCAAAATTGCTTGCCGCCCAAGGTCAGCGTTACAGGATTCATTCTTGACTCTTCCTCTCGAATCGACTCGCTTTGAAGCGTTTATTTTTCAATGGCGTCTTCATTCGCTTCCTTCTCATTTTCAACGAATTGGCTTAACCCGATTTTGGCCAATTTCGCATAAAGCTCTGGCGATCAAATTACACAAAAGATGCCGTCGCCCGGCAAAACACAACTTTATAACGATAGACGCCGGACCAGTAATTGACTCGGAATCCGGATTTCTTCAGCCATGATTTTCAGAACAACAGCTGGGCAGACTCAACTCATCCATTAGAACCCTTCGCAGAACATTTTTTCACCAACGACCTTATAACTCACGAAACGCCTTTTGCACTGCAGCAGCAACCAACGGCGCAACATGGCGATCGAGTGGATTGGGAAGAACTTGTTCCGCAGAAACGTCCTCCGTGCTTGCGGCCAACGCAATCGCCGCCGCAAGCTTCATTTTGTCGGTTACTCGCGTCGCACCTGCGTCGAGTGCTCCGCGGAAAACCCCGGGAAACGCAAGTAAATTGTTAACCTGATTCGGAAAATCACTTCTTCCGGTCCCCACAACGCCAGCACCTGCATCTCGTGCTAGATCCGGCATAATTTCCGGAACGGGATTCGCCATCGCAAAAATGATCGGGTCGTCAGCCATCGATTTAATATCATCGCCATTGAGCAAGTCTGCCTTACTCACGCCAATAAAAACATCCATTCCGACAAGAACTTCTTTTAATGACCCGACACGATCGCCCCGGTTTGTAAAATTCAAAATTTCTTTCTTGGAATCATTCAAATCGGTTCTGCCGGAATGAATGGCCCCTCGCGAATCACAAACCACCAACTCTTTGACTGATTCGCACAGTCGCGGGTCAAAGTTAATGCAGCGTAATAACTTTGCGATGGCAGTTCCTGCAGCGCCTGCACCATTAATCACCACGCGAAGCGATGTCATCTGGCGATTTGTGACTTTGCAAGCGTTGATCAGCGCGGCCAGTAAAACAATCGCAGTTCCATGCTGGTCATCGTGAAAAACCGGAATCCCCAGATCCTGCAAACGCTCTTCAATTTCGAAGCACCGGGGCGCCGAAATATCCTCTAGATTGATCCCACCGAAAACCGGCGCGATCACTCGAACGGTTGAAACGATGGCTTCGGCGTCCTGCGTGTCCAAACAAATCGGCCAAGCATCAATGTTAGCAAACTCTTTGAATAAGATTGCCTTGCCTTCCATCACTGGAATGGCTGCCTCGGGACCAATATTACCCAATCCCAAAACAGCAGAACCGTCGGACACAACCGCGACTGAGTTCCCCTTGATCGTCAGGGTGCGCGCCAGAGATTTGTCTTTGGCAATTTCTTCACAAGGCCGCGCAACTCCCGGTGTGTAGGCTAACGACAGCGCATCGCAATCGTTGATTGGCAACTTGCTGATGATTCCCAACTTCCCACGCAATTGCCTGTGCACAATAAGACTGCGCTCGTAATGATCTTCTGACATATCGGCTCATAATAAAAAGACTCGGATAGGAAACCATTGTCGCGAACGGAAATAGCTTCCAAGCCATGCTGAAAACAAGACCACGATTACCTGACATGCCAACATCTAAAATCGTTTAAAGAAACTCACTCATGCCGCGTTCTTCGATGATTTTAACAATTTCTCGCACCGACTCTTCGCGACTCTTGTCCGCCACCAATGTCGCGTTTTCCGTTTGTACGACAATGCAATTCTCGAGTCCAAGCGTGGCTATCAAATGACCATCTTCGCATCGAATGATCGTATCTTTGGTATCAATACAAATATTTTTCCCGATCGCTGAATTACCATTTTCATCAGCCGGAATAAGACGCCCGACTGCCTGCCAATTCCCTAAGTCATCCCAATCGAACGGGGCTTCAACAACGGAAACGTCTGTATAATTCTCCATCACTGCATAATCGATGGACGTCCCTTTGATTGCAGAAAACTCCGATTTGAAGGTTTCTGCAAACGCACTGGTTCCAATTGAATCTTGGATCGCCTTCAAATGCGAATGCATTTCCGGTTGAAATTCTTTTAAGGCATCGAATACGGTTTGAGCCTTCCAAACGAAAATCCCGGAATTCCAATAAAAGTTTCCAGCTTCCACAAATTGCTTCGCAACATCCAGCTTCGGCTTCTCACGAAATTTTTTCACTTGGTAAATCGCAAGAGAATCATCGTCGCTGACATTCTCCTGCTCGTCGCCACGCTCGATGTATCCAAAAGATTCCGCCGGATAAGAGGGTTTGATTCCAAACGTCACGAAACGCGAAGGGTTGGCAAGGACAATCTCGTTGGCAAATGAGATGGCTTTCTGGTACTTTGCGACGTCGTTGATGACATGATCGGCGGGCATAACGACCATGACGCCATTAGGATCTTTCTTCGCGATGATCGCCGCTGCCAGCCCAACACAGGGAGCGGTATCTCGTTTCGCTGGTTCACCAACGATTTGATCCGCTGGAACGTCTGATAATTGACGCTGGGTTTCCGCCACCAGGATCTCATTGGTTACAACGAGCACATCTTCGGCACGAACTAAATCACCCAATCGATCCACAGTCGACTGGATCATCGTTCGGTCACCATTCAAACTCAAAAGCTGTTTCGGAAGTTGCTTTCGACTCGCTGGCCAAAAACGAGTGCCCGACCCGCCTGCCATAATCACTGCGTGTAACATTAAATCCTCGATAATTCAGTTTTAGATCAAATCCTTATACATCTTGCCCAGGAAAAAGACGACCCGATTATTGAAACTCGTTTGTCGATTCGGCAAAACTTAATAGGCAAATAAAAAAACCGCCAATAATGGCGGCTTTTTTCATTTTGGCTCGTCAAAAAACTGACTTATACCAGATCGATTAGCTAAAAATCGACTAGCTAAAAATCGATTAGCTAAAAATCGACGTGACCGGCTCAGCTTTGACCAACTCACGCGGCTGATTCAAGTGATTGTAAACGATCGTGTTTGGATCGATTCCCAGCGAATGATACATTGCCGCCAAGAGCTCAACAGGATGAACCGGATTTTCAAGTGGCGCAGATGCAGTCGCATCACTTTTTCCATAGACGAATCCACGCTTTGTTCCAGCTCCTGCAACCAGCGAAGTGTAACAGTAGGGCCAGTGATCTCGCCCATCATCGCTATTGCTGTTTCCGGACGTGCTGTAGCCACGCTGAGGACTTCGGCCAAATTCGCCAAGACAAACGACCAAGGTCTCATCCAGCATTCCACGCTCATCCAAATCGGAAATCAGTGCAGATACACCAGAGTCGAGCATCGGGGCAGCCTGATTTTTCATCCGACCGGTTAACCCAACATGGACGTCCCACGAGTGATTGTCTGAATTTGCGACCTTTGGCCAAACGACTTCGACCACTCGCGTACCGGCTTCAACCAAACGCCGTGCCAACAAACAGCATTGACCGAACGTCGTGCTGCCATACTTGTCTCGCGTCGATTGCTTCTCCAATGAAAGATCAAACGCTTCACGAGCCTTTCCGGAACTGATCAACTTTATGGCCGATTTGTAATAGTCGTCCAAATCGTAACGCTCAACGGCCTTGCCAATTTCGGGCATTTTCTGATTCACAATATCGCGTAATCGAGCGCGACGATTCAAGCGAATTGGAGAAATCCCATCCCGCAATTTCAGGTCATCAACGTTAACACGATTCATTTTCGCCATGTCCATGTCCCCCCCCTGCGGGAACATGTAATAGGGATCGTACGCCCGTCCAAGGAACCCAGCCGTACCACCCTTGTTGACCACGTTGCTTTCCTGAAGAGGACGCGGCATCATCACAAATGGAATCATGGCCTCGGTCGGTGGCTTTAATCGGACAACATTTGAACCAAATGTTGGAAAGTCTTTTGGCGATGGTGGCTCAAGTTGCCCTGACGGGCTAACTTTGTCTGTTGTGTATCCGGTGTGAAGCTGGTAAATCGCCGCTGTGTGATTGAACAACCCCTTTGGCTTGTAGCTCATCGAGCGAATCATCGTTAGCTTGTCGGTGATCTGTCCGATCTTTGGGAGCAGTTCTGTAACGTCCATACCCGGAACTTTCGTTTTCGCACGTTTGAAAACAGAACGAACGTTATCCGGCACATTGTCTTTTGGATCCCAGAGGTCGAGATGGCTGGGACCACCTTGAAGGTAAACCAAAATCACACTCTTAGCTTTTCCCCAACCCGGAGAGTTCTTCGAGGCCCCTTCGTTGGCCGATGCCGATTGCATTTGAAGGATCTGGTTGAGCGACAAACCGAACATGGCGGAACCGCCCACACGAAGCACGCTTCTTCGCGAAACTCCGACTTCTTTGTCGCAAACATCTTTTCCGGCTTGTCCAAGAATGGAAAGCATACGAACCTCCTAAGTTCGATAGTAGGTGGGAATTCAAAAAGAGAATTCGATCTCTTCAATTGTTCTATTATAAAAGATCGACACGTCAGAACGCAATATTTCACCAAAAAACGTTCCTGTGGTAGCGATGTTCCCTTAAAGCTGCCGATTGCAACTGTTTTGATGTGAAATAGCAGTCCGTTCAGCCTGCGAATCGATGATGGATTCCCAATTGACCACGCAGGAATCCAAATGGGTCTCATTTTATTCTGAGCAATCGGGCAATTTAGCTGCTACTTGACCCTGATTCTTCCCAATCGATATCATTGTCACATCGCATTAGACATTGAAGAAAGATTTTTGGCTGGATGATCAACTTGGTATCCGACCATTTTTGACCGAAGAAGAGATGAGACATAAATGTCGTTTTGGAATTGTAAGACGCAGTAAATATGCCGCCCATTGTCATCGACTTAAAAAAAACGGACGACCCGATCGATGCTGTTCATTTGGCGGTTGAATTTCTGGCGGCCGGCAAAATTGTTGCACTTCCGACTGAAACGGTTTACGGAATTGCAGCAAGTGCACTCAACCCAGCTGCTGCGGATCGACTGGGCAAAATCAAATGCCGATCGAGCAAACAACCCTTTTCGATCGCGGTAAAAAGTGCTGACGATGCTTACGATTATGTACCTACGCTTTCAGTGATGGGCAAGCGATTGGCCCGCCGCTGCTGGCCGGGACCGATTACCTTGGTCGTTGATGGAACGCATCCGGACAGCGTGATTACCCAACTTCCAGATATCATCCGTCCTATGGTTTTAATCGATGGAGCAGTCGGATTGAGAGTCCCTGCCCATGAAGTGTTTCAAAGTGTTTCTCGATTGTCAGTCGGACCGATGTTATTAACAAGCGCGAACTTGCATGGGGAACCGGATTGCACCGATTGCGAGAGCATTGTTGAACGATTGGGAGATCAGGTCGATTTAATTTTGAATGACGGGCCATCAAGATACGGTCAATCATCAACGGTCGTTAAAGTGCGTGAAAACGAATACGAGATTTTACGAGCCGGTGTTTTTGGAGACTCTGCGATGAAGCGTATGTCTAGTTTTATGGCGTTATTGGTTTGCACCGGTAACACTTGCCGAAGCCCTATGGCCGAACTACTTCTTAAAAAGCGGATTGCCGAAAAGCTAAAGTGCAAAATCGAGGAGCTGGACGACAAAGGCGTGATCGTGACGTCCGCTGGTGTGGCGGCGATGCCGGGCGACAAGGCTTCTCAAGAATCGATTGACGTCTTACAAAACATGGAGCTGGATTTGAGCTCGCATGAGAGCCAACCTGTCTCCGATCAGCTTTTGACTTCTGCCGACTTGATTCTTACGATGACCAAGGGGCACCGCCAAGCTCTGATTTCCCACTGGCCAGACATTGCGGAGCGGACACACGTCCTATGCATCGACGGCAGTGATGTTTCAGATCCGATTGGAGGACCGATGTCGCTCTATGAAAGCTGTGCAAAACAGATTGACGACCAGTTGAAAACGTGGGTCGAGAAAATTGATTTAGGAATTCCAGAATAAATGCATATCGCAATTGGCAACGATCATCGTGGCGCCTTGATCAAAAAAAAGTTACAAGCATCACTCGAGAAACTCGGCCATCAAGTCATTGATGATGGGGCCAATGAGGGAGACGATTGCGACTATCCAGATGTTGCCGCCGTGGTCGCAAAACGCATCGCAAACAAGGAAGTCGACCGCGGAATCCTGATTTGTGGCACCGGCATCGGCATGGCAATCGCCGCTAACAAAATCAACGGAGTTCGGGCGACGACCTGCGGAGATGTTGAAACGGCGAAAATTTGCCGACGGCACAATGATGTGAACGTACTCTGTCTTGCTGGTGAATTCGTGGACCACGGCGATTTTGAACCGGTTATCCAAGCGTGGCTTGAAACCGAATTTGAAGGCGGACGCCATGATCGCCGCGTTAACAAAATCACCAACCTTGAATCACGATGTAATTAAAATCCTTTTCCATGCTTGACTTTTTTCAGGCAAAAAAGCTGCTCAGAAACACAAGTATTGCTGACGTAGAAATCGCGTTCTCGTTCGGAAGAAAACAAGGAGGTATCATGAGTAATGTCGCTGCCAAAATTGGAATCGTCACCGTTTCGGATCGAGCGAGCCGCGGCGAATACAAAGACCGAGGTGGACCGGCGATCGTTGATTACTTAAATGAAGTCCTTTCTACTTCATGGGAAGCGGTCGCACGGGTAATTTCTGATGACCAAAGCGTTATCGAAAAAACTTTGATGGAACTGTCCGATGTCGAACAATGTGGGCTCATCGTCACCACAGGCGGAACCGGTCCTGCAAAACGGGACGTCACACCAGAAGCAACTGAAGCGGTAGCAGAGAAACTGATGCCAGGCTTTGGTGAGCTAATGCGAAAAGTCAGTTTGGAAAAAGTCGCTACCGCAATTCTTTCTCGACAAACGGCTTGCATTCGCGGCAGTTCATTAATTGTAAACCTACCCGGGCAGCCCAAAGCGATTGGCGAATGTTTAGATGCTGTCTTTCCTGCCATCCCTTATTGTGTTGAATTAATCAACGGCCCCTATCTTGAGACGAATGAAGAACGCCTCGTCGCATTCCGCCCCAAAAAAAAATAATCTGAAATGCATTTTCGCTGGTGTTTTAAAAACTTGGTCGAACAATAAAACCTCCGCGGTCTCTGGATCTCCGCGGCTCCAAGTTTTTTTCGAGAACCGTACGATATCACCAGTAGCGTTCAATCACGATTTGCCCCGGTTTTTTCTTCCGGTGCTTGACCATCTCACGGTTACCAAGCTTCGATTCCATTTCATCAAGCATTGCCGGATTCCCACATAGCATCACCGCTGAATCGTTCTTAGAAAGTTCACAGTCAGCCGTTTCTTCCAATGTACCGCTCTCCATACATTGCGGAATCCGTCCAAACAATGCGTCAGGAGATTCGTCACGAGACAGCACGGGAACATATTCGAATTGCTTACCATACGTGCCGCGATAGGCAGCCAATTCGTCTTGATAGGCCAGATCGGTATGGTGTCGAACACCATGCACTACAACAATTTTTTCGTACCGCGACCAAGGCTCTGATGTTCGCAACATCGCAATGTAGGGTGCCAAACCCGTCCCGGTTGCGATGAGCCACAAGTGCTTTGCATCCGGCGTTTTTTCCAGCGTAAAACTACCGGTTGCTTTTTCGCTCACCTCCAACGCATCACCAACATCGAGCGCCCAAAGCTTCGGAGTCAACTTGCCCTCTTCAACCAACACGACAAAAAAATCGAGTTCGTCGCCATGGGGTGACGCAACAGAATAGGGACGATTTGTACGTTCTTCATCTTCGACGACTGCCAAATGTAAAAACTGCCCGGGATGAAACGGCAGGACCTCAGGTGAAGAGACGGTCAAAGTGAACAATCCCTCCGCCCAAACTTTTTTTCGAAGCACTGTCGACGGAGTCCATTTCATATCTATTCCATGATGTTGAGCGAGGGGAGAAATCTCTCACTCGCAAATTATAACGCAAATAATCCGCGATATGAAACGCGACTAAGCCCCGACAAACTTGCTTTCCGTCAACGTAGTGGTATCAAAATAGATCAAATCTCAACTGCTTGACTTGGTGACTCCGCCGGAATCTTCAAGCTGATGAAAAACTTCCAGCAGATTGCTTTTCGATCGATAATCATCTAGCTTCTTTGAAATTCCATATCGGAAAATGCGATCAGATTTCCAACACTCATCTTAACTCATCCTTGCAACGCTGAACCTGCAACGCTGAATAACCGCAGGATCCTGAACGGCACTCGAATTAAAAAAAACGCGGAACCCCGGCGTTTCAAAAGGCAACACGGAGTTCTGACAAAATCAATAGAGTGCTTTAGAATGGAAGTAGTCGATTGAAAAAATGATGGCTTAGTGCTGCGATTGAAGGCGAGTAGGAGTGCGTAGGATTTATGACCTGGACCAACAAAACAAGACCCGACGGATCATGGCTAGAACCTGCGAGCGACGATTGGTGAAAGGGCGTGAAGCCCAACCTTCCCGGTTGGTTCGAGCTACATCAAACCTTTCAGAAACGCTTGCAAAGCCGGATCATCCGCGGCGACCTTTGGTGAATCCTCTGCTGCGAAGGGCAATTCATCCTTTTGGACATCCGTTTTTGGGACATCCGCCTTTTGAACATCCGTTTTTGGGACAACACAGCTTGGACCGTTCGTTCCCTCGGTTTCCAGGGCCGCGACCTCCCTTGCACCGCCTATTTTGTCGCCTGCCTCGACAACTTTTTTCTCATTCGCTTCTTTATCGCGACCTATCGCATGGCCATCCTGCTGATTGCCATGCCGCTGATTGCCATCCTGCTGATTGCCATTCTGTTCAGCGAGGGTTTTCAATTCTACTTTTTCCACTGAAAAAATCGCATCTGAATCGGATCGAGCAGAGCATTCTCTTTCCGAGGAAGAAGCAATTTCGTCTAAAAGCTCGTCCAATTCGGACTGTAGACTCAGGTCGGATTCATGAATTCCAGAAGGAGCTTCAACGGGTTCATCTTTGAGCTTATCCAATACCAATCCGGCATCAAGTCTATCCCTCCATTCTCGCATCTCACTCTCGGATAATCCAGAAAAACGCTTGATCGTGGTTCGTGCCGCACACTCAACATCTGGCAACTCTGCATTGACCGACAATCGCCCATCTCTCTCGTATCGGAACGTTACTTTGACGGTAGAGCCCTTTGGCAATCCGGGAGGCAAATTTGTGACAACGCACTTTCCAATTTTCAAGGCGTGCACCCGAATCAGTCCCGCCTTCGACAACGGTAACCAAGACATCCTTCTGTTGATCCTTCGATGTCGAAAAAGTCTTGCTTCGCGTCGCCGGGATCTTCGTATTTCGCGGAATCATGACCCTCCGTTTTGGTAATTTCGTCTTTGGATCAATCCCGAGAACACCGAGATCATGCGAATTAATATTTGCAACGGACACGCCAGAGGTGTTCTCCGGAAAGCCACTTAAAATACCTGCGTATATTGCGGCACCGTGAGCGACAGCTTCATCTGGCGCAAGTGAACGATCTGCCTTTAAAGAAGATTCTTTTTCAAGCATGCGATGGACCATCGGCATTCGTGTCGATCCACCAACCAAAATCAATCGGGTAATATCTTTCCACCGCTTCCCCGCATCCATCAATAAATGCTCACAAGTCATGCGAGTCCGTTCCAAAAGGTCCACGGTCAATTGTTCGAATTGTGACCGTGAAATGGTCATCTGCGCATTCTTTCCGTCGACGCCCATTCGAATCCGAGCTTCATTGCGAACAGTCAGCGTCTTTTTGGCATTCTCCGCTTCTTGAATCAGTCGCTCCATCGCCGACGGGTTTTCGCGCAAATCAATCCCCTGCTCTTTCTCAAATTGCTCAGCAAGAAAATCGACCAAGCGTTTATCCCAATCAATCCCCCCAAGGTAAACGTCGCCCGCGGTTGCAATCGCGTCAAAATTCCGGCCATTGATTTCCATCAATGTCGCGTCAAACGTTCCGCCACCCAAATCGTAGACCAACACCGTTTCTCGCTCCAACGAATTGCCGTTTCCATCCACGAACCCCGTTTGAACACCATACGCAATCGCGGCCGCCGTTGGCTCATTGATAATGTCAAGAACCTCGATCTCGGCAAGCCTTCCCGCGTCCTGGGTTGCTTTCCGACGCGTCTCGTTAAAATAAGCAGGCACAGTGATCACCGCTTTTGAAATCACACCTAATTTCAATTCCCCATCCGATTTCAATTTTTTCAAGACGAGAGACTCGATCACCTCGGGAGGAAGTCGATTGCCCAAAATCGTTTTCGGGAAAAGTTCTTCACCGATACATCGCTTCGCATAACGAGCAACCCGCGCCGCATCAAACTCAGCAGCCTTGACAGCCTCACGGCCGACGATCGGTCCGGCCGAATCGAAGAACACAACACTGGGAGTGGTTAGCTCTCCCTCCTCACTGCGTAACGTTTCGGGCTTCCCGTTGACATCCAAAAACGCCATCGCGGAATAAGTCGTCCCCAAATCGATCCCGATGTTTCGTTCAAACATTTTTTGATCCCCCAGTTGCAGAACGGACATTCTGCACACGCGAATGGTTAGCAAATGACGATTATTTGAAACCGGATTATAAAATGCCAACGGAGCAAAAAAAAGAGTTCGGCAAACGCAATTTGCCGACAATTAATGACACGTTTCCCTCGAGTGAAGTTGCAAGTCTTGTTTTCAGCAAAGCAATCAGCTGCAACCAGGCTTCAATATCCGCCATTTGGGAGCAATAACGCGAAGGAGCAATAACGCGAAGGAGCAATGACGCGTGGGAGCAATGACGCTTTATTGCAGCGATTCGGGGTAGATGACGATTTCAATTCGTCGATTCTTTGTCTGAGCTTCTGGGCTGCTGTTTGAAAATCGCGGACGATTTCCACCCTGCCCTAAAATAAACATCTGCTTTTCATTAATGCTACGATTTTTTCGATAATAATCAAAAACTGCCAGTGCTTGGGTGCCGCTAATCCGATGCAATGAATCATCGCCAAACACTTGGACATTATCAATGTGCCCCTCGACACCAATGAGCTGACGTGAAAAGTGCCGTTTGATTTCCATCGAAACCTGATCCAACATTGCCTTTCCGACGGTGGTCAGACCGTAGGTCCCCTGCGTAAACAATTTGTCGGTTGGCAAGTAGATACGAATCACGTCGCCATCTTCCGCCGACTCAATTCCTGAAAGATTGAGTTGACTTAGCTTGCCGAGCAAGCTGTTATTCGCACGAATTTCCGCCCCGGCTTGGGTTCTTGCAGACGCTTGAATCGCGGTCAGACGCCCGTCAACTTCCGTTTTTGCGGTAGACAGCTGTTTGTACTTCTCGACCGTATCACCCAATTGACGCTTGAGCAAATTCTTTTCGTCTGTCGAAACCGCTAATTGTTTCTTTAACTGCGCAACATCCGTATACAAATCTTGATTTGTCGAGTCAAAACTCGAAAGTTTATTGTTGAGTTCCTGGATTTTGGCGGCCAGCGAATCGTTCAATTGCTGAGCTTGATCCATCGCCTGCGGATTAAATTCGCTATTATTTGCTAGCTGATTCTTGGAAAATGGATTTTGATTGCTGGCTTGGCCAAATTGCCCTTGATTGCAGCCACCCACGATCAACGAAAACGATGCGATGAAACAAAACCCAATTTTGGCTCGGCTAAACATTAGTATTGCTTGAAGAAAACCCTAGCGATTTGATAAAAATCTTGCGGATCGTATCAAGCTGGATTCATGAAGTAAAGTTCATTTTTACAGCGATTCAAGATTACACACCAATCGCCGATCACCGCTTTTATTTCCAAACAGAAGAGCTGGAATCACATCGCGGTTTGTTAGACTGCTTTCTAAAACGCGGACGTCCCAACAAACTCTTGCCCAAAAAAGTGGGGAATTGGCCTCACAACCGACCGATTCACTGCAACCAAGCCACCAGCCACTTTATTTTCAGTTCAGCCGCCCACCTACCATCCTATACCTCCAATTACCACCGCAACCTTTGTTCAATATTTAATAGGAGGCCTCTGCACGATATTTCTAAAAATTCATCTCGCAACTTTTCCCACCAGCCGCAGGCACATAACATTCCCGGGTGTAATCCATAATCATTCGATGCGAACTAAAACGCCATGCGAGGGTCGCAATCGAATTCATCATCCGGTTAATCCAGTCGTTTGGCAGTCCATCACTATCGCGCAGGTAATAGGATGGAACAATTTTCTTTTCCAACGTTTCATAAATTGATAATGCGTCACGATCGTCGGCAACGTCGTCGTCGACATGCTGAGTCCCGTTTCCGATCGCAAATCCATTCGTCCCGTTGAAGGCTTCGGACCACCAACCGTCGAGAACTGAAAAATTCAGTCCGCCGTTGTAGATGACTTTTTGCCCGCTTGTGCCAGATGCGTCCATCGGACGACGCGGGTTATTCAACCAAACATCGACACCCCATATCAAATGCCGACAAACGTTGATGTCATAGTCTTCGATAAAGACAACCGAATCGCGGAATCGTGGGTCATGCCTCAAGTTCGAAATCGACTGGATGAACTGTTTGCCCGATTCATTTTTCGGATGAGCCTTGCCGGCAAAAATCAGTTGTACGGGTCGCTGACTGTTGTTAACGATTTGGTCGATCCGATCGAAATCGCGGAATATCAAACTCGCCCGTTGGTAAGTTTCAAATCGCGCGGCAAAGCCAAGCGTCAAAACATTTGGATCAAGAATCTTGCGGGCTTTTTCGATCGCTTTGTCTTCCTCTTGATGCCGTCGGCTTAACGCGGAAACCCGTTGCCTCACAAATCGAATCATCTGAGTCTTCAAAATATTGTGTGTTTCCCATAACTCACCTGGATCGACGTTGTAGATCTCACTCCAAATATCAGGCTCGCCCATGCGAGACATCCAGTCCTGTGAAAAATACCGATCATAGAGCCGCCGCATTTGCACAGACAACCAACTAGGAACGTGAACTCCATTAGTAATGTGACCGATCGGAACCTCCTCTTCGACTCGCCAAGGCCACAAACTGGACCACATGCGCCGTGATACGTGGCCATGCAATTGACTTACCGCATTTGCTTTTCGGGATAGCTTTAAACCGATCACAGTCATGCAAAACAATTCACTTTTATTTTGCGGATCGACCCGCCCGAGTCCCATCATCTGCTCGTAAGAAATCTCCAGCGCGTCGCGAAGCGGACCGAGATGTTCTTCAACTAACTCGCAATTGAATCGATCATGTCCAGACGCAATGGGCGTATGGGTTGTAAATACGGTTTGCTGCGCCACGTCACGAACCGCGTTTTCAAATGAAAGCCCATCTTCTTCCATCCGGTGACGAATAACTTCCAAGGGCCCAAAAGCGCTATGGCCTTCATTCAGGTGAAAGATGCCCGGCGTGATTCCCAATGCATTGAGCGCCCTGACACCCCCTACACCAAGCACAAGTTCCTGCCGGATTTTCGTTCGCTCATCACCACCATACAGCCGACTGGTTAGCTTACGATCGTCATCTGAATTTCCGTCTACATCGCAATCAAGAAGGTAAAGCCGAACGCGGCCTATATCCAGTTGCCAGACTTTTGCGAAAATCGTTCCAACACGAGTCTCGATTCCTACTTGTACAGGTTGATGATCAACATCAAGAGCCGGACACATCGCAATGGCTTGCCTGTCGGTGTCCACGTACGCCTCGTCCTGAATTCCGTTCTTATCAAGCAATTGGCGGAAGTAACCCTGTCCGTAAAGCAGCCCCACACCAACCATTGGCACGCCAAGATCGCTGGCACTCTTCATATGGTCACCCGATAGAACGCCAAGCCCGCCCGAGTAAATTGGCATTGATTCATGAATGCCAAACTCTGCCGAGAAAAAAGCCACGGGCCGAGCACCCAGAACACCTGCGTTGTTGGCTCCCCACGTCCGCTTGTCGGCCAAATACTCTTTCAATAATCGGTAGCATTGATTGATGCGACTATAGAGCGCCAATTGGGACGCGCGATTATCCAACTCGGCTGGCGTGAATTCTCTCAACAATCGAACCGGGTTATGATCAAACTGACGCCACAATACGGGATCAATATCACGGAATAATTCGATAGCATCTGGGGACCAAACCCACCACAAGTTTGAGGCAATCGAAACGCATTTGTCGTAGAGTTCCTGTGACGTCAATCCATCTCGCGTTAACGTGGAGGACTCGGGAATCGCGATCGACATTGTATATAGCACCTGAAGTTACTGCGGAAAGTCCATGTCCGCCACGAATGAACCATGATTAACAAAGGCCTCCGTTTTGGATTGAGTTGTATCAGGTATAATCGCCAAATCGAGCCGAATTCCTTGAGTTAAAACAACGGGGATCGTCGGCAGCACTTTCCCCTGTTTCCTTTCCGTTTTACATCCAGTGATCCGCGAATCGAACCGAAAAACACTTTGTGATGAACGACATTTTCGATTTTGAATCCCAACGCGATCAGCTTGCATTGCTGTGCCAGCGTTTGCGCGAATTCAACGATGCAGCGCCGGCCTTGAGCAACGTCGAATCTGCCGTGCAGCGCATGCAACTCTGTCGACAGCATAACGTCTTCAAATGGTTCACAAGCTCAGAGCACGGTGGATTCGGATGGTCCACCGATGAAATCATGCACGGCTATTTGGAGATTAGTGCGGCGTGCCTCTCAACGGCTTTTATCTTAACTCAGCGGCACGGCGCCGTTAGCCGCATTACAGGCTCGGAAAATAAGGCGATCAAACACAAGCTATTGAAAGAACTGGCCAATGGCGAAACGTTTTGCTCGGTTGGAATATCACACTTGACAACCAGTCATCGACACCTGGGAAAACCGGTTTTAACGGCGAAAAAGTGTGATGGTGGATACAAACTTGATGGATTCAGTCCATGGGTGACCGGAATCTCACTTGCCGATTCCATTGTAATCGGCGCAACGGTCGTTGAAGAATCCGAAAAGGATCGATTCAGGCCCAATGCCACAGATGATGAAATATTAATTCTCGTTGAGACAAATCGTACCGGTGTCACTAGACCCGAAACTCCACACCTGGTTGCGCTTTCTGATTCTTGTACTGGCGAGGTTCGATTCGACAATGTATTGGTTGGCGATGAAAACTTGCTTGGCGGACCAATTCCCAAGATCATGTTTCAAGGCAAGGGCGGAAATACCGGCGGACTTCAAACTTCGACATTGGCTTTGGGATTATCCGATGCCGCGATTACTTTTCTGGAAGAACAATCGTCACACCGAAACGAATTTGAGAACCCGGCAACCAGCCTTCGAACGCAATATAACATCGCTAAAACGAAGATTTTTGCGTTGGCCAATGGAATTGAAACATGCACCAGTCAGGAAATTCGTGCAACGGTGAACAGCCTGGTTCTGAGAAGCACTCAAGCGGCAATGATGGCAGCAAAGGGCGCCGGATATCGGGCGGACCACCGAATCGGTCGATGGTGCAAAGAAGCGTTATTCTTTCTGGTTTGGAGCTGTCCGCAACCAGTCGCAGAAACCAACCTATGTGAACTAGCACAGATTTCGTAATTAACTATGACAGAAAAAACCCACGTAGTATGGCATGAACACGCAGTCAAAAGAGATCGCGGTTGCGTTGTCTGGTTCACCGGCTTAAGCGGCAGTGGCAAGAGCACCGTCGCGAATTGCGTCGATCAAATGCTATTCGAAATGGCAACGTCCAATCAAACGTCGCGGCAAAGTTTTGTACTTGATGGTGATAATGTGCGACATGGTTTAAATGCATCACCAGAAAAACTGCTAGCAGTACACAGTGAAGAATTTTCAAAACGATTTGGTTTGGGGTTCGGAACTCAGGACCGCGAGGAGAACATTCGCAGAATTGGGAGTGTCGCCGAAATTTTTTGCTCGGCTGGTATCGTGACCCTGACGGCGTTTGTCAGCCCCTACAGGCAAGACCGCGATCGAGTCCGCGATATTGTTGAACGTGGGGGCAAAAAGGGAGATTTTATCGAGGTCTTTGTCGATACACCGATCGAGATCTGCGAAAAACGCGACCCAAAAGGACTTTATAAAAAAGCGCGTGCAGGAGAGATCAAGAACTTCACAGGAATCAGCGATCCGTATGAGCACCCTCTGAAACCGGAAATCAGACTAGATGGTGAAAATGAGAAGATTAACGAACTTGGCGAAGCAGTTGTTGATTACCTAAAGAATTGTGGCAAAGTTTAAATAATTCTCACCTTCATGTTGAAGTTTGCCCCCAACGAACATAGATTGAAGCGATGAGTGGACGCAGCCATGGCGATTTGCACGTCTTCCACCATTGAAACGGATTGCGACAACGTTTACCAAGCCAGCGATTTGGCAACGTTGTTTACAAAAGAAACATTCTTGAGGTCGACGGAAATGACCACGACATTTATTGATCACGCGATTCAAGCAGAGGACTTCGTCAAACCCGATCCTTTCGCAGCGAGTGAAACGAATCTAACCGATCAAGCATTCGCGGAAGATGTTCGGGATGCTTTTGCGCAAAGCCCAATCCAGGCGATCCGCCAATTGCAAGTCGAGCAAAATGGCAGCTCAATTTTGATTTCAGGTAGACTGCGTTCGTTTTATCACAAACAATTGGCACAGGAAGTCGTCCGTACAATTAGCCCAAAATTACGGGTTGTCAATGCAGTTGAAGTTTACGACCAATAGTTGTCAAACATTCGTTTGCAACCATTTGTTGTCGGGGCCACAATTCGCACAAACTAAATGCAGTGAAGTGCCGATCTCTCAGTGCCGATCTCTCAGTGCCGATCTGGATAAAGAGCCGTCAAAGTCCGTAGCCAATCAAAAATACTGTACAAGCGTTCAACATTCGTATTGACCGAGATAGGCAAATCTGCCTAAATACCTTTTCGAATGAACCGCAACGGCGGAAAAGGATTTTCTTCAACAGTTGTTGAGCCTGACATGACGTCAGACATTTGTTGTGACATGCGTGCACCTGACCAGTGCGATGCATTCCATTCAAAAACTCAAACTGCAACTATCTTTTGGGAAGGAAACCACAATGCTCGTTTTATCAAGACAACAAGATCAAAAAGTACTTTTTCCAAACCTGGGAATTACGGTTGAGATCGTTTCTATTAAGGGCCGCAATGTGAAACTGGGGATCGATGCCCCTCCTGCGGTCCGAATTATCCGTGAGGAATTGGCAGATGAGTGGGATTTCAAACAACGAGAAATGGCACCCTACGCAGACCCTCTGACGAAATCGGGGCAGCCTTCAAGTAATCATGCACTGAAAAAACAGTTAGAACAAATTGGGCACCTGGTTCAAGTCGCTCAGGAAAAACTGACAAAGGGACAAGTCAACGATGCAATCGAACACGTCGAATCAGCGTTGACCAACCTCAGCAATCTCGACCAATCGATCGAGTGCGAACCTGCAGAAGTCGTTCGAGAACAAACTAAAAAATATGTCACGCAATTGGCCGATTCTAACGGCCACGACAAGGCCTCGCTTTCGAATAACTCTACTCATAAATGGAAAGCGTTACTGGTCGAAGGTGACGCCAAAGAGCGAAAGTTGATTACGAAGGCGCTAGGATCAAGTGGAATTACCGTTAACGTTGCCAACAATGATGAAGAAGCCATCGCCTTTCTGACGGCCAACGAAACTCCCGACTTCGTTTTAATCGACATGGAATCGCCCAAGATTACGGGATCCGAAGCAATTGAATTCATTCGCGAAAATGATGAGTTCAGCGACCTTCCGATTTATGGCGTTTCGAGACTGAATCGATCGGATGCGAAATTCCGGAAAGGAAATGATGAAGGTCTTGGTTGGCTCGCGAAGCGAATCGAAGGAGGGCAAATGATCAAAAGAATTCTTGATGACGCAATGGGGATAAACCAAGCCATGCAATTGAACTAGGTTACTACCCATACTTGATTCGTCGACCAGTTGATTCAGCGTTCACCCACTTCGCTATTTCCCAAGTCAATGCAATTGAATCAAATACGATCAGCTCCACAAGTCATTACGTAGTTGCTCCCATAGCGATATCTCGCCATTGGATCCGCATACTTTTTTCGGCTGATAAACTCGCCATAAATGACCAACCCAGTTTTCCCAGATGCAACAAGCTTTCCAAACGCTGCGCAAATTGAATATGAGTTAGCTTTTGGAAATGGGTCTGAGTCATGTGCCAACATGATGGGGCAAACTGGCAAAAAAAACCACACGAGCAAGATGGCAAAAGGGAAATCATCCATCGGCACATCGCGGATTTTTCATGCGATGTCGCTGCCAATCCAAATGCCGGAACGATCACCCGCTCAATCGGCGTTCAGAGAAACGCAGATCTCGGATGCATCAGTCACAAAGACTCACAAGGACTGATTTTGGGTTGAACGTTATCCCGGGCCGACAATCGAGCCGAGTCATGACGCGTGAAGAATGACTCGTACCGCGATTAAAAGGCCAGTGGAACGGGCTTTCGCTTAAACGCATACCATTTAAAACAAGATCTAGAATTTCCCCACTGATTTTTCGCGGACTCGCATGGGTTCGATTATCAATAACGTCGTAAAAGCACAATCAAGATGCGCACTGGTGTGCGATTTGGCGCGCCTTCGCTCACAATCAGCCTGCCGTCTCTGGCAATACACGGCATACGATTTGAGCCATTCTGGCCAGGCGACGGCACGGCGTTTGCGTCTCCTGTTTAACTATCGATAATCTTCCCCAGCAAATTTTTAGTAGAAATCACGCATGAAAAAAAATGAATCTGTCTCAAAAATAATGACCAAGGAATTGATCACCATTCACGACGGAGAGCCAGTCTCAAAGTTGAGGAAAATCTTTGAGCAGGACAGCATTCACCATATCCCAGTTGTTAGCGGTGAGAAACTCATCGGAATTGTCAGCTGGAACGACTTCATGCGAGTTTCGTTTGGTGAGTTTGGCAACCAGAACGTAAACGGGTTGGACGCGATACTTGACCATACCTATAAAATACACGACGTAATGCATCCGGAACCGACGACCATGCCAAGCGATGGAACGATCCGCGACGCCGCTCGGGTGCTTGGTTCGAGCGACTTTCATTCACTTCCCGTCGTTGAGGGTGAAAAGCTGGTGGGCTTGGTGACCTCGACTGACCTGATCAACTACCTAGCAGATCAGTAAACCCAAATGGTGAAATGTTCCGCTTTCATCGAAAGCGGGACACAACAGGAAATCCAAATTCATGAAATACCTCGCCGAGAAATCATTGAAATGGTTTCGGCCGAGGCGTTCCTTAAATCAATCGGTCCTTAAAATCGGACCCAGTCTTTTAGTTTTTCATGTTCAAAAATCATGTCATGTTGTATTTGCAGATCTTGACCTAAACCTGCTTGGCAGGCCGTTTCAAACATGGCGATCGCGATCGCGACGTCAACGTATGCCAAACCTACAGCGTTGAAATAGATTCTCTCGTCGTCGTCCTCTCTTCCTGATTTGGCACCAATCACCAACTCTTCCAGGTTCGCGTACACATCGCCGTCGGTGAGCTCGCCGTCCTTATACATTCGACTGAGCGTCTGCGTTCGATGTTTGACCGTCTCCCAGTCATCGCAAACGATTTTGTCACACTGCTTGGCAACCGCATATTCATCTTCCCAGCCTCCGACGTGACTGTAAAAAGCACCTTTTTTCATCCACTCTGCCTTCAGCAATGGGGCTTGTGCGCTCGTTGCTGTAACAATGATATCCGCTCCATCAACAGCGTTCTTCAGGTCCGAGTTAGCGGCCAAAAATTCCATGTCAGGGATGATGGATGACATTTCGCGAACAAACTGTTCTTCTTCCGAACTTTGCTTTGCGGCAACGCCACATCTTTTGAGCGATGGTATCGCAGTTTTCATTGCGATTAGATGCATCTTCGCTTGTTCACCTGCGCCGATAAATCCGATCGACTCGGAGTCTTGACGCGCTAAATATTTGGCAGCCAAGGCACCCATGGTTCCGACCCGAACGTTGGAACACAAAGTGCCTTCCATAAATGCAATAGGAAATCCATGCTCAATCTCCGACAAGATGATTACCGCGGAAAGATTCTGAATACCGTGTTTGATCGGGTTTGGTGGAAAGACCGACACCCACTTCATGCCGCAAATACGCTTGCTCTTAAAGGTTGCTGGAAGACAATTAATTCGCTCTTGAGTGTCGTCGTTAAAGATCTGCACAATCTTTTCTGGAAAAAGCACATCGCCTTCGTTAAACGCCCGAAGCGAACTCTCGGCAGCTCTCATCGCCATATGAATGTCCAAGCAGCCGGCAGCGAGGAGATCTTCCTGCGAAAAGAAATGGCAATGAATGTCATGGTTGGCCATCGGTGATCTTTCTGAATTTCTAGTAGAGACAGGGGTTTGAAATGTTGGTTCGCTACGAAAGCAAGCAAAAAAATCAAAGGTGATTCTTCGCACGTTTGTTGCATGTGCAAACAACTGCACGCCGAGTAATTCAAATTCCGACGAGAGGATGTTCTGCGAGTTTTCACATCTGCGAATTAAGGCAACTCCCGTGCCAAACATCTAATGCAAATTCGACCACGGACCAATCGCATACGATGGCTGCACCGCGGTGCCACGATAGTCTTGCACGTCGACTTGGGGACTCGTCAAGATTGAGCGGGCCGGTAACGACGTTCGCAAGGGAGCGGAATTCCACCACGCGGCAGTGATCGCCGCATCACACGACCGGCCTACAAAGGGCGACATAAATTAATTTTTCGCGTCAAATCTAATGACTTCCATTTGCGATTTTGTCTCATTACCAAACCGCTTGGTGGATTCAATGAGTCGATGCAATGGCATCATGCGACAGCACAAGACCAACGCAATCAAAAACCCCCTCAGGCTCTCGCAGATGCATTGGTCCCCACCGCCTTTCCGAAAGTCAGACTGGACAGCCAGCCAAATGATTTCTTTTCCCCAAAACATCCCCGATGCAATGACGAACTTCACAGCCAGATCCCCAAGCCGAAACGAATTTTCACAAATTGTGAATGGCGTTTCCAATCCGCTCTAGACGGGATAATCGGTTGCATTCCCGAAAACCGTCACAAACGAGGCGAAACCAACGCGAAATACGATCAAACGACTTTTTTGAATTGCTTGTAAAGCTGCCTGAACCAAATTATCATCAAAGAATGTTTGTGCGGTTGTTTCTGCGCAAATCTAATGGTTGATCGCAACGACCACAGGATGTCGCGACCACGAGATTTCGTATTGTCGCGACGAATGATTGAAATCACGGCAAAACATCGCGAAAGCGGCGGGCATCGTGGTTTTCAATTGATAATTAAACTTATGAAAAAGGAGCCAATTGAATGGCCAGGAACGGGATCTTCTTCGGCATTGCATCAGCAATTGCAATTTTGAACTCAACGGTTTTAGCGACTTCGACGAATCGGCTTTCGGCGAACGATGAAATTGCGATTACAGAACTCTACGGACAGGCAGTTCACGCCTACTTCGACGGTGATTACGAAAATGCGAACAAGGGCTTAACCGATGCGATTGAGTTGGGGACCGATGATCCTCGTGTTTATTACTTTCGTGGTCTCACAAAACGGATGTTGGGGCGAAATGACGAAGCAACAAAAGATTTCGAAGCGGGTGGAAAATTGGAAGCATTAGCTGCCGCGCAGTTCTATCCAATTGGTCGATCTCTGGAACGGGTTCAAGGTGAAGCCCGAATGGAAATTGAGAAGATCCGTAAGCAGGCGAAAATTGCGATTCGCTTGCGAGAGAAGAAAATCGAAGACGCTCGAATCGAATCATTTAAACGTAACGAGAAAGTCCGCCAGCCAGTCAAGACAACTCCGCTTCCAAAACCGAACTCCAATGCCGCGAGTCAGGACGATCCATTTGGAACAGGAAATGGTAACGAAGTCCTTCCAACGGCCAACAGTCAACCGATGCCCAACCCTGCTGTTGTACCCAAACCAACAACTCAGCCTGATCCATTCGGCACACCAGAGAAATCCACTGAACCTGCAAAAACAGACGGCGGAGCGGATCCGTTTGGGGCACCAGAGAAATCAACGGAGCCTGCAAAAACAGGCGGCGAAGCGGATCCATTCGGCACACCGGATAAAACAACCAAGCCAAAGAAAACAGACGAAGAAGCTAATCCGTTCTTTGAGCCAGACGAAAAGGCTGACGAAAAGGCTGACGAAAATGAATCGCAAGTTACGGATCCGTTTGCGGACCCCGAAAAAAAAGGGGACGACAAGAAAGAGTATAACGAAGACCCGTTTGGAAATTAATCGTTGCCTCAGATTTCAGATGACATGAGTTCACTAAAAACACCGTCCCATTCTGGCGGTGTTATTTTTTTCCCCTCGGTCAAGAGCCTCGTTTCTCCCAGCGTCGCTTGAACTCTTACAAGAGTTTCGCCTCCCGATTCCTCCCTAAGCTATCATCCCTATGAAATACCTCCTAACTGTCCTTGCCATCGCCCTACCCTGCCAAGCGATATTTGGGCAAGCCATGGTGAACGAAATTTCACTGCGTGGTATCCAAATTGGCGTCGCGACCCAACTAACGCTTAAAGGAAGCGGAATAAAAAAGGGAAGCCGAGTATTCCTTCCTTTTAAATTTCAGCAGAAAACAACCGAAGAAAACGGAAGCACTCTATTAAGTGTTTCTTTAACGGCCGACCAAACCGTATCGCCCGGCGTCTATTCGCTTCGAATTGTCAACGAAGATGGAATCTCAAATCCGATTCAAATCGGGGTCGACCGCTTACCTCACAAGCCGTTCGAAACAACGAAACAAGAATTACCGGTGGCTCTGACGGGGAAAATTGCAGGAGCGAAATTCGCCAAAACCAGTTTCTCGGCGAAGAAGGATCAGATTGTCATACTGGAATGTGAAGCAAATCGCTTTGGTTCCAAGTTACGACCCGTTGTTCGTGTTTACGATTCCCGTGGAAAACAGGTTGCGTTCAGCCAACCGATGAGGTCCCTTGGAGGTGATGCAAGATGCAAGCTGCTAACTCCCGAAGACGGTGAATATTTCGTTGAGGTGCACGACTTTTCGTTTCGCGGCGCATCACCCGGTTTCTTTCAATTGAAGATTGGCGAATTTAATTTTGCTGACATCTGTTTACCAATCGGCGCAAAAAAAGACTCCAAGTCGGTGCTGCGAATGATCAAGCATGAGCTTCAATCGGAATTCCTCGCTGAACAGTCGACAAATCAAATCGGATGGAATTCGGCAGCGGTGGGAAACCTTCCAATGTATTCTGGAGTTCGCCCCGTCTTTTTGACATCCGATTTAGAAGAGTTTGTCGAGACAAAGCAGGCCGATGAGCCATTACTCGCTGGCGACATCCCGCTTGCCATCAATGGTCGAATCGAAAAGGCTCGTGAAATCGACCGATACATTGTCAATGTGACACCCAATTCGAAATTACGATTCGACTTGATGGGGCGCCGTATTAATTCGCCGATCGATGCTCGAATCACTCTGAAAAATGAGGCTGGAAACGTCCTCGCTGCCAACGACGACAGGTCAGGTCAACCTGATGCATTGCTCGATTACACCGTGCCTGGCAACTTAAAAAAACTCCTTGTCGAAGTCAGTGACATCACAGCGCAGGGTAGCCAGTCAAATGTTTACCGACTTTCCATTGCTGATCAATCGACTCCGGGTGTCACCGCCACGATTCCAGCTTCCAGCTTTAACATCGCTAAAAATTCAAACATGCTCATCCCCGTTTCGGTGACTCGCCAGAATTATTCAGGCGAAGTTCAAATCAACCTGCACACGCAAACTGCCGACAGTCTCGCCGTTTCAGGAAACCGAATCGCTTCTGATTCAGATGTTGGCTTGCTGACGGTGACTAACAATAGTGACTCACCGCAAGTTTTCACCCTAACGACAGTGATCAAGGCGGACGGTAAAAAAGTGATAAATGACATTGTGGCTGAAGTCCGATCACCAGAAACATCAATGGCAAAGGGCTTTAGTGTTCTTCGGAAGCAACTTGTCGCTGCCCCGATTCAATCCAAGCAGTTTGACATACAGTGGGTAACGCCAGTGGGTTCACTTGGTCTTTTGAATGGTGGACAACTCAAAACGAACGTTATCCTGAAAAAATCCGCAAATTTAAAAGGTATCGTCCGACTCCGCATGATTACCAATCAGCGCATCCCGAAAAAACGAATCCGCAAAGACAACAAGGACACATTTGTAGATGATCTTGAACGAGTGTTGCGTGCTGACAACGTCGAGCTAACTGAATCACAAAACCAGGGCGAGGTTATCGTCAATGTCCCCGCAGATCTTTCGAACACCGTTTTTGATGCCGTTCTTGTCGCCGAATTACTTTCCGCTGACAAAAAATCTGTCATCTTATCAGCATCAACAAAAACTCAGGCGCTAAGATCAAGAGTCGCTTTGGAAGCCAAGTTAACCAATGGCAAGAGTATTGTATTGCCGAAGTCTGGTTCGGCAGAGCTGAATGTTGCCGGAACTATAATTCGTAACGGTATCAATGCGGTGGTGCGAGTTTCGATTGACGGCTTGCCTAAAGGAATCACCGTTGCACCGTTCAATCTGCCGGCAGACCAATCTGAATTCAAGACGACGTTCTCGATTCCCGTGAACGCAGAACTACTGAAACTGACGAAGCTTTCACTCAACTTTACGGCGATTGATAGCGACAATCCGAAATGGACGATCGCGAGAACCAAACCGCTGACCGTGAAAGTCAAATTGGCTCCAACGCCCAAAAACCAAACACCTGACGCGGCAAAGAAATAAAGCCGAGTGGGTACCTTTCGCACAAACGATCAGCCACCTTCCCAAAAGTTTTTTCAAATCGGAGCTCGGTTGCCTACGTCAATCGAATTGTGGAGAGCGGCACATAGACGGGTCCGTTTTTCTCCGCGACGCTGCTAAAAACAATGACCTCCTCGACGTTAAATTCTTCGAATTCTAAACGCTCGAATGCCGTTTTTAGCTCGTCCGTTTTTTCGGGTGAAATCGGGCCCTGTTTTGCTCGCGCAATGGTCACATGGGGTGTGTAGCGTTGCTCTTGCAAAAACCCCATGTCCTCAATCACCGATCGAAAACTGCTGTTCAGCTCGGTCAACGTGCTTGCGCCTTTGTCGACTCCGATCCAATAGACTCTTGGTTTCTCCAAATTCGGAAATCCGCCAATTCCAGACAATTGAACTGGGAAATCAAGAAATTCTTCCGACGCATCGGCGATTCTCTTGCAAAGCGTTGGAACCTCGACGTCGTCTACATTTCCTACAAAATTCAACGTGACGTGAAGCCCATCGGTTTCAATCAGGTTAAGATTTCGGACACTCGAAAATCGATTCAACACATTTCGAATTTTTCGCTTTTGCTGATTCGGGAGCTTGATCGCAACAAATGATTTGATTTTTGCCATATTGAAGGGTTCTATCCATTTGGCGTCGCTCAAAAGCGATCGAACGTGTTGGGATCAAATTCGAACCGAAGCCAAAATATCGTGCAGACGTAAAGACGCTATTCTACAACTTTGTGTCAAAACTCATATGGCGACCAATGTCGAGCGGGTGAAACGAGCTACCAGGCTGCAAATGATGACCGTTGTTTAGCGTGCTTGCGTCTTTGCCTCTTGAACTATCACGCGGCACTCAGGAAAAGTTCAACGAAAAAAGCCACCCGCTAGGATGGCTTTTATATTTAAGTCAATGGAGAGTTGGGCGTCCCCAAGTATTAAATCCCGGTTGTCTCTGCAAGGATCACTTACTGCCCTGGGGTGTAGAGGCCTGATTTCTCGGTAGGAATTTTTGAAGCAGTATTCGGATTGTATAAGTCCTGTGATTCGAATCCCGCTTGGGTTGCCGTACCACTTACACCTGTGCTGCCTGGCGAATAACCACCAGTCTTACTGAATACACTTTGTGGCAAACTGGGCGGGCGAGCGATAGGAGTCGACGGTGAAACCGCGGAGACTGGCGTGGTGGTCCCGCTGGAACTGAAGCCACCGTTGGAGGACATGGTTGGATTAGGCTTTGATGCGCCAAATGACGGTGTACCGGATGGGCTTGTCGCCGCTGATGGAGTCGCCGACTGAGTTGCCCCAAATTTCGCATAAGGGGTCTTAGGGTACTCACTGGGGGAAGGTGAAGCTGCTGCTGGTGACGCACCACTCGATGGAGCAAAACCAGCTCGTCCAGCGTTTACTGCTGGAGACGGTGAAGGCGCGAATGAACTTGAACTAGGCTGATAGGCATTGCTAGATTGAAATTGCGACGACGGAGTCGTTGTGTTCATTCTCGAAGGGTTTCCGTAAGCACTGGCCCCACCTGCACTTGGTGCAACCGGCGTCACGCCGCCACTCGTACCTGAAAAATTGTTTGACGTTGCTGATGCGGTTCGCACGGCCGGTTGTCCGGTACCAAATTGATTTTGGCTTGCGGTGGCAGTTGAAGCTGCTGGATAGGGTGTGTTGTACGGCGTTCGAGTACCGCTGGCTGGCGTGTTGCTTGCAACGTTGGCATTTTGGCCAAACTTATCCTGAGAGGAATCGTTTTGGCGATTACCCGTGTTGGCAAACGGATAACTGCTCGGTTGATTCTGAGCGATGCTATTGGGACCGTATGCCCCGGTCGGCGTTCCCGTCGCAGCAGGAGAAGTTAAGTTTGTCGCAAACTGATCTTTTGGTGCACTCTTTTTCCAAAATGCCAGTGAGTTACCAACATTGGTCATTGTGGTTTGCATGCTTGCACATCCCGTAAACACAATGGTTAAACATGCTAGAACAGCAACGACGCCTTGATTCCACCGATTTCGCATAATGTCGCTCAATTAATTCAATCATTGATTTCGCTAAACGTTCCGTCGTTTAGCTGACACCCACATTGGGGTAGTTCCGATTTATTCATTTCATCGGATATAGCTCACACGAAATCTACAGTTTTCCAAGAGATTCGCTAAACTTTGGTGGGATCGTAGAAATGATGTCGGCAAACGTCAAGTGAAATAAATTTTTTCTTAAAGATTGCTCCGATGACTTTTCGCTAAAAATAGAATGGTGGAAGCGATCAAAATCTTGCAAGGCTTCTTACAATCGGCCAAGTGCCCCGCTTTGGCCAATAATGATTCGCCAACCTGGAACCCGGATCGGCAAACGAATCCTGAGCGAATTAAAAGACGAAGCGCATAAAAAAACGGAGCAGATCAGCTCCGTTTATTTTTTATTTCAAAACCACATCCAAAGCTTACTTGTTGGCAGCGTAACGCTCTGAAACAGCAGCCCAGTCGATGATGTTGAAGAACGCCTCAACGTAGTCCGGGCGACGGTTTTGATAGTTCAGATAGTAAGCATGCTCCCAAACATCCAAACCCAGGATAGGCGTCTTGCCCTCCATCACAGGGGTATCTTGATTCGGCGTGCTAGTGATGGTCAAGTTCCCACCTTCGGAAACTAACCAAGCCCAACCGCTGCCGAATCGCGTTGCAGCAGCATCGGAAAACTTCTTCTTGAATTCGTCAAAGCTCCCAAATGCCGAGCTGATCGCCGCAGAAAGTTCACCGGTTGGCTCACCGCCGCCCGTTGCGCTTAAGCTGTTCCAAAAAAGCGAATGATTGGCATGCCCACCACCATTGTTTTGCACTGCACCGCGAATTCCATCTGGTAAGGCTCCCAAATTGGAAAGCAACTCGTCGATAGACTTCGATTCGAACTCGGTTCCTTCCACAGCGGCGTTCAGCTTCGCAACATAAGCAGCGTGATGCTTTCCATGATGGATTTCCATTGTTTTCGCATCAATGTGCGGCTCCAACGCGTCGGTTGGATAAGGCAGATCAGGAAGTGTAAAGGCCATGTTGATCCTTTTCTATGAATGTATTGGGTTTCATTAAATGATTCAGGGCATCCAAGCAAAAAGACATGGGGCGGTCCCAATTCCTGGGCGCATCCTCCATTTTTTTAAATGGTTCCTGCCATGCCGAGGCAAAAATGCCAAGCTTAATCATCGCAATTCAAATCTCAACTTAACAACTGAATCGCGAATATTTTTTCCTTCTGCTTGAATTTCAATTCATGCAGCAATTGTCACCAATCAGTTTTGAAGGATAACGATTTTGTCCCTTGCTCGCAATCGGTCGGAGTCATTGCACGGCTATCACGGGGCGAAACGCAGATCGGGCATGGAAATTAATGACTGAAAGGGGCTCAAATAGTCTGCAAAGATGTGTGGCAAAGACAATGTCCCATTCACCAACACTCGGAATTCAACGTGCAGGCTTTCCGCGATCTGAAAGCCTCGTTGTAGAGAGATTCGATTCTCGAAACGCAAGAGATGGTTGCCAGCGACGATCAGCTAAATTTTTCCTGTTTGTCCCCAGAATCATGTCACTCGACGCCCGCCATCAACGCCCTGACTCGGTCGCGGCACGCAAAAGTTGGCCAGATTTGCCTCGATTCTCGTCTTCTTCAGCTGCCATCAGATAGGACTTCAGGCTGTTTAAGACGAGATTTGCACGTTCGCTCAGATCGGCTTTCCGACGATCCCGACCACGGATGGGAGCCAAAACAGCATGGACTCGTGTTTTGGTCGATCGTTTCCTTGGATCGTCTTCATTGAATGACTCGAATTTCAAAAGCACACTAAACGGAATTGGACGATCGTTCGCGCGATTGCCGAAATCCGGATGAGCTCCACTTACTTTGATCGAAATATCATTGCCTTCAACCTCGACGATTTGTGCGTCTTGATCGGTAACAAAGCCTCGGAGTTTTTGGATCGCCAATTCCATCGGAACTTGACTCACGAGCGTTGCCGTCTTGACTGGTTCCTCCGGTTCCGAGGTTTTCTTCTTGAACCAGTCAAAAATGCTCGATGATTTCTTTACTTCTTCCGCTTGGGTAGCAACCATCCCAGCGCCCAACTGCAGGACACGGTTACGGCCATTTTCTTTTGCCATCATAAGCGCCCGGTCTGCTCGTCGAAGCATCAACTCCGGGGTGTCTCCTTTTTGGACTTCAGTCACTCCAAAACTCGCCGTCAAGCACTTATTGCCAAGAACTTCAATCGGCGTACTTTGTAGAACGTGACGAATTTCTTCGGCTCGCTCGGTTCCCGTCTTGTTATCACAACCGGCACACAGCAAAACAAATTCTTCACCGCCGTACCGAGCGACCAGATCGCCAACGCGATGAAACCGTTTCAATAGTGCCGCGAAAACTATCAACGCTTCATCGCCCGCTTGGTGCCCAAAATCGTCATTGATTTTTTTGAAAAAGTCGATGTCGCAAATGATCAAGCTGCACGGCGTTTTCTCTCGCAAATGCTGTTCGACAAATTCCGCGTGAACACGATCAAATTCGGCGCGGTTCGCGACTTTTGTAAGATTATCCTGAGAAGCGCGACTGTACAGCGTTTCGACACGTTCTTCCAATGAACAAGTGTTTGATGAATCATGAAATACAATGGTCGCTCCTAGCGACTCGCCACTGTGTCCGATAACTGGCGAAATTTGAACGTCAACAATCTGTCGATTTTCAGTGCGACCACGAACGCTGAATCGCGCGAACGAAGTTTGGCTAATGCCCATTGTTTTTTGCACTGGGCATTCGCTATCTGGAATTTCCAATGTACTGGTCTCATCCTGAAGATCGACAATCGTAGGGCAAAACCGCCGATGCATCACCGACGCAGCACTTAAACCAGTAATTCGCTCGGCTGCCGGGTTCCAGAACAAAATCTTGCTTTGTCGGTCTACAAAGATCACGGCGTCCAGCATTTGTCCAAACAGTGTTTCCTTAAACAAACCCACCGGATCAGACTGCTCCGGATGAGGATGCGAATTCGAAAGGTTTGACGCGATCGACCATAACGCCGAGGCTTCTCCAGCATCGGCGTCCGACCATTGACTACAGCATTTTAGCTGAAGATCAAACCAGCCGCTGGCGACAACCTCCGCAAAAGAGCCAATCAACTCCCGGTCAAACTGCGTTCCGGCATTATCAAATAACTCTGCAACAGCTCGGTCCAACGACATGGCTTTTCGATAAACTTGATCACAAGTCATCGAATCGAACGCATCCACGATCGATAACATCCGTGCACCTACCGGCAGATTTTCGCCAGCCAAATCGGTCTTGTTTCGCGAACCGTCGTACCATGTCGAGGAATAATGCACAAAGTCGATAACGTCTTTGGATGCGCAAAACGTTCGCAAAACCTCCAGCCCCCGATTCCGCTTAAAATCAACAATTTGTTTTTCATCTACGTTCAGAAACGTTGGCTTCGTCAAAATTTCGTCCGGCACACCGATCTTTCCAAGATCATGCAAGAGCGCCGCAATTTCCAAGTCGTTTTTTTGAAAATTGGGTTTAAGTTGATCAAACCAAATCGAACACCCAAGCGCAACTCGAAGGCAATGAAGTGCAGTCGGCGAATGCTTCATCCGAATCGACTCGAACAACCCTGACGCGATACCCAGTTTTGCATTAACGATTTCCGACGCGACTGCATCATTCAGTTCAAATACCGCATTATCACTTGCCTGCAATTCATTGACCAATTCGGCAAGCGATGACACCTTGTCCACGGCAGAATCTGCGTTTTCTCGAGTCTGAGAAAGCGGCGTTTCGGAGGCATTTACAATTGAATTCATAAGTTGGTCTCGTTCGTGGCGTAAGGCACTGAAATGCTAGATCGCTTCTGAAACGCGAGTTGAAATTGGATTTCACGGACCCGCTTAAATACCGAATTATCCTTTACGTATATCGATTCGTCCGTTTATTCGGTTATTACTGTTGGTAGCACGTCGCCGTTTTTTTCAAAATGGACTCGAATTCAAAACTTGATGGCACTACGATTGCAACCACGTCCCGTCCGAAACTCCTATTGAAAACGGAGAAAACCCATGAAAATCGCCCAAATCAAACTTGACGAAGGTCCCCATCAAAGCCGGTCGAGCGTCGCGATTTTTGAAGGTGAACAAATCAGGCTTCCATCGCCCAATTCCTCACCAACATCCATTCTGGACTTGATCGAAAAAAAGGTCGACGTGGACCAATTCAACCGTGTGATGTCGATCGATGAAGTCTCTTTTTCGTGGCTACCGCCAATCACGACACCAAATAAAATCTTTTGCATCGGTAGAAACTACGCAGAACATGCGAAAGAAACTGGCGCAGACATCCCTGAAATCCCAGTCGTGTTTAGTAAATTTGCAACGGCACTTACGTCGCATCAATCGAAGATTCAATTGCCAGCGATTAGCAACGAGGTTGATTTTGAGGCAGAACTTGTGGTTGTAATCGGGAAATCGGGACGCTGTATTTCAATCGAAAATGCGATGGATCACGTCTATGGCTACTGCTGCGGCAACGACATATCAGCGCGAGATTGGCAAAAAGGAAAACCGGGGGGCCAATGGCTCTTGGGAAAGACATTCGATACGTTCGCGCCATTGGGCCCAACGATCGTCTCCAAAGACGCGATTCAGGCCGTCGACCAACTGAATATCGAATTGCTATTAAATGGAAAGCAAATGCAAAATTCGAATACCAAGCACCTGATTTTTCCTATTGATGTCCTGATCAACCATCTTTCCAAATTCTGCACCCTACTGCCGGGCGACCTAATATTTACCGGCACGCCGTCGGGTGTCGGAGCGGCCAGAAAGCCACCCGTCTTCTTAAAACCAGGAGATGAGTTAATTGTTCGAATTGACGGTTTTGACGATTTGAAAAACTATGTGGTCGAATCCGATTCGACGGTGCATGCATAAAATTTTCGATCTATTCCCTTTCATTTGCCGATCCAATCTTTTGTGCGACCATACTGATGATTGACTGGTCAGCGAAACCAAGCTGGTGAAAATCCTACCGCTGAATCAAAGTTTAAAAAATCAACCAACCATGACGAAATCAGTAGAACGCAACCAGATGAATGACGAATAATTTGATAAGTTGAATGCTCGATTTCTACCATTGCTTTCGTGGTAACTAAATCGGACAGGACAAGAGGTCTGTACACGCAAATCATTTTCAGCGTGAATTTCTCTCAGCGAAGATAATGGATTATTGATGCGAGATTCCAGGCGACGCAGAATGATGTTTCGCGATGATGCGGACACTACGCCAAATACAACCAGTATTGATTACCCAACTCCAGATCCTGAACCGATCGTTTCAGAATCACAAAGAACGAACGCCTATACGTCAGGCGCGTTGGTCGAAAATCAACCCCGGCTAATTGATTTCGTTCCGCAACGAACATTTGCGGTTGCTGGCATCTTCGTGTTATTAGTTGCCGTTGTTGCGTTGATCAATGTTGCACACTTTCGAGTTCTCCCATTCGCCGAATCACACAAGATTGATGCTGCTTCACTCAATCTGAAATTGGATGGCGGTTTACTCGCATGGATTTCTTCATTTTTGCTGCTGGCCACTTCATTCTTCTGTTTTCAAGTCTATCAGGTCCGAAAATTCCGTGCGGACGATTATTCTGGAAGCTATCGTGTGTGGGTATGGTTGGCGTGCGGGTTTATCCTCGCCAGCATGGACGCGACGGCACAAATCAGCCCAGTTATCGCCAGTTTAATTGCGACCAATTGGGAAGAAGGATTTCTCTCTCAAGGCCGAAATATTTGGCTACTCATCGTTGGCATACCAGCAGGCTCGATATGTGGTCGGCTGATCTTTGAGTTATGGCGATCAAGGGTCGCCATTGGATCGATTGCAATTGCAGCGGCGGCCTATGCTTTCGCTAACATCTTAAGGCTTGATCTGCTGCCCATGAATTTCGCAAATGAACAAGTTGTCGAAGCAAACAGCTTTGCGATCGCCCACAGTTCGGTCTTTTTCATGGTAATCAGTTACGCTCGGTTTGTGATTTTAGAGGCCGAAGGCAAGATTGTAGCGGCGATCGCTACCGATCAGATTGAAGAAAATGACGTAGAAGACAACGCATACAACCAAAAAACGAACACCCAAAAACAAAGCAAATCGAGGCCGAGAATCCGAGTAATTACAGACGAAGAGTCGAGCTTGGATTCAAACGATGGACACATGAACTCGACGTCTAACAAGCAGAACGTCGGGAAGAAAACGGCCCCCTCAAAGCCCTCTTCTTGGATAACCGAATCCGATCAAGAAGATGGCGAAAGCGAACTTGAACTGATGGGACAACAAATCCACAAGTTACCAACGGGTAAACGCAATCGCAAACAAGCGGCTAAGCAACAAAATGCAAATCAACGGCGAGCCGCCTAGTGCGCAAAACCATCCGCGACCCCAAGCGTCACGGCCGTTCCAAATCAATCAGAAGTACCGGGGTTTATTGTTGCCTCTTCTGTGAATACGCCGATTTTCCGGAATCGCTCGTATCGGTCGCGTACCAATTCTTCCTCCGATAATTCGGCGAGACTTTTGAGCGTTTTAACCAGATAGCTCTTCATTCGAGCAGCCGTTGAATGGTGATCGCAATGCGCCCCTCCGAGTGGTTCCTCGATAACATCGTCGATCACACCAAAGTTTTTCAAATAACTCGCGGTAAACTTCAACGCATCAGCGGCTTTCTCAGCATGTCGCCCGTTTTTCCACAAGATCCCAGCACAACCTTCGGGGCTGATCACGCTGTAATAGGAATGCTCCAACATAGCGACCTTGTTCCCTACCCCAATTCCAAGTGCGCCTCCGCTGCCCCCCTCGCCGATGACAACACATACAATAGGGGTCTTTAGCCTGGACATTTCAAACATGCTTTCAGCGATCACTTGAGCTTGCCCACGCTCTTCGGCACCAATTCCAGGATAGGCTCCCGGCGTATCGATAAAGCAGATGACGGGCAAACCGTATTTCTCAGCCATCCGCATCTTCAGCATCGCCTTGCGATAGCCTTCGGGGTGAGCACAGCCAAAATACGATTCTTGGCGTTCCTTGAGGTTACGGCCTTTCTGATGACCGATCACCATGACCTTGATCCCATCCAGTTTCGCAAAACCTGCACGCACGGCGCGGTCGTCACCAAAAAACTTATCACCATGTAATTCGACAAATTCTTCGAATACGAGCGACAGGTAGTCCACGGTGTAAGGCCGATCTGAATGCCGCGCAACTTTCACCGTTTGCCATGGCGTCAAATTTCCATAGATCGTTTTCGTCAGTTCCGTTAACTGACGTTTCATCTCCCGTAGCTTCTCCGTTGATCCAGCGGAATCGTCGGATGCTGACTCGAATTCGACGATCTGATCTTTCAAATCGAAAATGGGTTGTTCAAAATCAAGGACTTGATCAGGCATTTCTAATTACACTTTGTTCTGAAGCGATGGATTTCAAAAATTAATGATGTCGAGAACGACTTAATATTCGACAGCGTTTTCGTCCGGATTCTTTGGCCGCATTCCGGCCTTGTAGGTCGACATTCCCTTGAATTCGGCAAGGAACGCACGGAAACTTTCAGGCCGCTTTGTTTTGTCTTTGGACAACATACGCTGAATCAGCCCGGAAAGCTCCGCAGAAACCGCACTGTTGTGAACGGCTGCACTCGGTGGCGGAGATGTCAAATGCTTTTTCAAGAGATCGTCTGGACTAACGGCAGAGAACGGCGTTTTGCCGCATAATAGTTCAAAAAGGACACAACCGAAACCGTAAATATCGCTTCTTGCATCAAGGCTTTTTGCACGGATCTGCTCAGGACTCATGTAACTCCGTGTTCCTTGGATGGCACGCTTCCCACCAAAGAACCCGCTAAAACCGGTCTTCATTTTTTGAGCGATCGAAAAGTCAATGAGCTTTACGTCACCTTTGACATTCACCAAAAAATTGTCTGGTTTGACGTCGCAATGAATGTACCCCTGCTCATTAAAGTAACTCAAACCCAACGCACATCGACGGATAATTTCTGGAGCATGAAACGCCAAGTTCTCAGGCCTTTCCCGAAGTTCCTGCTTCAGGTTACGGGCGTTGAATAGCTCCATCGCGAGAAACGGAAGATGGTAAGCCGTCGTAAACTCGTAGATTTTGATGACATGGGGATTATCAAGCCCAATACCGACCAATCCCTCGTTTTTTAGCTGAAGAATCTCTTCTTTGTTTTTGCGTTTCTCCTCCAAAAGAACCTTCATGGCGATTCGGCGCGGATCAGGATCTTTGATCGCCTCCCACACTTGGCAACTCGTACCACCGCGAATCAGCCGAATGAGCCGATAAGGCCCTAAAAAATCGCGTCCGCTTGCCACTGATGTCTCCCGATTAAACTTTGGCCGGATTCGATGGTTCCGAGCCTATTTTAGATTTTAGTTAAGAACCAAAAATCGATAAAGCCGTTCGTAATTTCATCAATGGAAGAATCTTACGTTTCGGTTGGGTCATTCCAGTTATCACTTAAATTCGTATTGCCAACTAATAGTCAACCGACACGAGGAAAAGCCCCTTTGCCGGGGCCGTTTGCCCCGCCCTTTTTCTGTCTTTTGACCTGATCAACTCTGAAATCCAGGTAGGTGATTGCTTTCCACGACCGACTTCTACCAATGATCCGACAATATTTCGGACCATATTGTAAAGAAAACCGTTTCCCTCAATTTCGAATTGAAACTTGCGAAACGGCGTTGTTTCACATTCATTAAACTGACAGTCGTATATCGTTCTCACGGTGGTTATTCGATCCGCCCCAGCCGCTTGAAAACACGCAAAATCGTGTTCGCCCAGCAACTCACGCGCCGCCAACTGCATTGCCGGAACGTCCAGCGAATACGTTACATGCCAAGCAAATTCTTGATCTAGAGGATCGGCAACTGGCCCCATTTGCAGTCGATAACGATATCGCTTTCGCTTTGCATCCCGGATCGCATGAAATCGTTCAGGAGCATCTTCAACGGACAGGACTGAGATATCGCGTGGGATATTTGAGTTGAGCCCTCTGACCAAATTACCATTGGGAATCGTTGTCGACGTCACAACACTGATAACTTGCCCAATCGCATGGACGCCCGCATCAGTCCGACCACTTGCCGTAAAGCGATTTTTTTCACCAGTGATTTTTGTGAACGCTGTTTCCAAAACCTGTTGAACAGAACGCGGATTCGATTGAATTTGCCAACCGCAATAGTTGGTTCCGCGATAGGCTACCGTAAGCTTTAGGTACCGCATGTCGCATTTCGATTAACTAATAATTCTGCGATTTGAACCGCATTCGTTGCCGCGCCTTTTCGCAAGTTGTCACTGACACACCAAAATGCCAACCCATTCGGACCGGAAATGTCTTTACGAAGGCGACCCACAAAAACGTCATCTTTTTTGTTTGCATCAATCGGCATCGGATAACTCTGCGATGCTAAATCATCCTGCAAGGTAATTCCCTCAAAGTTTCGAAAAAGCTCACGAGCCGCATCAACCTCCAAAGCAGATTTGGTTTCCAAGAGAATGGACTCGCTATGGCAATTCACCACAGGCACACGCACGCAAGTTGGGCAGATCTGGATCGTTTCGTCGCCGAAAATTTTTCGCGTTTCGAAAACCATTTTCATCTCTTCCGATGTGTAGCCTTCAAACTTTTCGGAACCAATCTGTGGAATCAAATTGAATGCAATCGGATGAGCGAATGCTTGGTAGTCAAAAGACTTACCCTCCATATGGGATTGAGTACCATCAAACAGCTCTTGCTCTCCCGCTGCCCCCGCACCACTGGGTGCCTGATAAGTACTGACAACCACACGAGAGATTCCAACGGCATCATAGATTGGCTTCATCGCGACCACCATTTGTGTCGTCGAACAGTTTGGACTTGCGATGATGCCCTGATGGTTTTCTATCGCCTCCGGATTAACTTCCGGAACAACCAACGGAACATGCTCCATCATGCGATGGGCGCCACTTTCGTCGATGACAATTGCGCCGCGTTCGACAGCCCAAGGCGTAAATTCCAGAGAGACTTCATCCGGCGTACTGGCGATTACAAGGTCGATGTCTTGAAAAGCATTGGGCGAAAGCTCCTCGATGACGTGCAATTCACCCTTGAAGGTCAGCGATTTTCCAGCCGAACGCTTTGATGCCAAAAACTTAATCGATTTAAAGGGAAAGTTTCTTTCTTCCAATAACTCCAGAACAATCGATCCGACGGCACCCGTTGCGCCAACAACGGCTATGTTTTCAATCATGGTAATCTCTAGCAAAAATACGTAATCACGCAGTATACGAATAAAAAGGCTACTTCAGCAAGGAAACACGGTTCAGGCCATGGCCATCTGAACCATTGAAGTGACTGCGGCAAACCCGACCCCATACGCCCCGTTCTGAGGCCGAATCGATCACGCACAGATTGATCATTTGTTCGAGTGAATACAATCTAAACATGACGGGAACCAACGAATCATTTGGCCGTTGGCCATTCATTCACACCGGAAAGAACGATACCGATCAGTCGTCGCATTAATGAAGAAGAAACGAAAACAAGGTTCGCTATAGCCATGATCAGTCCAAATTCGACCATGCCCATCGCGATCCCAATCCCCAAGTGAACTCCAAAAGCCATTCCGATCACGACGGGCCGCGTCCACTTAGGCCACACGAGAAAGACATAAGAGGCCTCCCACGCCAAAGAAACGTGTGTAATCAAGTTGATCAAATAAGGAGACGCAGCGAGCCAAGTTAAATCCAAGGTCTGATATTCAGAATTCGCCATCGCACCCCAAATGGCTTCACCGTTCCACCAACTGGACCCCAGAAGCTTGCCGGTTCCAGCGAACAAATAAATAACACACAAATGCAGTTGAGCCAATCGAATCGCCACGTTGGCCAATGATGTCGGCACAACCTCAACCGTACGTTTTCTCAACAAACGATCCATTGAGAACATCGCGCCAGACGGTCCGATCGCACAATAAAAAGTTAACATCACATTGATCTGGTCCAAACCAAATGTCGCACCGACTGCTCGATTTGCATACGAAATGGTAAACAACAAGCTGATCACGCTAGTGATCCGCGTGTAAAATCCGATCCAATAAAGAAACATGCAGATAAGTGCGAAGTAATGAATCGCGGTTAAAAGGCCAAAAGAGCCAACCCAATTAAAATGCGACCACGCAAACTTCGTTCCGGTGATGATCTCGTTATGTTCATCAGAAAGAATAAGGTCGCTGGAAAAAAAGCTCTCTAACTCGAACGTCCAAACCAAATGCGTGTAAAACAAGATGGCACCAGCAAGCACGCGAATGACACTCAACACAATCGGGTCACTCTTCTGGAACCAAAATCGATCCCATGCCGTCATCACCGTCATCCAGAACGTCTTCATTTGACCACCTCTTCATCGGAATACACCAACCGCCTGGGACCATATGTTTCAGGATCATCCAAACCACCACCGTCGAGAATGTGATCGTAATCCGGAATCAGGTGCTCCTGAATCCAGATTCGCACAACTGCACCGTTGTGCTTCTGTTTTAAATATTTGGCAATTCCAGCCAACCATACCTTTCGATGACGCTTTGCCGTAGCAAGTCCATCTCTATCACGTTCAAAATTTTGGCGAGCCGATTTTGCCGCTGCAAATTTCCCATCGTTTTCAAGGGCTTTGATGACTTTCACTATTTGCCTTTCCTCCAATTCTTCATTGGAAGTGGGTGGAATCGATCCCAATAACCAATCCGCTTGATCGATGAATCCATTGTCTCTCAGGTAGGTAACAGCACGATTTAGGTCATCGACCTGAGACTGATTTTCAACCGGCTCACCTAGCGTCCCCAGCCCCCAAAAATGTTCACTGATCATAAAAAAGCGGTGATACATCAGCCTTGGCTTATGGTTCGACTTGTCAGGGAAACGTCCGGCAACGACGTCACCACTTTCGTCGATGACTTCGTAGCGTAATAAATGGCTAGGACCTGGATCGGGAGCAAAGAACCGGTAACCATGCCGCATGTAAAGGGCTGACGTATAGGGACCAGTCACCGAGTCGATTCCAACTGACAATTCACTCGATGGCTGTGGCATTGCAAACGGGGCAGAGAAAACTGCCGCCAAATGTAAAACCACCAGAACTGAAACGATGATGCGAGTCCGCAGGGTCCAATCCGTTCTCATGCTTTGATCAACGGCGGAATGACTATTATCGTTTTTTTGATGACCGGCAGGTCCTGTCCCTGAATCTCCATCACCCCGCGTATGGTCCCCGGTCTCCAGTTGTGAACGCCCGACGCGATTTTTTTTATTGCGAGAATTCGATTTTGACATAACGTAAGACGATTAGCCTAATGTTTACACGTGCTTAGTGAGTCGAAGAAGCGTAACATTTATTTCGTCACCAACCCCCAACTCATGACAGTTCAGTTTACTAAATCACCCAGATGTTTGTCCGAGCGCATAAAAAAACCCTTTGCATTGAATCAAAGGGCTACGATTTACGATTTTAGAATTTCAGAGTTTAAGATTTATTCTGCTTGAATCAAGTTGAACTATTTGAAAGCAACCTTATTTGATTCGTTTCCAAAATCAAACGCTAGATCAACGGATGCTCCCGCATTCAAATCAATCGACTTCGATTTCACGACTTTCTGTCCATTAATAACGGTTGTGACTACGATTCGATAGCCTTTCCAGCTGTCACCATCCTTCAGGGTGGTCGTAGTGAAAAGGCGTAGCCCGCCTGTTGCGTTGGTTTTGTTTCCAGCCAACTTAACTTCCGCATTTTCTGGAACCTTCAAAGACAGAACGGTTACTGGCGGAGGAGTCACATCGAATTCGAAATCAACGTGCTTGGAACCACCAGCAAAAAGATCCACAACTTTGGTTTGAATCAGTTCCGCGCCGTCTTTCTCGTAAACCGCTTTGACTTCATAAGTCAGCGCTTCACCCGACTTGATACTTGGAGTCTTGTAACGACGGAACGAACCTGGAGTTGTTGTCAGCTTATCATTCACGTAAATCTTGGCGTCGACAGGAACATTGACTGTCAAAAATCCATTCTCCATCAAAACGCTCGATTGAGTTTCCGGCATCGGCGAAACAGTCGTCGTTGATGGCTCGGCCGAGTCGGCTGGAACGGCTGGAACGGAATCCATTGGCACAGAATAGCCTGAACTACCGCCAGATGATCCACCTGAACTACCGCCACTTGATCCACCCGAACTACCGCCACTTGAACTGCTTCGGTAGTAGAAAACCCGACCGCCTGAAGAACCACCCGAACTTCCGCCACTTGATGAGCTTCTGTAATATGTTGTGTGACTATAGCCGCTGGAGCCATAGGAGTATCGACGAACCGAATATCCTGAGCTTCCGTGGCTTCCATACGAGCGCACACGATTTGCAACGTAACGCATATAGCTGCGAATTGGAGTTCTGAAATGCCCTGAACTTCCTCCGCTGCTGCCGTAACTTCCACCGCTGCTAGCGTAGCTAATCCCGCTGCTTCCTCCGCTTGAACCGTACGATCCTCCACCCCAGTGGGCCGCATCGCAATCATTTGCAAAACAAGCCATGAGGACGGAAAGTAAGGCTGGGAAAGCGATCTGCCTAGAAAAAATTCGCCTCATGAGCCAAAAAACCTCTAAAAAAAATAAAATCGAAAAAGTTTACGGAATCCCCGTAAATTATCAGTCCTATTCAAAATAACAGGTTTGGTTGGCAATTCAAGCTAGTTAATCTAGGCCATTTCTAATCTTTCTTGAATGTTGTTCGCACATCGTCGAACGAAACCTCGCCAGTGGCACCAAACATCCCAATTCTGACAAGTGCTTCCCTCGCTTTTGACGGCACTCGGACCTCTTTGTAGTATCTTTTCCAATCTTTGGTACCTCGAAAAGGCCCAACTGCCATTCTCCCCAAGTCACGGCGAAGTTCGTCATAAAACGTAATGGACGCCCCGGGCAAATCGTATGGAAAGAAGCCCGCTTTTACATCCTTGCATTTGACAGAGACCGAGAGTTTCACGCTTTTGACAGTCTTCCCATCAATGGCAAACCCCTGCATCAAGTGGGCCGCAGTTCCAGGTTCCTTATTTGAAAATTTAACAAAGTAGTCTCCCTTCGGTGCAGACGTGTCTTTCACCCACTCAAGTTTCCGCTGGTAATACCAACCGGGCATAAAGTCTTCGGTCAATGGCTTGAGTTCGAAATCACCGTTTTGCACAAATGGATTCCGTGGATCAGGTTTGACAATTCGGCTGTCTTCCGCGTTTCCAGTCATTGGCACAAACAACGTTGGCCGTAACGGAACCGCATCAAGTTGACCGTTGACCTTTTTAAAGAGATACAGTGTTTGTTGATAGCGTTCACCAACCGGAACGACCATCAAACCACCTTCGACTAGCTGATCCACTAATGGCTGCGGGACTTTCTCCGGGGAACACGTCACGATAATTTTGTTGAATGGGGCTTTCGAGGGCCAGCCTTTGTAACCGTCACCAATTTTCGTGAAAACATTTTTGTATTTTAGTCGCCGCAAGGTTCGAGCCGCTTTTTCCCCTAGCGATTTCACGATTTCAATGGAGTAAACCTCTTTTACCAGCGGGCTTAAAACAGCCGCTTGATACCCACTTCCGGTTCCTATTTCAAGAACTTTGTCCGACTCCTTTGGCTCCAGCGATTCCGTCATATACGCGACGATAAAAGGTGACGAGATTGTTTGACTCTCACCAATCGGAACGCCAGCATCCAGATACGCTTTGTCACGCATCGAAACGGGCATGAACTCGTGGCGCTCAGTCTTCAAGATTGCCTCGATTACTTTGGGACTCTTAATCCCAACTCCAACGACATGCTTCTCGACCATGTCTCTACGAAGAAATTCAAATTCCGCTTTTGTCTGGCCGACGAGAATCGACGAAGGCCAGAACGCAATCGATAGCAAAAACAGAGTTATTGTAAAAATCGGCTTAATCATATTAGCCTGCGCAAGTGTTAGTCTTGAAAAGAATGTCGAGTCGCCGGACTGTCTCCAATCAATATACGTCATTCTAAACCGTCATAAAAATGTTTTGAGGGCTTCGTCGCGGAAGAAAGCAAACCGAACACGATCGGTCATTAATTTCAAGCTAAACTTTCACGTCCCCGATTCATGCTTAAAACCGCATAAGAGCATCAACAGATGATCCAACGCCTCGACTATGAAGCCCGTCCAAATACCGATCCCCAACAGCCTCTGGATGGAACAGATTCGAATCGCGTCGATCACACCAATGAGTCAATCAATTCGATAACCGAGGAAATTGTCGAACTGGTTGATGGTACATGCTGCAATCTAAACGATCTTTCGATCGAAGATCTGAATCAACTCCAGTGGGAGCAAGAAACGGCGTTTGCCAAACAAATCAAGCATTCAACCAAAGGCAGCCAAAGACGAACAGAAGTAATCTGCCTTGCCTACCAAACCGTCTGCAAAATTCTTGCGAAGATTTCTGAACGAGAAGGAAACTCAGAATTCGCAATGGGGATGGATCATCGCTACACTCATTTCGTTCTGGAACGATTGAATGCCCTCAACAAGGACCAAAACACAGGCGGCTTGTTCGAAGTAGGATTCGGGTCAGGCATGCTGCTACAATCAGCTGCACAAAATGGCTATCGCGTTGGCGGTCTGGAAGTTGCTGATCAACTGCTCAGCGATGCAAAAGACAAGCTTCCGAAACGCGATCATCAGAACCTTTGTTTCGGCAATTTCCTAGACAACGAAACAGTAAATGATCTGGCTGGAACTTTCGACGTCGTTTACTGGAACGACGTATTCGAACACATTCCAGTCGACGAAATCAGCGAGTATTTGGAGAAAATCTACAGTCTCCTTACGCCCGGTGGTGAACTAATCACGATCACACCCAACTGGCACATGCGTCCCGTCGATGTTACAGCAGACCACATGCCGCCACGTTCAACGGCAATTGGATTCCACTTAAAGGAATATAAACTTTCTGAAGTGGTTGGACTGCTGAGGCAATCGGGTTTCCAGACGGTAACGACTCCGTCGTTGATCAGTAAGTCGAAAATCCATCACCACTGGTTTCTATCATTGACACGTTTTAAACAATGGATCGAACCCGTGTTAGAACTCTTGCCTTATCGCCTGGCGGTCCAAGTTTGCAGACGTTTCGGCTTCAGCCTGACTATCGCGAAAAAATAAGAAGAACGAATGATAGACTTTAAACGGTCAAGCCGATTTCTGTTTCTTCAAACCGGAGGACCCTCAATCACTTTTGCCTCCACTTCCGCCTGATCTCGAATCGAATAGACCAGCCCATTCGCAAAGTAAAAAATGGAACCGACCATCACGATCAGTGAAACATCGTGGAAGAGACCATTAATGATCATCGCTAGCGTAAGCAACAATGCTGCCAATCCAAACAGGCGATAGCTGCCTGGCAATCCACTGTTTTGGAGCACCTCGTGGGCGTTAAAAACAAAGCAGCTCAAAATGATGAGTGTTAGGCCCAATCCGATCAGGCCAAGCTCCGTCAGGTAGGATAGAAAAACATTGTGCTGCACATAACTTTTCACTTTTTGGAGCGGCAGCCCCGAGTCATGATTCAGATGGTACGGCCCCGCCTCCACATTGTATTGGCCATAGCCATGGCCCAACAAAGGGCGATCTTTAGCCATGTCCAATGCTACTGAAGACAGCATTGGACGCAGCCCAGCCGACTGTGACATTTGATCGATCGTTACATCTCTATCTCTTTTAAATTTGTTTGCATACGGACTTAACACCAGCACAAACAACACCATTGCGACCGCCCCAGTCGCAATCATCAGGCCCCTCATGGCAATGGGAAACGCAAACCACATGGTGACCGCTGCGCACAAAACCAGACTCAACCAGACGCTTCGCGTCATCGTGCAAAAAATCCCAAAAACCAAAAGGCCAATTAAGCCTGACAAAACCAATCGAAACTTTTGCTCGACCGATTGCCACAAGACAATTGAGCAACCAAGGCAAAATATTTGTGCGATTCC
>CAJQQR010000038.1 GCA_905480545.1 uncultured Pirellulaceae bacterium
ATTCAATGTCATAGGTTTGCCAAGATAACGGCGGATAGCACATGTTGGTTTTGACCCCTGAAACAGAATAAATCCCACCGCATTCGTTCATTTTCCCCTCAAGCCCAAACGAATCAAGCATTTGAAGCTCGTAACGACCTTGGATGTAAACGCCGCTGTTGCCACGTCCTTGGCCGCGATCCTCTGGCATGTAGGGCAAAAGGAACTCGATGTGAACCTTGTGACTTCCGAACGTTTTCTGGCTGGTCGTGCCTTGCATCAATAACCCATCGTCGGTCATCTTTCCATTCTTCCACTCATCCGCGTTTTTTCCATCGAAAAGAACAACTGCTCCCTCCGGGGGCTTGGCACCGAGCGTTTTGCTTTTACGTATGACTTTTTTTAAATCACCAAGTTTTTGCCCGTCCGGCGAAGTGATTGTCAAAGCACCCCCTTTGATCGTTCCATTTCCACGTTCGTCACCCTCAAACTTAACGATGCCATCTTCTAAGACACCGACATTTTTAATGACCATCTTTTCTTCACCATTCCAGCCATCGCCCGGAAGCCCACCCTGAAATCCGTAAGCCTGAAACTTACCCTTCCCTAATGCAACAACCTGAATTCCAAAATCATCTTCACCAATTTTGCCCACGTACTCACCCTGAAACTTAAAATCGGCATCAGATTTCGCAGGATCTGTGTAACGGGGTTTCTGTGCGTTTGCGGAAGCTGAAATCATTGCAGTGAAAACAAGGGCAATGACAGCGCAAAACACGCAATATGTTTTATTGTTTTTCATCGAATTCCTTATCAATTTGGTGGGGCTAAACGAAGTTGAATCAGCCTTCATTCTGTTTGGTTATCGCCGAATTTTCAACGAGTCAGGTTTTGAAATGACTTTTTCTGCTTCTTCAGTAACATTTGTCGATAAGTCGGTTAAACGCTCTGATTGCAAACAAACGGTTGATTTTTGAAGTTACGCACCAACTCCAAATTCGCAACTTGAATTCGATTCACGCAAAAATTCATTGAAAAACGGTCCATGCCCCGTAAAGGAATCGCTTCCGATCGTTCAAGATGGTAAAAAGTACGCTGAAGTGGCTTGGAATTGTTCGAGCAACTTTGCTTCACGAATCATAGTGTCACTTTTTTTTGCGTCTTGGCGGAGTAACGCGTGCGAATCTGCATGTTTACAGATAGCTTCCTTCCGTACTGCTCGGGAGTCACCTTCTCGGTTCTGAATCAAGCCTCAGAATTGGTAAACCGAGGGCACAACGTCTGTATCTTTCGCCCAAAACCACGTCAAAAAGACATCGATGAGAGTACCTCAATCGATCTTCCGGACAATGTTGAAGTTTTTGACGTACCGTTTAATGTTGGCGTTTCGAAAGTCCCCAAACTACGCATCACGTTTCCATCTTTTTTGACTTCGTTGTGGCGAGTCCGAAAGTGGAATCCGGACATCGTTCACATGAGCACCGAATGGGGCTGTGGCTGGGAAGGCTTGATTGCGTCCAAACTTTTGCGCAAGCCCACTGTGGGCACGTTTCACACGTTTTTTGCAGATCCTGGTTATCTGAAATCGTTTGGGCTTCCGAATTTCAAGTTCATTCAAAAGTTCATGTGGTGGTATTCGGTTTCGTTTTATAATGCTTGCCGATTTGTCACTAGCCCATCCAAGTCCGTCAAAGATGCGTTGGTGGCACATGGAATTCGTTTTGATCCAATCATCATCCCTAATGGCATCGAACGTCCTCGCTTAGTCGACGCCGATGCGATCATGAAGATGCGCAATGATTTGGGCATTTTTGGACCTTCGTTTGTTTACTGCGGCCGGATTTCTCCTGAAAAATCCTTAGATGTTGTGATTGACTCGTTTGCACTCGTGCAAAAAAAACGACGGCGAGCGAAGTTAGTGATTATCGGTGACGGTCCGAGCAAGGTCGATCTGGAAAAACAAGCCGAGGAGCTAGGGATCAAAGACAGCGTGATCTTTTTGGGACACGTTTCTCACGAGCGACTCATTGATGAAAACCTGCTCCTGCTCGCCGACACTTTTGTCACGGCAAGCAAGACTGAAAACCAACCGATGAGTATCCTCGAAGCCATGTCGTTTGGATTGCCAATCGTTGGTGCTAATTCAAAAGGAATCCCCGAACTTATTGAGAATGGTGAGAACGGTTTGCTTTTCGAACCGGATAATCCCCAGGACATGGCAACCTGCATGCTCCACATGGCAAACAAACGTCGAAAACGTCGTCGAATGGGACATGGCGCGTTGAAATTCGCCGCTGAATATCAAATGCCACAAGTAGTCGATCGCCTCGAAGAAGTTTACGAACAAGCGATTGAGCAAAGCAAATACAGCCGAAAAAAAGTGGCTAGTAAGAAAATACAATCGCGATAAATGGCTCAAGTCGCAATCCGAATTTGAATGGGTTAACATGTTAGGGAATGCTTTCTAGAGGCTCCCATCATCCCACTCTCGAACCTTCCATGTCGAAATCACATCAAACAAACTCGCGCCGTTCTTTTTCGCGTCGCCGTTTTATGCAGACCGCGGCCGCTTCAACCGCAGCCGTTTCCGCTCCGAACTTTGTCTCGGCCGCGACCCTGGGATTCACTTCCCGAAAATCTGCCAACGAGCGGTTGACCGTCGCGATAATCGGTTGTGGCAAGATGGCCAATGGGTATCATATTCCTCAACTTTTGAACCAGAACGATGTTCAAGTTGTCGCCGTTTGTGAAGTCGATCAGACACGACTAAGGCATGCAAAAGAGCGGGTCAACAAAAAATACTCCAGCCAAAAGCTACAGTTCGATGGTTGCGATTCCTACGATGACTATCGCAAAATCATTGCTCGTGATGACATTGATGCGGTCTGCATTGCAACCCCAGATCATTGGCATGCGACCCCGATCATCGAGGCCTGTAAAGCGGGCAAAGACGTTTATTGCGAAAAGCCCCTCACACTGACGATCGCCGAGGCACAACGGTGTGTCGAAGCCGCCCGCAAATACAAGCGGATCGTCCAGACCGGTAGCCAACAACGCTCCAATGTATTTGGGAAGTTCCGTGACGCGGTGGATATCATTCGAAGTGGTCGTTTGGGAAAAATTTCCAAAGTCACCGTCGGAGTCGGAGCGCCCAGCATGAAATGCGATCTCCCCAAAGAGGAAATTGAAGTTGGTCTCAATTGGGACATGTGGCTGGGACAAGCCCCAATGCGCCCTTACAATTCGATTCTCTCCCCTCGTGGCGTTCACAATCACTTTCCAGCGTGGCGAAGCTACATTGAATATTCTGGCGGTGGGCATACGGACATGGGCGCCCACCATTACGACATCGCCCAATGGGCGCTCGAAATGGACGAATCAGGGCCTGTCGAAATCATTGCTCCCAAAGATCCAAATGCGAAAAAAGGCGTCAAGTATCTCTACGAAAATGGAATCGAAATGATTCACGGCGGACCGAGCGGCTGCGTCTTTCATGGCGAAAACGGAACGTTGCGAATTGATCGCGGGGTCCTGAAAAGCGACCCCGTCGAATTAGTCGAAACTCCATTGGGCGACAACGAGCAACGACTCCCCGTTTCGCCCGGACACCATCGCGATTGGCTTGATTGCATTAAGTCCCGCAATCCCCCTGTAGCGGAAGTAGAAAAAGGAGCCCGAACCGCAACGATTATCCATCTCGGTAACCTCGCCTATTGGCACAAACGTTCCTTCAAGTGGGATCCTAAAAACTGGTCCTTTGTCGACAAAGCAGATAACCAATACCTCGATCGACAACGCCGCGATCCATGGCAACTCCCCACGGTTTAATTTGGTTACCGATGCAGATCCGGGTTGCTTCGCCCAACCCGGATCCGAATCGACGCCACACAACCTTCACTGCAAAACCATAAACACTGCAAAACCATAAACACTGGCAACGGTTCATCATTACAGCGAAACCCAAGCCATTACCGGCAGTGCACTCTTCCAAACAGAATACCTGCGAAACCATTTCTATTTTGAATCAGTATCCGTCGAGTCACCCAGTGAAGAATCACCCAGTGAAGAATCCGAGTCGCCTTCTTCGCGTGTAACAATCTTTGCCTCAATATTGCCGGGGTCAATATCCTGCGGTTTACCCCCTGCCTGTTCGCGACGATTCTTTTTGATCCGAGCCAACTCATCGGCAAGCTCCCTCGCTGAATCGGCCGATTTTTTTTGCTGGATAGCAAATAGACGACTGATTGACCCGAAGTCTATCGCTCCAAACACCACGACGCATCCAACCAAAATCAACACCAGCCCGATCAACCAAAGGCGAGTGATCGACCGCTCTGGCAACAGCCGGTAGACCATGAACAAAACGCCAACCAGCGCAATCATTCCGCTGGCGATCATACGCCGATAATATTGCTTTTTATAATACGCTGCCTCTTCGTCAGACGTCTCTTTGAACTTTTGACGAAAATCAGAGTCATAATGCAGCCCCATCATCGCCGCACCGCCGCCAAAGATTAGACATCCGAAAACAAATGGATCCATGGTTTTGATTACTGCAAAAAGGCTGACGATGGGATCTGTCAGTGATGCTCTAGTGGCTCGTCAATGTTGAACTGACCGGTAGCTACGCTCGCCAGAGCGTGGATTTCCAACGCTTGGCGACGGCGGCTACATTGCAATTCATCACTGGCATCAACTAGGGAGCCAACAGGATCCGGCTGGGTGCATTCAAGAAACCGATCACATCATTTAGAAAACGTGCCGCTGTTGCACCATCAACCGCACGGTGATCGTATGACAAGCTCAATGGCATCATCAATCGGGGAACGATGTCATCTCCGACCACAACCGGCATTTTGCGGCTGCGTCCGACCAACAAAATACATGTCTCAGGAACGTTGACGATGGGCGTCGAATACGTCCCGCCGATTGCACCAAGGTTACTGATCGTGAATGAACTTCCTTTTAAGTCATCGAGAGAAAAGTCTCCTGTTCGAGATTTCTCAGCAATGCCACCAAGAGCACGGGCGATATCTGGAATCGAAAGTTTATCGGCGTCACTTAGAGACGGCACAACCAAACCGCGGTCGGTATCAACGGCGATTCCGATGTTTACGTATTGCTTCAAGCAAATGCGTCCACCTTCCATATCAACTTCGGAATTGATTGCGGGATGATTCCGCAGTGCCATCGCGACCGACTTAATCAAAAACGGCATGGTCGTCAGTTTTATGCCTTGAGCCGCGTAGTCAGCTTTGCTGGACTGCCGGAATTCCTCCAGATCAGTTACGTCGGCATCATCAAAGTTGGTGACGCGAGGAACGGTTGACCAGGATGTATGCATCTGGGCCGCGATCGCCTTACGCATTCGCGACATCTTTTCGTAAACAACCGGTCCGAAACCGTCGCTATCTGAATTTGGATCGACGGTTTCTGTCGTCGAAGAAGTTTTTGCAGCCTTGTTGCCCGTTCGCACAACCGCCAGAACATCTTCTCGAGTGATCCGTCCATGCTCTCCGGACCCGGAGACGACAGCAAGATCGACACCAACTTCTCGAGCGAACCTTCGAACGGCCGGACCGGCGGCAATCACCGCGCCGGATTCAGCCGGCTGCGCGACGGGCTCAGGTGCCGGGGCCGGCGTTGGCTGAACTGGTGCAGGCTGAAGAGGAGCTGCTTGCACTGGCGTTGGGGTCGGCTGCGGCGTCGGTGCTGATGGAGCAGCTTGGACTGATGGAGCAGCCTGGACTGGTGGAGCTGGTGCAGGAGATGGAGCTGGTGTAGGAGTTTCGGTTGGAGCCGGCGCGACCGCTGCCGCAGCACCTGCTTCGACTTCAATCAACGGCGCACCAGTAGCGGCGGAATCGCCTTCGGCGACCAATATTTTCGTCACCGTTCCGGACACGTCACTTGGTACCGTAACGGTCGCTTTGTCAGTTTCAAGTTCGACGACTCCGTCGCCTTTGCTAATGGTGTCGCCAACGCTGACGAAAATTTCGAGAACGTCGCCTGAATCGATTCCGTCCCCGAGATCAGGAGTTTTGACTTCTGTGGCCATTTTATTCCCAGGTCTATTGTTTTTATTTTTTGATGTTTAAGGTAAATAGGCTTTGTGAAATCACAAAGCCAAATTGATTACTGATGCGAAACGAAAACGGTCTCGCCATACCAAAACTTTAAAAAAAGCTTTCTCAACGCAAAACTTGTTTATGCGTAAATTGCGAAAGCCTTTTCTGGATCGATATCTAAGTCTTTGATCGACTGATCCACTTCAGCCATGGTGAATACGCCTTGCTTGGCAAGCGAATGCAATGCAGCCCATGTCACACACTCGGCATCGACCTCAAAGTGACGCCGAAGGGCTTCGCGAGTTTCGCTGCGTCCCATTCCGTCGGTTCCAAGCACAAAATAATCGCCTGGAATCCATGGTGCGACCTGTTCGCCGAGCGCTTTCACATAATCGGAAGCGGATATGAATGGTCCTTCTGTGCCTTCCAAAGTGGTTTCGAGATACGACTTTTTCGGCGTCGCAGTTGGATGCAACATGTTCCACCGGCGACATTCATCGGCTTCACGCCGCAATTGCGTGTAACTCGTCACACTCCAGATGTCACTGGCAACCCCATATTTGTCGGCAAGTATCTCCTGAGCTCGGATGACCGAATTCATGATCGCACCGCTACCAAACAACTGCACGCGGGCTTTTGCACCTTCGACTTCGCGAGAGGAGAACTTGTACATCCCTTTTACGATCCCCTCTTCACAACCCTCTGGCATCGCTGGGTGTGCGTAGTTATCGTTTCCGACCATGATGTAATACATCGCGGTTTCGCCGTCCTGATACATTCTCTTCAAGCCATCCATGACGATCGTGGTGACTTCATACTGAAAGGCAGGATCGAAAGCCCGAACCGTTGGGAACGCAATGGCGTTCAGCAAACTGTGACCGTCCTGATGCTGGAGCCCTTCGCCGTTGAGCGTTGTACGGCCAGCCGTTCCACCAAGCAAAAAGCCCTTGGCTTGCATGTCAGCGGCAGCCCAAATCAAGTCTCCAATTCGCTGGAATCCGAACATGGAATAATAGATAAAGAACGGGATCATATTCACGCCGTGCGTTGAATAAGCAGTTCCCGCGGCATTGAATGATGACATCGAGCCAGCTTCGCTGATGCCTTCCTCTAAAATTTGCCCGTCCTTTGCCTCTTTGTAGTAAAGCATTTGTTCGGAATCGACCGGATCGTAAAGCTGTCCCGCATGAGCGTAGATGCCTACCTCACGGAACATACCTTCCATACCAAACGTTCGGGATTCGTCCGGAACAATTGGCACGATGTTTTTGCCGATTTTTTTGTCCTTGCACAGCTTTGTCAGCAAGCGAACAAATGCCATGGTGGTCGACATCTCTTTGCCTTCTTTTGTTCCATCGGTGAAACGAGCACGATACTCGTCCAACGTTGGCACTTCGATCAAAGGATGCTTCGTCGGTCGTGATGGAACTGGACCGCCAAGCGCTTCTCGTCGCTCCTTGACATAATTCAGCTCGATACTGTCGGCAGCAGGTTTGTAGAACGGTGCCTTGCCGACATCATCATCGGAAATTGGAATTCCGAATCGACTGCGAAATTCAAGCAGCTCTTCTTCATTCATTTTCTTTTGGTTGTGAGCGATATTTTTTCCTTCACCCGCTTCACCCAACCCATAGCCTTTGATCGTTTTGGCAAGGATAACCGTTGGTCGACCATTCTTTTGAACGGCCTTGTGATACGCCGCATAGACCTTTTCTGGATCATGACCACCGCGACGAAGCGATTCCAGTTTCTCGTCCGAATAGTTCTTCACCAACTCCAATAGCTCTGGGTACTTTCCAAAGAATTTTTCACGAATGTAAGAACCCGGCATGTTGGTGTACTTCTGGTACTCGCCGTCCACGACTTCGCCCATTCGTTTGACGAGCAAGCCAGACTCATCTTTAGCCAGAAGCTGGTCCCAATCGTCACCCCAAACACATTTGATCACGTTCCAACCCGCACCGCGGAAGATCGCCTCAAGCTCCTGAATGATTTTCCCATTTCCACGAACCGGACCATCCAGCCGTTGAAGATTACAGTTCACGATAAAGACAAGATTGTCCAGCTTTTCACGTGAGGCAAGCGTTATGGCGCCGAGTGTTTCCGGCTCGTCACATTCGCCATCACCTAGATAAGCCCAAACCCGCTGGTTTGACGTATCTTTAATCCCACGATCGCGCAAATATTCATTGAAGCGGGCTTGGTAAATTGCCATGATTGGCCCAAGTCCCATTGATACCGTTGGGAATTCCCAGAAGTCCGGCATCAGATAGGGATGCGGATAGGAAGAAAGCCCTTGAACGTCACGCAATTCACGTCGGAAGCAATCTAGATTTTCTTCGCCAAGCCGACCTTCCAAAAATGCGCGAGAATAGATCCCAGGTGACGCGTGACCCTGAAAGTACACTTGGTCACCATCGTAACCACTTTCCCCACGACCACGTAAGAAATGGTTATAAGCCACCTCATAAAGCGTAGCGCTGGACGCGAACGTGGAAATATGTCCGCCCAGTCCATCAAATTTCTTGTTGGCCCGCACGACCATGGCCATGGCATTCCAGCGGACAATACTTTTGATCCGTCGTTCAAGCTCACGATTGCCAGGAAAGACCGGTTGCTGTCCCGGTGCGATTGAGTTGATGTACGGCGTATTCGCCTTCATATCGACTTCGACGCCATCAACTTTTGCGCTATCTTCGAGCGCAGAAAGCAAATACTTGGCCCGCTCGGGCCCCTTGCTTTTGATGACGTATTGAAGTGATTCAAGCCACTCTTGCGTTTCTGCTGGGTCTAGGTCGTAGGTTTGCGTCAGGTAAGGCTCGGCTTGTGTGTCAGTTACGTTTTCAACTGGTTTGATGACGTCGGCCATATATCTCTCTTAATGGAGGTCAGGAAAGATGATCGATTGGTAAAAGCTTCTTTGCTGTAAATACGGAATAATCCTTCGGCCCGATTCTGCAAATCAATCAACATGATTTCAAAAAACCATTTTCTCTAAAGGAGCTTGAATCGTAAAGGTCGCGAGAAAATTGGACGTAAACCAATACAGCAGAAGGACTTGCAACGGCACCCTTGCCTGCAAAACCGCATACCTTTTCGCCTAAAATTGGAACTTGTAGGGATTTATCGGTTTACAACGATTCGCAGGATTCCAGCGATCAACGAGGATTTGCCTGTCTTTCTGCAAATGGCGCTTCGTCGGTTTCTGATTCAGATTCCGATTATCTCATGACGATTATGACTTTCGAATGGTTCGTTCGGTCTTTAATCAATGGATTAGAGATGAGCTTTATGCCAGCTGATTCACCAAGCTTTGGTCAAAAAAATGTCATTGTCGCAGTCAAGAATAGACGGCCTCCGAAAGAGCGGCCATTTCAATTTTATTTTTTCACTGAGTGCATTGATCGGTTGTACTATTTTGATTTTGACCGGTTGTCGCTCCATTCAACCCGAAGAATCAAGCTTTGAAGGCAACTCTATTGAGCCCTATCAGAACTTCTTGACCGCGATTGAATACCCTGAAGTCGACGAAGCGGCTTTCCAATCTGCACAGGAAGCGTTGTCGAATCGACCGCTGACCGTCAGCGAATATGAGCAATTGAAGTTTCAGGAACTTTCGCTTGAAGAAGCCATTCGACTGGCAATGACAAATTCGAAAGTCATATCAAAAATTGGCGGTCAAGTGATCAGCGCACCCAACGCTGCTATGTCCGTTTATGATCCTGCTGTTCAGGAAAGCAGTCCTCTCGGAGGCGTTGAAGGGGCACTTAGTGCATTTGATGCACGATGGGATACGGCCTTCAATTTCAACCGCAGCGAATCGAAATTCAACAACCGCTTTTTTGGTGGTGGTGCCGACAGCCTGATCACCAATGCCAGCAACTTTAATTCGGCGATCACGAAGCGAACTGCGTTTGGTGGAACGTACGGAATTCGCAACACCATCAACTACAACAGGAACAACTCGCCGGTCAACCGATTTGCAAGCACCTATGACATGATTGTCCAGGCCGAATTCCGACAATCGGTGCTTCGAGGCGCGGGCACAATGGTAAACCAAGTGGCTGGCCCCAACTCGACTCCTGGGCTTTACAATGGTGTCTTAATCGCCCGAATCAATCAGGACATTACGCTCGCAGACTTTGAAACAGCGATCAGAGACTTGGTTCGTGCGGTAGAAAACAATTACTGGGAACTTTATTACTCTTATCGCAATCTGGACAATTTAATGCGGGCTCGTGAGGCAGCCAGAGTGGTTTGGGAAAAGCGAGAGTTACGGAAGAAAATTGATCGGCCCGACGACGAAGCCCAAGCACGACAACAATACTTCAGTTTTCAAGGCCGAGTTGAGAACGCCCTCGCTGGAAACCAACTCAACGCAGGGGTCTATGGCTCGGAACGCGAATTGCGAAGACTTTGTGGCTTGAATGCTGCAGACGGAACCATTCTGCGTCCATCCACAGAACCGGTGATCGCCAAGCAGGAATACGATTGGGATGAATTACAAATTGGTGCCATGGAGAAGCGCGTCGAACTTCGTCGTCAGCAGTGGACCATCAAACAACGTGAGCTTGAATTCCTCGCAGCAAAGAACCTCAATCGATGGCAATTGGATTTTGTGGCAAATTACGGCTGGAAAGGCTTTGGTGACAACCTCGCTGGCAGCAGATCTCGTCCAGAAGGAAGTGCCCTGTCGGATTTGTCGACAGGCGACTTGGACGATTGGAATATGGGATTTGAATTTGGCGGCCCGATAGGGAAACGCCAAACTCACCTTGCTGTGAAGAACGCCGAGCTTCAATTAGCAAAGGCCCGCGCCGTCTTACGAGAACAACAACGGCAAGTCGTCTTGAACCTTAACGGTGCATTCACGGAAGTGGATCGGGCCTATGCTGGCATCCGTACGAACTATAACGCAAGAGTAGCGATTTTTGACGAATTGCGACCGAAGAAGCGACGATTCGATTTGGGAGCGGGTGACGATGACATCTTCTTCTTACTTGATGCCCAGCAACGGGCCGCGAATACGGAATCTGCCTTTGTGAGAGCGATCGTTGACTACAATCTTGCATTGGTGAACATGACGTACGAAAGTGGCGGGCTGCTCGAACGATACGGCATCCAACTGGCCGAGGGCCCATGGAGCGAAGATGCTTACGTCAACGCGGAAACGCGTGGGTTGAGTTATAGTGGGCAATAGTTGCTAAGAAACACAAGTTGGCAACTTGAGACTAAATCGATTTGCCGGCCTACTCGCTTCAGCCATATTTCCAGAACCAAAGTTGTCCATGTCCAAACCGCCTTCGATTGTTGCAATTGCTTCCACGATGCGCAGCGGCTCGACATTGCTGAAAGCATTACTTGCCGAGGCGGACGACGTTCTGAATTTACCTGAAAGAAACTTTCAAAACCGGCAAGTTGTCGCAAAAATCCTGGCACAACATCAGCCGAATGACCCACCGATTAAAGTCTTGAAAAAGCCTGCGTGGTATCAGGAATCCAAACGCTATCCCACGATCCCGACTATCGAAAGCGTACGAACCATTGCCTTGGTCCGTGATGTATACGATACGGTCATCTCCTTAAGAAAGATGACGTTTCGCTCACTAGCCAACCTATCTGCGCCCCTCGTCACCGGTTGGCTTGCAAAGTCATATTGGGCCAATGTCACCCAGAACCTTGTCAACCTGGCCCGCTCTCGTCCCCATGACGTAAAACTAATTCGTTATGAAGATATCGTCGGCGATCCGATTACCGTAACAAAAGGTCTATACAAATTCATCGGCTCCTCAAAGGAAGAAGGCACCAAGGCGTATTCCGCACCCAAAGATTATTCATGGCGTTGGGGCTCAGATGATGGCAGCCCAAATATCAAAACATTGGAGGTCCAACCACCGCGAGAAAAAAGCGTCACCGAATCACGCCTCTTGAACATCATGGAAAGTTGCGATCAGGTGAACAGCCTGCGCCGTGAACTCGGTTATGAGACCTGCTAAGCAATCATCTCCTTACCGATGATTTCCCAACTGCCGAATTGCCGAACTCATCAAACGGCAGGGCCATTTGAACGCCTCGCTGGTGCGAACAATGGAAGACCCAAAACTCTATAATCCGACAAAGTAATTGTGAACGGCAAGATCGATGATCGATTTGGTCAAGATTTTTTCTTGATCGTGATATTCGCAAAATTCGCAACACTGCTTAATGATGTCTGAAACGTAGCAGTACTTCAGCGAACGCTTATTCTGCTTCAAAGTAGAAACAAGATACTCTGCACACCCAGGCGACTCGACAAAGCCTGCATTCTCAGCTTCAATCGAAAGCAAACTGACAAATTGCGACTCTGTTGGTCCCGTCAATTCGACTTTATAGGGAATGCGCCGGAAGAACGCATCATCGACCAATTGATCCGGCTCAAGGTTGGTCGAAAAAACAAGCAATTGATCGAACGGTGAAGGAACGGCTCGACCATTGGGAAGACGCAAATAGTCCATTCCGTTTTCCAGCGGAATGATCCAACGGTTGAGCAACTCCTTGATCGTCAATCGCTGTCGTCCAAAATCATCGACTACCAGGCAACCATTATTGCTCTTCATATGCAGTGGGGCCTCAAGAACTCCCGTCAACCGATTCTGTGTGATTTCTAATTGCGCGAACGTTAACTCGCCGCCAACGACAATCTTGGGGCGTTTGATTCGAATCCAACGATCATCAACAACACTCTTTTTCAGGATCGAATCTACTTTCTTTGTCGGCAACGCTTCGTGAATCGTGGGGTCGTAGAAGCGAATAATCTCCCCTCCAATTGTCAACGTTCGAGGAATCCAGATTCCCGAATCATACGATTCAATGCAACGGGTAGCTATACTTGTTTTTCCATTCCCGCTTTCACCATAGAGAAAAATGCAGCGACCTGAATTGACGGCTTGTCCAATTTGCGCGACGATTTCCTGAGGAAGCAGTAGATCACTAAATGCCCGCTTAACTTCTTTTGGCGAAATTTTCAAACGTCGCAGCGATTGTTTTTTTACGGATTCGACATACTGCTTGAAACCAACCGGTGCAGCACCACAATACGAACAGAGATCCGTCAAACGAGATGCTTTCTCATAACCAATCTCTGTCAGTTCATATTCGTAGTCGTTGGCAGCTGCCAAGCTCTTATAGGAAACCAGCATTTGGTTTTTCAAACTGTTCAAGACTCCTTGAACGATACCGAATGGCAGTTTGATTTGTTTAGCGATTTGACGGCCAAGGTTATTACCGTACGCATTGAGGAATTTTAGTGTCAACGCCTCAATATCGGACTCTTGCAACCCCGCCTCTTCCAATGTCTGCGGCTCAATTGGATCAAATACCGACAGCCCAATCGCATCCGACGCGATCGCACCTCCACCAAATCTGGCTGAAGCCCCCTCTGTTACCTGCTCTGAATCGGCCTGATGAATACCGGAAGGCAGCGCTTCATCAGCATTTTTTATCACCATTTCCGCCGATGATTTGTCCAATGAGCACTCTGCCAAGGTTTGGTTAAATGCCTCGATAATTGATTCACCGTCAAATTGAGATTCTGATGTCATCTTTTTACGTCGCGGCAATGGAATTCTGGGCAGTAGTTAATAGGTTTACTAAACCTTAGGTCGTTGAAATTTACGTGACCTGCGGAAGATGAATATTCAAACGATCTTTGCAGTGCCCCATGACATGGCATCCGTAATATTCGGAATAAAACGCGAATCCGTCTGCAATCCAGTGCGTGCGACAGTTTGTGTTGTAGAGTTTCTCACGCCGAAGAGCGCAAAGATGTCGCAACCAAATAGCCGGTCCGAGCTACACCATGCGTGAAGGCTTTGTGACCGATTAGGCTGGTCGCGGTGGAATTGAAGAATTCGGGTAAAGATTCTTCCAGAAAACAAGAAATCTTTTTAAAGGCAGTTACGTTAAATGATTCATGTCCGTCGACTTACCAAGATCTATAAAGACGTCCACATGGGCGACTTTGTAGCACTTGATCAACTGAGCTTTGACGCACTTGCGGGACAGATATACGGCCTGCTCGGACCCAATGGAGCCGGTAAAACAACGGCAATGCGCATTTTGAGCACTGTTCTTTCACCAACCAGCGGCACCGCACTGATCAACGGTATCGACGTTACGGAAGATCCAGAAGAAGTTCGCCGACAGATCGGATTCGTTTCGAACAACACCGCTGTTTATGATCGCATGACGGGCTGGGAAATGGTCGAGTATTTTGGGCGTCTCAATGGAATGGAAGAGGGCGCTCTGCAAGACCAAATGAACTTGATTTTCGAGCGATTCAAAATGCAAAATCTTCGTGACGTCCTTGGCTCAAAGATGTCGACGGGTATGAAACAAAAAGTTTCAATCGCACGCGCAATGATACATGACCCGCCTGTTCTCATCTTTGACGAAGCAACTTCAGGCCTTGATGTTCTGGTCGCAAGGGAAGTCCTAAAAACCGTTGCTCAACTTCGAGACCATGGCAAATGCATTATCTTCTCGACGCATATCATGCGAGAAGCCGAGAAACTCTGTGACAGAATTGGTGTCGTCAACAAGGGCAAACTTCTGGCGGAGGGATCAAAAGTAGATTTAATGCAGGAATATGAAGAAGACGATCTCGAAGAACTGTTCTTCCGGCTCATCGAAACCCATGCGGCGTCTTGCCTGGACCATGAAGCTTCACAATATTCTGATGCTGGGATCTCACCGTCAGGCGTTCTACCAGTGGAAAGCAGACTGCCATGAATTGGAAAACGGTTAAACATATCTTTCATCGTGAACTTCGTGATCAACTTCGAGATCGACGCACGCTTTTCACCATTGCTGTTTTGCCCCTGCTGATGTACCCCCTGTTGGGCATGGTCTTCCTGCAAATGGCGAACTTCAGCAAGGAACATCCGTCAAAGATAAGAATCTTTGGGGCAGAAAATCTTCCGGCTGAAAACCCATTGATTGTTGACGAACAGTTCAGTCACAACTTTGCGGACGCATCAGCCCAAGAGCTAATGCAGTTGGAACTCGCTCAAAAGGATGATCTTTGGCAAGCCGCCATTGAAATGGAAGAACGGCAATCAAGTAACCTCGATACGGCGCAGCTGCCTGCCGACCAAGAGACCCAGAATTCGTTGCAACGACTGCTGGACGCATCCGGTGTCGATTGCCTTGTCGTGTTTCCGAAAGACTTCGCAACTGAAATTGATGGGCAACTTCAAACGGATGTGAAAATTTTTGCACAAGCGTCTAAAGACAAAAGTCGCATTGCTGTAACCCGCATAGAATCCCTGCTTGGGACTTATCGCGATAAACTGGCCACAGAAAACCTCAGGGCAAAACAAATTTCGGCAGCAGAGATCCGGCCGTTTCATGTTCACAAATTTGACCTTTCTTCAGACGTGTCAAAACGGGCTGCCGTCTGGTCACGGGTCTTGCCATTTGTTGTGTTCATCTGGGCATTGACGGGGGCCTTCTATCCTGCGATCGATTTGTGCGCTGGTGAAAAAGAGCGAGGCACTTTGGAAACGCTTTTATCCAGCCCAGCGTCCCGCACGGAAATTGTTTGGGGCAAGTTATTGACCGTAATGACATTCAGCATGGGAACGTCAATGCTGAACCTGTTTAGCATGAGTTTTACTGGACTCTTCGTGATCAATTCGATGGCACGCATGAGTCAGGGAGCGATGGCACTCGGCACTCCGCCATTTCACGCGTTTGGCTGGCTGATTGTTGCATTGGTTCCGCTCTCTGCTTTGTTCAGCGCGACGTCGCTTGCAATTGCATCGTTCGCTCGAAGCAGCAAAGAGGGACAATATTACCTGATGCCAATCTTGATGATCAGCGTTCCGTTGATGATGCTTCCGATGATGCCAGGTGCAGAGTTGGACCTGGGCACCAGCTTGATTCCAATCTCAGGTTTGATGCTAGTGCTGAGGGCTTTGATTGAAAACCGCATATACGAAGCCATGCAATTTGCAGCTCCCGTTTTAGGCGTAACGTTTTGCTGTTGCCTGCTTGTGATTCAATGGGCGGTTCGCCAATTCAACAACGAAAAAGTCCTGTTCCGCGAAAGCGAACGGGTTGGAATCGGCTCACTATTCCGCAACCTCGTTCGGGAACGCGGCGCCTTTCCAACCTTCCTGGAAGCTGTATTCTGCGGTGTGCTGTTGCTTGTTATTCGTTTTTTCACGACTCTGATTGCGACGCAGCCCGGGTCGTTTGGAGAATTCGCACGCCAAACACTTATCTTGCATGTTGGAATGATCATTGGTCCCGTTGCGTTGATGGCGATCATTCTGACAACCAACCCGCTTAAAACACTGGGATTGAATCGAACAAAATGGCAAACGATCCCGCTGGCGATCTTAATGGCGGCTTGTTTGCATCCAATTGTAAAAGGATTTCAAGAGCTGGTCTTAAGAGTCTATCCAATGCAGGCCGACGGTGGAGCACTTCAAGAGTTAATGGAAACCATTTTTTCGGGTGCACCAAGCTTCATATACATCATCTTGTTATTTGCTTTGCTTCCCGCAATTAGCGAAGAACTTGCGTTTCGTGGATTCATCATGAACGGCCTCCGCCAATCCAGCGACCGCTGGACGGCAATCCTTTTGAGCAGCCTTTTCTTTGGTGCAACACATGGGCTCCTGCAACAATCGATCATCGCATTCTTCACCGGAACTCTGATCGGGTTCATTAGTTTTCAAGCAGGCAGCATTTTGCCCGCAATGTTTTATCATTTCACCCACAACACTGTGACCGTCAGTTTGTCGCAATTGAACACATCCCATTTGGATTCCCAACCGTGGCTCCAAATGATCTTCAAATCGGGTGAAAATGGTGGTCTAAGCTATACGTTACCAGCCTATTTTGCGATGAGCATGATCGGGATTTCAATTTTCGTTTGGTTTTATCGGTTGACCAAATCCGAAGTCCATTCAGTAATGCCTCATCAATCAGAGGCGTTGCCTGCCATCGGCCCAATTACTGTTTAACTGTTATCACAAACATTCATTTGGGAACCCGACGAGGAAAACGGCTTATGGCGAACTTCTGTTGTCAGCCAATAGCCGAATGCTTTAGATAGCCCCACATTCGCCCCGTCGAAAAGCGTTGCTAATTAACATCAGTCGCGTCCGGATTCATCCCGGCAAGCAGGACCGCTTTTTCATGTTGAAGCAGCCATTCTTTTCGTCGAACGCCACCCCCGTACCCGGATAATTCTCCGTTTTGGCGAATGACTCGATGACAAGGAACCACAATCGCCAAACGATTGTCCCCATTTGCTTTACCCACCGCCCGCTGGGCCGATGACTTACCAATCCTCGATGCAATCTCTTCGTACGAGCAGGTTTCTCCATATTTAATATTCAACAATTCATTCCATACCAGATCCTGAAATTCGCTGCCTTGAATAAACAACGGCAAATCAAACCCTTGACGAATCCCCTCAAAATAATCGTTTAATTGCGTTTGTGTCTCATGCATCAAATCTGTTTTGCCGGGAAAAACATCGCGCCTCGTGATTTTCGCAAGCCGACTAAACTGAGTCTCCAACATTTTCCGATCCGCAAATTCCAACAAGTACAACTGCTCATCGTCGGCTGCAACAATCATTGGCCCAAGCGGACTTAATACGCGATTCACCCGAATTCCTGACTCTGGATCGTTCGCTGATCCAACCGGACATCCGAACCATTGTTGGAACGCAGTCCGAAAACCGCTGATCGATTCATATCCCGCGTCATGAGCGATTTGCGTCATGTCATGGCCAAGCGTGATTTGCGACAATGCGGCTGACAGTCGACGACTTCGAAGAAATGCGTGGAAAGTGATGCCATGATTGGACAAGAACCATCGTCGGACCCGCGTTGGATCGATTCCCATTTGGCGGATGTCGTAATCTTTCCATTTTCTGGCAGCATCACTTTCAAACTTCTCAATGACATCTTCCAACCAAGCCGGCATCTTCCCGGCCACATGCATCGGCATGCATTTCTTGCACGGTCGATAGCCTGCGGCCAATGCATCGGACGTCGTTTCGAAAAAAGAAACGTTTTCTTTTAGCGGCTTTTTGGCCGGGCAAACCGACCTGCAAAAAATCCCTGTCGTCTTCACGGCAACAAAAAACAATCCATCGTATTCTGAATCGCGATTCAAAAACGCGGAGTACATTTCGTCAAATTCAAGCTTCATCAGGTCATGCCATGGGTAACGTCAAGTTGGACGCACCATCGTAAGCGACGACCCGAATCCTATCTACCGAAAAATGAACATCCAATTCGGATTATCCAAAAAGGGCAAAATTCCGAACCAACATGGAGGTTGGCATCTGATTCCAAAGGGTCCAAATGCGTTCCATTGAATTTAATCTTCTGAACTGCCGAGAATTTATTTTTTCAGAACGCGATAGATCGCAGTGGAAATTTTTGCTGGATCTGCATGCCCGCAGTTGCAAAGCACGACGATCCCGTGCTTCGCTTTTGGATAAAGCACCATTCGCGAACGGGCCTCTGAATGCGACCCACCGTGCGAGACTTTCAGCGTCCCGTTCTGCGTCGTGATAAAGAAACCAAGTCCAGCGTCAGTCGACTTTCCATTCGATGTCTTTTGCGATTTCCACATTGCTTTCTCGCTCGCTTCAGAACAAAGCTTTCGATTGATCAGCCCTTCCGCCCATTTTGCGAAATCAACAATGCTTGATTTGTAACCACCAGCACCATGTTTCCAATCGTGGGCATACTCAGGTACACGTGCAACCGCTCCTACAAAATTTTTCTTATAGCCAACCGCCCAATTCAATTGCATGTCTAATTCCGCGTCCAGTTGAAAACTGCCCATGTCCAATGGCTGTGTAATTCTATTTTTGATTTGATCGGATAACCGCTCTTTACCAGCACGCTGGATCACGGCGGATAACAGGACAAAGGCGTAGGAAGAATAACTATATTGTTCCCGCGGCTTATAAATCAAAGGTGAGCCGGCGAACCGCTTGATGGAAAACAGTGGGTCGTTCCCGTCGGCTCCACTTTCGATCGGCGTTTTTAAGGGAGCAATTTTCCCGTTGGAGTAATGCGGGTACCCGCTTTGATGGCAAAGAATTTGGCGGACCGTTATTTCGTCACACGAGACAGGCAACTCAGGCAAGTGCTTTTTGATTCGATCCTCCAAACTTAACTTCCCCTGCTCCACCAATTGCATCGCAGCGACAGCAACCACCGGTTTTGAATTCGATGCCCAATTCACAACCGTCTTTTCAGAAAAATTGATTTTTTTCTCGCGGTCGGCCAGACCATAGCCCCGTGTGAAAACGACTCGGCCATTACGTATCACGCCAACCGAAGCTCCAACGATTTGCTGCGATTCCATTTCTTTCAGGACCGCTTGGTCGATGCGGAGTTTTGTAGCGCCGTCAAACCCGTCAACGCGATCAACTGAATTCTCAGAAGAAAAACGAATGGTCTCTTCTTGTGCGACACCATGCCTAACGACCTGCAATACGCCCCATAATACGAGGGTTTTTAATAACGTTGATTTTCGCATTGGATTGATTTCAAAATCGAAAAGGCGTGGACAGATGAACCCTCGCACACATTTTATTATTTGAGGACAGACCGAAAAACAGATCAACAAAAAATACGGTGACTTTAACGATTTTGCCGAAAATCCAATTGCTCCGGAAAACGCAATCGTTCTAAAAGTAGCGAAAAAGAAAGTCAATTACGCACGGGACTTGATTTTGTATCGAATTCAATCAACGAAGTTTACATGCAATGGCGATGACGAAGAGAAGAGTTATCCCGAAACGATTGAACTGAATGTCCGCTCCAAACCCAAGCAACTTTGCTTTGCTCATCCGGCTTTTCAAGAAGCACATGGTGCTGCTGCTGGCACCCGTTGCGTTATTTTCTGCTTTGGCGGCAGGCTACATCTTGACCTCTACGCCAAAATGGAGAGCGACTCAGTCCATACAAATCCGGGATGAATTAGCGCTTCAAACGGTGATGCCGGGTCGATTCGATTCATTGGACATGATGAAGATGGTTCAGGAAACCATCCATGACACTGTTCGTCGCCACGCTGTTGTCACCAAAGTCCTTTCTGCTTTGGAACCGCCAGCAGATCACAAATCGCCGGAACAATGGCCGACAATCTATGACGTGGAAGGTCTTCAGGCAGCGATCTCGCTTTCACCGCCCAATGGTGCCGAATTTGGACGGACCGAAGTTCTGCTACTTTCTGTCAATTCGAGTTCAATCGAGCGGGCGAAAAAAACCGTAGCAATTCTCGCAGCGGAACTCAAAACTGAAATCAATCGACTTCGTGACCAACGCGGTCAGAGTATGGAGAACGAATTAAAAGTCACGGTAACAGCGGCGAAAACCGAATTGGAGCTCGTTAGCAAAGAAATGTCTGAATTCGAGAAAGGATGTGGCGATATCCTGATTGACCTCCGCAACGCTGTCAGCGAATCAGGCTCGGGACCCTCGGGTTTGCAGGAACAGAAATCAACCCTGCAAAAAGAACTACGGGTTGCAAAGCAAAGCCAATTAGAACTCGAAAACCAAATCCAGGCGATTCAAATCGCAAAGAGTGATCCCAACAACGTTCTTTCGTTTTCTCGCGAATTACTTGCAGCCCAACCGACACTCCAGAGACTCAAAGAACAATTGATCACGATTCAATCTCAGACGGCAATGACACTCGGGCAGTTTGAAGAGTTTCACCCGAGAGCCAAGGCTGCAATCAGAGCCGAATCCATCATTCGACAAAAAATACAGGAAGAAGTTGACACTGCACTAAATGGACTGGCGGCTCAGGTTGAAGTCCTGAACGCACAGATTAAGCGTTTACAAGACTCACAAACCGGCTTCGATAGACAAATTTCGAAACTCGCAGAAGTCCGCGCACCGTATGCCGAAATCGTAAAACAAGTTGAACAAAAACGCGCTATTCTTAATCAATCGCTGCAAGAATTATCCCGGGCTCAAGCGACGCGTGCCGCAGCGAAAACAACGAATCTCATTTCCCTGATCGACGGACCTTATTCTGGCTCACGACCCGAAGGTCTATCTAAAAAAATCATTCTCGGGGCGTCAGGTATTGCTGGTTTACTGAGCGGAGTCGGACTTGTTTTCTTTGCCGCTTCTCCCAGTTTCGTTTCACAATTTGACGACAACGATGAACAGCTTCAATCATCTGATGAAGTTGAACCGCAATGGCGGCGTGAAGTCTTACATCAAACCTCAGGTGAAAGATCGGCAGTTCCGAACCGTCAAAGTGGTTCGCAGCGAACTCTTGAACCCTCGCTGACAAATCCCCCACCGCAAAAAGAATGGGATCCAGAAAACAACGTTGGTTTAGAGAATCAAAACGGCGTCACCTCCAGCGACGTGGCCGACGAGCGAACACTTGAACCAAAGGAGATGGAATTAAACGACAATGCAACGCGAGTCGCGATTTCGCCTGATACAGAAACCTCGAACGTGACAACTTGTATGGCAAACGAAATAGAACCGCCTGCAAAAGTAATTCCGACTGTCGACTTTGAAGATAAAACCGAAACAAAAGAAGACGACTTCGATTCAGCAAACGTTGACTTTACCGAAATCCAAATCGGAAACGACATCAAGCAAATCATGGAATCTTCGGGGGAGGGCGTCAGAAACAACCGCGTTAAACCCATTCCCATGCCAAGACCAAAATCAACAAGCCAAGCTCCAGAGAGCCCCATTTCTTCGCCATCAAATTCAGAAACGCCCTGTTCGCCCTGTCCATCGGAAGAAAATCAATCGGCTGGGATGACGGAAGCGAGAGCGACATATATTCGCGGCTCAAAAACCGACACCACCAGTGAACCTGAGCAGTCAGAAAAGGCAATTGAGGAACGATTGCAGGAAGCTCATCGACGGCAAATCGAGGAACTACTCAATGAAAACCCGCGGCAATAGGCGGGCCACCACAGTCCAATTTGGCATTGGCAAACTTTGATTAATACCAACTCAATCGGTAGCCCTCCCAAAGAAGACGATGAGGATTCCGAAAACGCCCCTTCGCACCGATCATTTTGGTGGGAACATTCGTTAAGATAAAGCGATCGTTCGCCCTTGAAAGGCATTCCTTGAATCCCATCGCTCATGGATCCGTAAGGCGAAACGCACTGTTCTTCCAACCAAAACTTCTGAAAGAGACCAAAGAAATAGGTCTGGCAAAAGGAACCCAAAGATGAAATCAAAACACTTTTGTTCAAACACGACCGTTCTATGCTTCTTGATCTTCACTCGTTTATCTCTTCCTGTAAGCGGCGACGATCAGAAGGACACCCATAGCAAACCAGTGACGAATGAAATCCTTGCCGTATTCAATCATCAGGTCGCTGCTTGGAATGCGGGTGACCTTGAAGGATTCATGGAAACGTATTGGAAGTCAGAAAAACTGACCTTTTCCGGGGGCGGCAAGACAACTCGTGGATGGCAGGCTACGTTAGACCGCTACAAAAAGAGCTACTCCACGAAAGCACTAATGGGAAAATTAACATTCACCGATTTCGAAGTCACACCACTCGGAAATTCCAGCGCTTTGGCTCTTGGACGATGGCATCTGCAGCGGGTAAAAGATTCACCAGAGGGCAACTTCTCTGTTGTACTTAAAAAATTCGATGGAAAATGGAAGATCATCCACGACCATTCATCGACGTTGGAAGAGAAAAACTCCGAGCAATCAGACGCCGAAAAACGAGAATAGTTTGCGTTCCGGTCGACTTCGGGACAGCAGCTCTCAACTGCCGAATAAAGCAACCGTTTGCAAAAACATGCCACTCTTGTTTTGAGTCCTGAAGAACAAAGCGTGGCTACTGAGAGTGAACCGGAGCAAACAAAGATCACCATCCAATCGACCGCTTATGAGAACCAAGACGTAGTTGAACCGTTAGTTGTTCGACGGGTAGTGATAAGCGTCCCCGCGTTCAAGCATCTCATTCGTTTTCTAAGCGTGACGTTGTGCGGCCTCCGACTTTTTACACGATAAAGAAAATGCTTGACGCTTCGAGGCTGTGATCTTTTAGCGACTTCATAAATGAGTTCCGCAAAAAGCTCACTGTCAAATGAGTTTTGGTTTAATACCGAGTAATGGTTTCGTGCAAATTCAAAATGGTGCGTGAAACGGAGGTCCATGCCGCAAGTTCGACCGCATCCAAGTCGCTCGGGGCAACGCGAATGCCGGTTTTCGTAAATGCCGAGGCCGCTGAAGGGTCCTTTGAAAACTCAGCCTTGTGATCATGAAAAAGCCTGCTCAACACCTGTTTTTCAAGCCTATTCGGTCTTCGATTCAACACCGTGTCGAATGCAAAGTTCAAGCGAGTGTCGAGATCGCCATCGGTCCGTAGAATCTTTTCGGCAAACGCCTGTGCTGCCTCAACATAACTAGGATCGTTAAGGAGCACCAAAGCCTGGAGCGGTGTATTAGATCGCGACCGTTGTACACACGCCTCTTCTCGCGATGGCGCGTCAAACACCGACATGCTCGGATTCAAGAACGTTCGACACCAATATGCATAGAGCCCACGTCGATACTGATTCTCGTCTTTACTAGGTTGATACTGTCGTTTCGGAAAATTAAGGTGCTCCCAATATCCAGGTGGCTGATAAGGCTTCACACTGTCTCCACCAATTTTATCCACCAAAAGACCACTCACAAACAACGCGTTATCTCGAACGAATTCTGCATCAATTCGAAATCTGTTTTGGCGAGAAAGCAATTCGTTGGCCGGATCCGCTTTCAATGTCTCCAGCGAAGCACCTGACGATTGTTGATACACGCTGGTCATCACAATCGACTTCAACAATTGTTTCGTATCCCATCCGGAATCCACAAACTTCGTCGCAAGGTAATCAAGCAATTCGGGATGCGTCGCAAACGCTCCTTGAGAACCGAAATCATCCGGCGTACGAACGATCCCCTCTCCAAACGCGATCTTCCATAGCCGGTTGACATAAACCCGTGCAGTCAACGGATTTTCCGACGAGACAATCCACTTTGCCAAATCAAGCCGGTTTGGGATACGTTCTTGCCCTGCAGAAATCTGCGGCAAGAAGGAAGGCACACCCGGCGATACAACTTCGCCAGATTCATTCAACCAATCGCCTCGTGGCAGGACACGCGTCATGCGTGGCTGGATCCGGTTGGTCACCAAAATCGGGCGAAACGATTTCTCCAAATCTGGTTTTTGCTTTTTCAATCGATTGACAAGTTCGCGTTCGTTTTTTACCACATCACTCGTCCGAAGAAAGAAGCCGTACAACTCCTCATTTTCAGTTGCATTTAACTGGGATAGATCCTTTTTGAGCAATTCAATCACTCGGCCGGTAAATTTCGAATTCCCTTCAAGGGTCGGGCGAGGAGCATCAGTCAGAGCAATTTGGAACTTTCCGATATTGTGTTTTGCATAAATGGATTCATGATGCAATTTGAGCGTTATGGATTTGTCGCTTGTGACAGCCAGCGGTTGCTCGAACACAAAAACGAGTTTGCGATTTTCTCTCTTGGTATGTCCACTCGGAGCCCAGCCTGTCTCCGGTCGATTATCGATTGCAAGCTTGATGTCATGATTCTGTTGGGAAAAATCAGCCAACGCGGTTTTGATTTTTACAGGCTTGCCGTCATAAGACACGGTGACATTCGTCAAGACAACATTTCCGTTCCCGCGACTCAAACTCTGATTGCCAAATTCAGGATCAATCAACAAATCAACCTTGATTCCAGTAACTGTTTTCTGTTGAGCTTTGAGGCTAATTGAGTAAATGTCTTTGGCCGGGTTCTTGCCGGTTGATTTGATGATTCCGGATTCAACCTGAAGCGTTGAACCACCCGATGACTCCGCAGAAATTGGCGACGATACCTGCCAAGCGGGCTTTAATGAACCGAGCTCCACTTTTGCTGATGCAACAAATTCTTCAAAACGTTTATCTCGTGCAGACGTTCGCTTGTTCAAAGCAATCGTTGCTTCGGTCAAACGTCGATTCATTTCTGCAAGCTGTACTTCTTGGGACTCTGTCGGCAAACGAACTGGTTTCTGTTGACCAACAGCGACTTCATCAATATCCGAAAAGAATGCCGCGAAGCGGTAAAAGTCTTTGCTTTTAAACGGATCATACTTGTGGTCGTGGCACTCTGCACAACCTAACGTTGATCCCATCCAAACGACGGATGCATTTCGAACGCGATCGGACGCGTACTTTGCCCGGTACTCCTTTGCCTGAGCGCCCCCCTCTCTCGTGGTCATGTTGAGCCGGTTATAACCGGATGCAACCAGCTGTTTATTTGTTCGGTCAGGCAGTAAATCCCCGGCAAGCTGCTCAACTGTAAATTGATCAAACGGCATATTGTCATTGAATGCGTTGATAACGTAGTCTCGGAACAGCGAGTGATCCCGATGGTTGTCACCGTGCATTCCGTTGGTGTCCGCGTAACGAACTTGATCCAACCAATACACGGCCATCCGTTCGCCAAACGATTCAGAATCCAACAAATCATCAACGATTTTTTCGAAAGCGTCCGGGCTCGCATCCGCTTCAAACTGTCTTACTTTTTCAGGTGAAGGGGGAAGTCCAATGAGATCAAAATAGACGCGCCTAATTAACGTCCGCTTATCGGCTGGATCAGCCGGTTTACGGCTTGCTGCTTCCAAACGTTTGGCGACAAATTGATCGATCTCCGTTTTGGCCCAATTCGAGAGGCGTTTAAGTTCTGGCGGTTTGGCGAGCATTGGTTTTTCGTAGGCCCAATGGGATTGATATTTTGCTCCCTGATCAATCCAAGATTTAAGCATTGAAATCTCGGCTACCGTCATTTTCTTTTTATTGGCTTCTGGCGGCGGCATTACTTCATCTGGGTCATCGCTCAAAATCCGCTTGATGATTTCACTTCCGGAAGAATCACCCGGCAAAATCACAGAGTCCAACGCGGCCTCAGCGACGTCCAGTCGCAACTCGGCAAGTCGCTGGTTTTCATCTGGACCGTGACACTGAAAACATCGATCGGAAAGAAGAGGTTTGATATCGCGGCTAAAGTCAATCGTCCCTTTTTCTTGTGCGTCAATTTGCGGAAGACCAACGAAGACAAAAACACACGTCAGAAAAGCGAGTGACCAAATCTGAAGCGAAGCGTGTAACGTTTTGATCGAAAGCATGTTGGTAATCAGGATTTAGGTGGGAGCGGCAGGCTGCGATTTACGGGTTGTGTCACAATCGCTGCGTGTTGGTCTATTTTAATGTGCACAATTCCAGCCGGTCAATGTTGTGTGAATTGCTGCGAAAAAAAGATTGGCACTCATGGATCGTACAGCGTTTCACTCTATTTCGTGAAAACACGCTACGCCAAGACACCCTGAACAACACGGGCTTCTTCAACGCCGGTCAGCTTCATGTCTAAACCTTGATATTTTACTGAAAATTTCTTGTGATCGATGCCAAGCAGGTGCAACATTGTTGCGTGCAGGTCGCGAACATGAACCACATCATCCACTGAATTATAACCCAGTTCATCTGTGCCACCGAATGAAGTACCACCCTTTATTCCTCCACCAGCCATCCACATCGAGAAGCCTTTGATATGATGGTCACGGCCAGGCCCTCCTTTGCCTTGGAACATCGGCGTGCGTCCAAATTCGCCACCCCAGACGATCAACGTGTCTTCAAACATGCCTCGCTGCTTCAAATCTTGAATCAATGCCCAAGTCGGCTTGTCCGTCAAATCGCAGCAGATGTTCATGTACTTTTCCAAACCGCCATGATGGTCCCACCCGCGATGATACAGATGGATAAACCTCACTCCACGCTCTGCAAGACGCCTGGCAAGCAAACAGTTTGAAGCATATGTCCCGTCTCCTGGTTTTGCACCGTACATATCCAAAATATGTTTTGGCTCATTTGACATGTCCATCAATTCCGGTACTGCCGATTGCATCCGAAACGCCATCTCATAGGCTGCAATTCGAGTTTGGATTTCCGGATGATTCAACGCCTTATTCTGATGCGAGTTGAGCTGATTGATGGTGTCAACCAATTGCGACTGCTGCGAACTGGATACACCTTTTGGATTAGAAACATAATGAACCGGATCACCCGTGGCATTAAATTCGACACCTTGAAATCGACTTGGCAAAAACCCGGCCGACCATTGCCGTGAAGCGATGGGTTGCGGGTTACGACCACCGATGCTTGTTAAAACAACAAAACCGGGTAGGTCTTTAGTTTCACTTCCTAAACCATAGTTGACCCACGACCCCATCGAAGGTCGACCGTTGATCGCACTGCCGGTGTTCATGAATGTATGCGCTGGATCGTGGTTAATCTGCTCGGTGACCATCGACTTGACGATGCAAATATCGTCCGCCATTTTTGCATGCCAAGGCAAGAAATCGCTAATCGTTTGGCCGTTTGCTCCGTATTTTTTGAACTTGGTCATCGGACCTTGGCATTTCAACTGCTGACCTTGAAGCTGCGCGATCGGTTGACCTTCGGTGAAAGACGAGGGCATCGGCTTGCCGTGCATCTTTTCCAACTCTGGCTTGTAATCAAATGTTTCAAGATGGGATGGGCCGCCAGCCATGCTAAGAAAAATCACGCGTTTAACTTTTGGCGGCAGGTTCAATACCGGCTGAGAACCTGCCAATTCTGATCCGCCAAGCAAGTCATGATTCAGCAGCGAAGTCAGTGCCATGGCACCCAATCCGTTGCCCAGGAAGGCTCTTCGGTTTTGAAGATTTTTCATTTGTCTCGGTTTCGTTAGCATGGCGGGTTTTTAGCGTGGCTGTTTTGAATTGAATTGCGAGAAGTAAGCAACATCGAACTGATATTTAGAGCGACTATGGTCCCAACCTTCGAATGGCCCAACCGTTTTCATCAACGCTGGGGTCGTTTAAGTAATATTGTAATCGATCGTGAAGCCGATTTTCACGGCCTTGCCAAAACTCAAATTCTTTTGGGGCGACATGGTATCCACCCCAGTAATCGGGACAATGAAGCTTGCTTTCATCCAGCTGTAGACCGCCGATGCTTTCCTCCACTTGGGCAACAGCATCCTCAAGTTCACCGCGATTGGCCACAGGTTTTGATTGCGGAGATGCAACGGCACTTATGCGGCTTTTAACGGGACGCGATTCAAAGTATTTCTTGGAAAGCTCGAATGACGTTTTATGGACCGTCCCTGAAATTCGAATTTGCCGCTCCATTTGCGGCCAAAAAAACAGCAGTGATGCATTGGGATTGGCTTCGATCTGTTGGGCTTTTTCCGATTCGTAGTTTGTGAAAAAGCGAAAGCCGATTTCGTCCACGCCTTTCAGCAATACAATTCGATTGGAAACGGTGCCGTGTTTGTCCGCAGTGGCGAGCGCCATGGCGTTAACCTCAAACCATGAATCCGTAATCTCACGCTGAGCCTCTTTAAACCAATGAGTGAATTGCGTAAAGGGATCTGGGTTAACAGCAGACTCATCAAGCCCGGCCAACGAGTATTGTTTGCGAAGTTCTTCCATTTTGATTGCGGTGCTTTCTAAGATGTTCGGACAGCTTATTTTCCGAAAAAACCGCAGGAAGTCGACCATGGTAACGACCGCGCAACTTGTCGTCGAATGCACTTTTGAATGGCCGAGCTCAGATCAAACGAGTCACCCCACACCAAAACGGCGAAACGCTTCCCGATGTCTTTAGTCACGATCTGGGCTCAAGAATTGGGACGCTCCGAAAATCTGGGCTCGGGAAATCTGGGCTCGGGCAGGAATGATCAAGCCGTCCTTATGGGCTATTTGGCTGATGCCGCTAGATCGTCAAGTGAGATCGCAGGGTGTTCGCCACTTTTCTCTTGACGTGTTTGAAGTGCAGGTACGCTTACTGAATCGTCCTCTCCATCAGCGAGTCTTGCGAGCGCCGGTTCCAATGTCTCAAGAAGGTCAGACATCAACATCAGCACGAGATAGATCGATTCATTTGACACCACACCGGAAACTTCCATCCGACCGTAAACGCGACCGTTAGCGGCAAGGGGTATTCGGGTTTGCCAAATATCCTCACTTTCGAATTTTTCGTTAGTCGACCAAACGGCGTGAAAACCTTCGTGCAACCACGGCAAGTTTAAGTCGAGTTTGATTTTATGAAAATCATGTCGTTCACCAAACTCAGTAATCGCTTCCCAGACCTTGTGCCATTCCTTGGAACCTTGCAACTGCACCGTCACAGATGATGGTTCTGAAACGGCTTTGTCTATCTTGATAAACGAGCGTGAAAAACGAAATATCCGACTACACAACAAACGAAACTCTGCCCATCCAAAAACCTTGGCGGAGATCAAAAAGACGACAACGGTCGCAACACCGATAATCGCAAACGAGGGATCGCGATTGATGACCGTCAAAACGGCGCCGACAGCGGTAACCAAAGTCAAGCCTCCGACAAACAAAACCATTCCTCGGTTCGTCAGACCATGCCGCAACAGCGTATGGTGCAAATGCCCTCGGTCCGTCGAATAAATACTGCGACCTGTGGTTAGACGACGAGTAAAGGCAGTCGCTGAATCAAATATTGGAATGAACAACATGGCAAACGGCGCGATGCAAATATAAATCATCGCTTCTTTCAAGAAGCTTTGAACGGCAAGCGACGCCAGAACCAAGCCGATCAACATACTCCCAGCATCCCCGAAAAAGATCTTGGCGGGCGGAAAGTTAAAAACAAGGAACCCAAGAATGGCTCCAGCAAGACTAATTGCAATTGCGCCTTCCACATAATCACCGGTGTAAATCGCAATGATGGCGAGCGACGCGCTGATAATAAAGGTTGTCGTTCCCGCTAAGCCATCGGCACCATCGATCAAGTTGACTGAATTGATCGCACCGACGATCCAAAACACGGTGAAGGCCCCAGCCAACAACGCCAGTCCACGGTACAAGACCGTAATCGCTGGATAACTCCTGGCAACATTTGCTTTTAAAACTTTGCTTCGACGTGCAACTGCTTCGTTTTGCCTGTCAGCCTCCGAAACCCGAACTTCTCCGGCCTTCGTCTGACGTTCAATTTCCAACAACTTTGCATTGGCATCCGAATCAATGACTTCATGCAAAGCGGAGACCTGAGGTTGGCTCGTTCGAGTCCACGCATCGCGAAGGTCAAACGTCTTATCACTAACTCGGAAACTAAAGACCCAAGTGCCAGTTCCAATCACGATCAAGGAAACAAAAATTTGACCCAACAGTTTCTGACGTCCTCGAATTCCAAATCGATCATCAATGACCCCGATCACGACAATTATCGTTGCAGCAACCAGCAAACCAACGACCTGAATCACTTTGGATGACGTCAGTTGATTTCCAAAAATCTCATTTGGGAAAAATAGAAAGACGATGCTGCAGGCAATAACCATCCCCAAAAACACAGAAACACCACCGACCAACGGAACGGCATTCGAGTGAAATTTACGTCGCGCATCGGGAGCGTCGACCAAACCCACCAATCGAGCAATTGCGGAGGCAATCGGAACAATCGCTAAGACCGCCAAAAACGTTCCTGCGAATAAAGTGAAATATGGAATTAGTGCGCTTAGTTCAGGCATGATATCGTTACAAGAAATTCTAAATGTATGTACGCAACGTAAATGACCAGCTAGTCACTGGTCCACCATGACGTTTCGCAAGAAACAATGAGACAACATGGAAACTTAGACGTAGTTTAGTTTTCCGTTTATGGAGTTCTAAGGATAAATCAGTCGACGTCAACCAAAAACCAGCAAAAAGAAATGGATGCAGGTGAAACAATGGGATTGGCGCGGTTTGCAACCAAAGCAATCATACGACGATTGAAAAAAATGAGCTGAAATAGATCCGGGTTCGTAAGGCAGTACCGATTTTGTCAATCAAAGCATTCATGAATCATCACTTCCGTCACTTCAATGCGAGAGAAACATTGGCAGCGGCGAAATCCTACGAACAATTCGTTGATAACGGCGGCAAAATACTCCTTGCAATGGCCGGGGCAATGAGCACGGCTGAAATCGGCCTATCACTCGGTGAGATGATCCGGAAAGAAAAAGTGCATGCCATTTCGTGTACTGCCGCAAATTTGGAAGAGGACATCTTCAACGCAACGGCTCACAACGATTACCGTTTGGCGACCAACTACCGTGACCTTTCTCCCGCGGCTGAAATGGACTTGCGAAACGCGGGGATGAACCGAGTCACCGATACCTGCATACCGGAGACCGCAATCCGACACATCGAGCGTGTTTTCATCGACATTTGCAAAGAAAATTCGGAGTCGGGTAAATCATGGTTTCCATACCAAGTTTATTACGAAGCATTTGAAAGAAATTTGCTGCAGCCGCATTTCCAAATTCCGATCGAGGATTCCTGGGTTTACGCAGCTTGGCAAAAGAATTTGCAGATTTTCACGCCGGGCTTCGAAGATTGCACACTCGGCAACATCTTCGCGGCCAGAGTCATCGACGGCACCCTTCCCAACCACCAAAGCTTGCGAAACGGGACCGAACAGATGGAGTCAGTGGTCAATTGGTATTTGGCAACGGATGCCAACAGTCCCATTGGTTTTTTCCAAATTGGTGGTGGAATTGCGGGTGATTTCGCGATTTGCAGTGTGCCGCTGATATTGCAAGATTTGGAAAAAGAATGCAGGTATTGGCGCTATTTTGCCCAAATCAGTGACTCTACTACATCATATGGCTCCTATTCGGGAGCGGTGCCCAACGAAAAAATTACCTGGCATAAACTGGACGAAACTTCGGAAACTTTTATGATCAATTCAGACGCTTCCATCATCGCACCACTCATCTTTCAATATATTCTCGAAGAATAACGGGCTGACAGCCGCAACCAGTAAGTACTTGCCATATAATGGGTTGCGTCGTTTCGAATATCGAAATGAGTACAAAACGTTCTTCTCTTCGTTCCTTATACGAGGAACATGGAAAAATCATCCACCTCTACGAATACCGATAACGATCCTCGAATTCTGGTCGAAAAATTTCAGGCTGGAATTTGGAGGTATCTACGCACACTTGGATGTGAATCCTCGCTTGCGGATGATTTGGTTCAAGACACCTTCGTTACTGTTTTGCAGAAACCATTTGAGCATTACAGCGATGCGGCGTCCGCGTCTTACCTTCGAAAAGTTGCCTTAAATCTGTTTATCAGTTTCAAGCGTCGCGAAGGCAAAGTTGTTGCAACCGAAAACATCGAAGCGATCAGCGACGCCTGGCAAGATTGGGTTGTTGACGATTCAGGTGACGAGTTGGTTTCCAGTTTAAACGATTGTTTGCAGGAACTGACTGAAAGAGCTCGGTGGGCGTTACGGATGCGTTTCCATGACAAGATGTCGCGAGCCGAAATTGCTGAAAACCTCAACATCACCGAACATGGTGCAAAGAACTTGATGCAACGTGCAAAGAAACAATTGCGTGATTGCCTCGAGACAAAGAAACAAAATGACCAACAATCCTAAAAAACGAATCCTCGATGCTTTTCTTCGTGAGGTCTATGGCAACAAAACGCCACCAGATCAAACGGAGGAAATCCTGCGTCGATTGGAAGAAGCAGATCAGTCATTTGCATCGGATTCGAAAATCGGAGTCCAACTCGAACAGGACATCCTGGATTTCGAAAATGACTCTAGCGAATTTCCGATTGTTAAAACCGAAAACCATCCTCAGAAATCGATGCGAACGCTCAACTGGATTTCGGTTGCTGCCACTTTACTGTTTTGCGTCGGTTTGACTCTAGCAATTATTGCTATGGCAAAACGGCCGCGAGCCAACCCAGGCGGAAACGACAACGTCGCGAAAAACGTGATCGAAAATGATGATGCAAATCAAGCGAGTAAGGGCAATCAGCCCTTGGACGTGGATGCTGGATCACCAGGTTCCGTTGCTCCAACCAATTCACTAGCTTCGGATTCGAAACAACCCAACTCCAACAAGACACAATCGCAACTCACCAACACAAATCCAGCCAAACGCTCGCCTCCATCAGCCCGAATACCAATCGAAGACATTCCGTCGTTTGCAGACAATGTGCGTCGCGCCGACTTTGCTTCCATCAAAAGCACGATCGACGAAAGCATGATGAACAACTGGCATGTGAATGTCATTGCAACGCCAGAATTGGTTTCGCCTGAAAATTGGATGACGCGAATGTTCGAGAAGACATTAGGGCGTCAACCTTCGACAGCCGACTTCCAACGATTTGAAACCTACCTGTCCGATGGCGGCAGTCGCAAACAAATTGCCGAGACTTTGGCAAACGGCGAAGAATTCGACCGTGAATTTTCCCATTTTTGGGCGGAAAAATTCCTTGCTTTGATGACGCTAAAATCGCCAAGCTCTGCCGAAGCAGAACGACGAGAAGAATTGCGACAACATTTGCGGGAATCGTTTCTAGACGATACACCCGTGGATCAAGTTGTAGCGGAATTACTTTCGGCAACTGGCTCAAGCGATCCCAGTTCACCTGAATTTGACTCTGCTATTTCCTATTGGGCATTGCTTGGTCCTGACGCCAATAACGCCACAAAGCAAATCAGCAGGTCTTTACTTGGAACCGAGGTGAGATGCGCTCAATGCCACACGGATTCTTATTTTTCTCAAGACCAAACGGACTTCTTGGGTTTAACCGCCTTTGTTAAAGGTGTGCGGGTGTTCAAGTCATCGGAACACACGATCGTTTCTGAGGCCGAGACCAAAAGAAAAAACCCAGGTCTATTTTATGAGGACGACAAAGGTGTCGCGGTTTATGCACCGCCAAAAATTGCTGGGCTAGAACGTCGACTCAATCAAAAAGATTCGCGGGCCGGTTTGGCGAAAGCGATTGTGACCTCTGATCGATTCGCGATGGCGATGGTGAATTGGGTTTGGAAAGAAATCTATGGATACGGGCTGGTCCGAGATGGCCAGATTGGCATTGAATCAAACTCTCCTCATCATCAATTGTTGGAAGAACTTGCAAGACAATTCGTCGCAAGCGATTTCAATTTCCGTTCGGTTGTGAAGTGGGCGGTCATGGCCGATTCTTTTTCCGCGACAACGAAACCCTCAGTGGACACTTTGGCAAAAGACATCCCCAAATACGGTGGAGTTCCATTTTTCAGCTACGCTTACGATCGAATTGAATACGATCCACAAGTTGCTTTAAAAAGGCTGGTCGCCGCTTACAAAGACACCAAGGGATTGACGCTCGCCACGCGGATTGAACTGGCGGCAAAGGAATCTCGCATGGAGATTCCGGTTCGCGGGAATCCGAACGATCCGGAATTGAAGGACATTGAATTTCAAGGCTTAAAAGACAAACCGAATGAATTCGATTTCTCAGACGAAAATGCTCCTGATTTTGCCAAAGGCTGGGGTACCGAGTCACGCATGGCCTCAACACTCGACGCAATAGCCCAGTCGCAGAAACTGACGTTCGATGAAAAATTAGAGCACCTTTATCTTTTCGCACTTGATCAAAAACCGCGGCGAAATGACATCAAACGGGCGATCGAAATTCGTGACTTACAGGCGAATCGTTACAAGGGAGACTCAACCACAAACCCCGTAAATCGCCAGAACCTGATTGAAACGAAAGTCTTACAGGACATTTGGTGGGCAATTTTTCCGCGTTAGGCCGGCTCAATTCATGCCAAATAAAGAAACGACACCACGGCTGAATCGACGTTTTTTGCTTGTTGTTTCTCATTCGCTGTCATTACAGAAACACTTTCTTGACCCTCATTGCCTTCTCGCCAGTTACCTTACGGAATTTGGCAACAAACGGTAGCATAATTTGCTTGACCTGGAATACGGTTTTCGAACGGCATCTTTGGTCGTCTGAGTCAATTTCCAGAACCTCGATTACCAAGCAAACAAATTTCTAGCGACGAAGCGATTGGAATAGTGATGAAACCCAAAGCATTGATTGTGCGGGCGCCAGGGACAAACTGCGATGAAGAGACCAAGTACGCATTTGATCTTGCTGGAGCGGATGCCGAAGTCTTTCATATCAATCGCCTGTTAGAAAATCCTGAAATCGGCAAGCAATTTCAGATCCTTTGCATTCCAGGCGGCTTCAGCTACGGCGACGACATCGCCGCCGGCCGGATCTTTGCAAACCAATTTCGACTTTATCTGAAGGACTTGATTTACGACTTCAAAACCAATAACAAATTGGTACTTGGTATTTGCAATGGCTTTCAAGTCTTAATCAAATCGGGCGCACTGTTCGAGTCTGAAGAGCAGGAGGCAACCCTAACCTGGAATGAGAGTGGAAAATATGATGACCGCTGGGTTGATCTTGAGACGGCAAATGAGAATTGTGTTTTCCTAAAAGGGTCCGATCGTCTGTATTTGCCGGTTGCCCATGCGGAAGGTAAATTCGTGCCACAAAATGACGCGACACTTGCAAACCTTGAGAACGCTGGGCAACTGCCGCTTCGTTACGCTGCCGGAATTCCGGCAGGCCTCCCTAACGAAACGCATTCAGAGAACGCAAGCGATGCATCAGCAATCTCGGCCCAATTGTCGTTCCCTTGTAACCCGAATGGATCAACTGCCAATGTCGCTGGACTATGCGATCCTTCGGGTCGGTTGTTTGGCCTGATGCCTCATCCTGAGCGATTTATCGATCGCACCCAGCATCCTCATTGGACTCGTAAAAGAGATCTCAAGGTGGGAGATGGATTGGCAATTTTCACCAATGCCGTTGACTATTTGAAGTCCTAACGCCCCCGATAATCCGCGACGAATCCCAGCCTTTGAGGTACCTTCCGAAAAAAACGTTTAAAAAAACCTTGCTTGGCTGTTGTCTAAAATACCCTCAGCAAAATCCTTTTCGAGAGAAGCAACATTAATGACTGACGCTGCTCCCATGTCCAGTGACGACGCTGCTGGTGAACACGACTCAATTGAAGATTCATCCGCACCGTGGCAACCGTTGCCGACCACCGAAAGACGAGTCTTCGGTGTTCTGGTAGAAAAAGCCAAAACGACGCCCGATGCTTACCCGCTAACACTCAACGCGATTACGACTGGCTCAAATCAAAAAAGCAATCGCAGCCCATTGATGAACCTCGAACCCATCGAGGCAGAGAACGCGTTGGAGAATCTCCGGCGGCTTGGTGCCGTTTCAGAAGTTCATGGCAGCGGACGCATGGCAAAATATCGCCATCGAGTCTACGAGTGGTTAGGCGTCAACAAGGTAGAAGCTGCAGTGATGACTGAGCTTTTGCTACGTGGTGAGCAAACACTCGGCGAGCTCCGTGGCCGGGCGGCACGAATGGAACCGATTGCTGATGTCGGTACTTTAAAACCGATTCTCAAGGGCCTGCAGGCGAAGGGTCTTGTCCAAGCTCTCACGCCGGAAGGACGCGGGCAAATCGTGACACACTGTCTGTACCTTCCGGAACAGCAAGAGAAACTTGAAAGAACACACAGTGGTGGTGGCGGCGCGATTGGTGTAGGCTCCGCATCAGAGCACGTTGATTACGCAAGGCCCGCGATAACAACGTCACTCCCAAGAGCTCCCCAAACGGAGCCTTCTGCAACTTCATCAACGATGGGTCAAGAAGATATCGATGCCCTGCAGGCCGAAATCGAGGACCTCAAAGAAACCGTTTCCGATTTGGAAAAGCGATTAGAATCCTTAGAGCAATTGATTCAGTGACCTTTTCAATCCAGTAAACAATCTTCATCACCATGAGCGATTCCAGCGGCTTAAAAGGAAACTTTCCTCAGCAGAATTTCGCAACGACCCACTGGAGCATGGTCTTGGCGGCCGGCGATCACTCGTCCAGCATTTCCAAGTCCGCGCTTGAAAAACTCTGTGAGTCTTATTGGTACCCGCTTTATTCATTTGTACGAAGAAAAGGCTTCGATGCAAATGGAGCTGCAGATGTAACGCAGGGATTTTTCGCAAGCTTGATCGAACGCAATGATTTCGAGACGATACGAAAAGAAAAAGGAAGGTTCCGCTCGTTTCTTTTGGCCGCGATTCGGAATTTTATCGCAAATAAAATGGACCACGAAAATGCAGCAAAGCGTGGCGGAAACGTCACGACCTTTTCGATTGACGCCAACTCGGCGGAAAGCAAATATGAAAATGAACGAAGTCAATTCGAACCCAGTCATGATGTTACGCCGGAAACTTCATTCGAAAGAACGTGGGCAATTGCCCTGATCGAAAACGTACACCAACAGCTGCGAGCAGAATTCGTGAAGAACGGGCGCGAAGAGCTTTTTGACAATCTTCAAGTTTTTCTGACCGGCTCAAATCAGGTCAATGCGCCAACCTACCGTGAGCTTGCCGCTGAATTTGAAATCTCCGAATCTGCCATCAAGGTCAATGTGCATCGAATGCGGCAGCAATTCCGCGAACTGCTTCGGGCGGAAATCGCTCATACCGTGCCGTCGGAAAAAGAAATCGATGACGAATTAAATTCGCTTTTTGTGACGCTTCAAGGAAACCCAAAGTAGTAACAAAAAGTTAAACGGAACCAGCGGTATCGCTTAAATTCTTGCCTTTACGTTCTTTCATCTTCGAAACGCGACGCCATCACTATTCGAAATAGGACCGTTTCCTGCCACAGCATTTGCAACGAATTTTCCGAAAAAGAAAATACATTCCAAGCGTTAGTATCGCGTAAAGCGAAATCAAAAACAGATTTCGGTTTACAGGCACGTGGTAATCCTCTCGCCAGCAACTACCGCAGAACTTCTTGCCCTTGCTGTTCTTCTTGCCCTTGCTGTTCTTCTTCTGTTTTCGAACGCTTGCTTCATGGGATTGCGGCGCAGTGGTATCGTCCAAAATAAGCGTCATCGCTCGATAAGAAGACATAGGGTCGGAAATTTACAGTGTGCAGCGGATGAGAGAAGAGGGGCAGAACTCCGTCGCAACTCTAGTATGTTTTTTTTCGGGAGAATGTCAATCAAATTTCTGACGCTGCATGAATAGTAAAAATAATGTCAAAACCGCCGCTTTTCAAAGTTGGGACGCTTTACCGGCAACCAACCACTTACTGAAAACCTCTGAACAATGTCGATCGGAGCGATTGGCGGATGTACCCAATTCCAAATCTTAAACTTTCCTTAACAGTTTTTTAAAAAACGGTGGATAACGTGTTTGACATTATCTTGACGTCGTGCGTTTCGAAATTTGCGCAGCACAGTCCACGGTGCGTTTGAACTCAAAAATTGAGTCGAAGAGGCCAAGCCTGCGGACCTGAAGGTGCTTGAAATGGCTCAATCATTTTAGCCATTGGTTTCGTACCGTTTTGTAAGTAATTGAGGAAAATTTGATTATCAAACGTGACCAGCCATCTGAATCTTCGTTCGGCGTTGAACCTAATGACGCCATCGTCTGTCTTGAGTGCAAGGCGCTCAATTCAGGCAGTCGAAAGTTCTGCTCGAAATGCGGTGAAAACCTATGGCACAAATGCCCCGGCTGCGACGAAGAAAACCCGATTAGTGATGCATTCTGCGGCTCCTGTGGGGACGACTTGGCCAAAACCCTGCGTGGAAACGAAATTTACTTTCGCGAGACTCTTGCTGCCGCCAAAGCGAAAGCCAAGGAATTGGACTTCAGCGGCGCAATCGCATTGTTGAGTGGTGCCGAGAATACAAATCAAATTCGACTGAAATCCCAACGGACGGAAGTGACCGATTTGATCAATGCGTTTCGCGAAAGACGGGATGAATTAAAAACCGAGTCCAACGAACTTCTCGCAAAGGCACAGTATTACCTGGACAAGTCTTCTTTTGGCAAATCGCTTCAAACGCTCAACTTGATTCCAGAACAGGTTCGCACACCGGAAATGATCGACTTGATTTCCAAGGTCCAACAGAAGGATGCGGAATTTCGGAGGTTATCTGCAGAAATCGAAACGCTGGTTGGCAAGCAAGCGTTTCTTGAGGCGCTTCCAAAAATCGAAATGCTTGCCAAACTTCGACCACACGATACCGCCCTACCAAAACTTGCCAACGACATTACCCAACGACTGGGAAGAAAAGTAGAAAAACTACGGCTTAACGGAAAATTTAAGGAGGCTTACCAACTGATTCAACGTGCTGGCAATTTAGGCAACACCGAAAAAACGGCGAATCTCAAAAAGGAATTGGAAGAAGTTGTCTGGCTAACAAAGTACATTAAACGTGTTCAAACACTCGATGTGAATCTCATTTCTGTGTTGGATTACCTTGCTTCAAAAACCTCAATCGAAAAATTTTCACAATACGCCGAAAAAGCTCGCCAGCGATTAGCGGCCGCTACAAAAAAACAAATCCAGCATCCTGAGTGGACCGCTCCACCAGAGGATTTAACGCTGGGGGCTCCCGTCCGAAATGGCCAAACCGTAAGGCAAATCGCGAACTTTTCTACCATTGCAATGAATGGCTATGATCAAAATGGATTTATCGTCGCCGCTGGATTGGCATTGCAAGGATTAGGCTCTGCGAAAATCGGAATTAACCTGAACAAAAGTCAGAAAAAGGGATTCCTGGGTTTTGGCGGACGAAAATCCGCGACCGAGGCATGGGGCATTGATTTCGGCCAATCTGCAGTCAAAGTCATCCGCTTGGTAATCGCCCCTAACCAAATCGTGACACTCGACAAGTTCGACCGAATTCCGTATCAGAAAATATCACCGAATCTGTCCGAATCGGAGCAAAGATCAAACATGCTTCAGGCGGTCATTCATCTGAAATCAAAATACAATTTGACAAAAAATGATTTGATTTCAACAACGATTTCCAGCAGCCAAGTTCTCGGCCGATTTCTTTACTTGCCAAGCACAGACGAAAAGACGATGAAGTCCGCGTTGGAATACGAGGTCAAATTGCAGATTCCGTTTCCAACTGATGAGATCGTATGGGACAGTTTCATCTTTCCTGGCACCGGTACTGAGAAACGCTTGGCCGTTATCACTGCAGCAAAAAAGAGGGATGCTGAACGCATTTCTGAATTATTTTCCGCGAATGGAATGTTGTTAGCAAATTTGCAGTCTGAATCGATTGCTACCGCAAATCTTTACGCCAATGAACTACGTGGCAACAATGCGAACAAAACGCTCGCGATTCTGGATATCGGTGCCGAAAATACAAATTTTTGCGTCATTGGCCAGGACAAAATTTGGTTTCGTTCGTTTTCATTTGGTGGCACAACGTTTAACCGGGCCATTGGCAAATCGTTGCTCACCACAAATGAGATCGCTGAAGAACGTAAGATCAACACCAAAAGCGCAGGGAAAGAAATAGGAAAAGCAATTCTTGCGCTGCGTATCCCGTTTGAGGATCTGCTTGCCGAAGTTAGAAGGTCACTTCAGGCCTACCAAGCCGACATCTGTCCTAAAACACCCAACGAAATATGGTGCATCGGTGGTGGTAGTTACACCAGCGGATTGTTGACCTATCTGCGACACGGGGCAGAGTCGCTATCGATCAATTGAGCACCCCGCCGGGCACCGCGTGCCCGAGCAGAACCCAATGCTGAGCAGAACCCAATGCCGAGCAGAACCCAATGCCGAGCAGAACCCAATGCCGAGCAGAACCCAATGCCGAGCAGAACCCAATGCCGAGCATGGCGCCTTTTGATCAAGTCAGGCGTTGTCGCGCGGACCATTGTTTGGCCAATCGCCCCTAAAACAGCTTGCCGTTGCCATTGGAGTCAACAGGTTGCGATTCGGATTCGGCAGCTTCGTCATCGCGGACGATCAATACGTTATCTCCGTATTCTTCGTCCTGAATCTTCTTTCCGTGCTTATCCAGTTTCGTATCGGCTTCAACAGTTTTTCTTTGTGCAACTTTTAACAAGTCGTTATACACCGCTTCTTTGTCCATTCCATTAATCTGATTGACGGCCGATGCGACCTCGCCAAGATATCTCAAAAATATAGTTCGCCGCTCCCCTTCTTGCTTGATCGATTTCCGGCGACGCATGTACATCCCCAATTTTCGGCCAACCGTCTGCAATGCCAACCGCAATTCCTTCTCGATTTCAGGGTAAGCTGCGATCGCCTCTTTGGATTCACTGGTAAACGGAACCCAAACGCTAGCCATGTGCACCATCACGGTTATCGGTGCACTCGGCAAAGCACCTCGGGATTGAGAGAGCCCATAGGAACGCCAATTGGTACTCATGATCGTTTGTGTAATCGCACAGTCACGCAGTTTGAATTGCAATGGAACTCGATTCGCAAATCGGAGGACTTGCATCGTCTGCCCCTCGCTAAGGTTCACATTACGCATTGCCTCATGCAGTTTTTTGCGTTCCGCCGATTTAAACTTTGACGGTGATTGCCGGGTTCCGAAGCCAGACTCCTTGATAATTTTGTCCGCTCCTTCGGCACCCATCCCGTCAAATTCATTCATCAAGAATTGCCGTAACGTCCGAGCATCACTTTGCTCCAAAAGCCGATCAAGGTCCTCCGCCGTAATCTTTTGAACTTGACTGCCACCACCAAACGCCAGTGCCACCTCGATTTGAAAGGGATTCCCACGGTAAACCGATGGTGGGCGTGTCGCCGCGACAAAAAACTCGCCCGGCACAACATGGTACAAACCTTTGAGAAGTAACCCTTCACCAATTGGCGAAATGCAATCGGTCGTCGGATTGGAAATCTTGGTTTGCTGGATTGCTTGATAAAGCGTATCGACTTCTTTTTGCCCAATCTTGACCGTCGAAGAGCGAGTGCTCAGGTCTGCTGCCTCACAAATCCTTCGGGCAACAGCCGGCGTGACACGCGAAAATGAAGAAGTCAAAAACTGAGAAAGCGTTTGATTTTCCGCGTCCTTCAGCATGGAAAATAACCGTCCCAATTCGACTCCATAGGGATGCGGTTTGATCTCAACGGCTTCCGGCGGAAGTTCGCTGGTCGAACGGTTGTAATGAAACTCGTTGCCGTCCGGGTCGGTGTAATGAATCGTTACGTGCGGATTGGCGATTGCCGTTTGCTCAAGATAGTCATCGACACTTCCACGACCACGCTTGTGGATACCCTCCAACTCAATTGTAACTCGCGTCCCACTTCTTAGTTCGAGGCCCGGTTTGACAACCTCCTCTTCACCCTCAACTTTTTCGATTTGATCTGGGTATCGCGAGACCCATTCGAAACCATTTTTTGCGATCATCGCATCGCCTTTTGCACCGGGCGGAATATCGATTCCTTCCCCTTTTCCGTTGAGAATCTCCGGCTTGTTGGTTTTAGTATCAATCTGAATTTCGAAATAATGCGCCGGCTTTCGAATCGACGTTTTTGAGATGATCTTTACAGGCTTACCGGTCGTCAACTGACCATACATCCCAGCCGCACTGATTCCAATTCCCTGCTGTCCCCTGCTCATTCGCAAGCGATGAAATTTCGAGCCGTAAAGCAACTTGCCAAAGATCAAGGGTATTTGTTTTTTGACGATCCCTGGACCGTTGTCCTGGATCGCAACCTTAAATCTTTCTTTACCCGCCGGTTCGATATGAACCCAAATTTCCGGAGTGAGCCCCGCTTCTTCGCATGCGTCGAGCGAATTGTCGACAGCTTCCTTGACTGCGGTAAGCAAGGCCTTGCGAGGATTATCGAATCCGAGAAGATGACGGTTCTTTGTAAAAAACTCGCTGACGGAAATACTTTTTTGGTCGGCTGCCATGGACTCGGCTGTGGCCCGGCGGCGACGCGGCTTGGTTGCGGTTGGCAACGTTTGATTCTCCTCAATGATTACGGTGCGATCCGTCGAATCGCCACCGATCAAATCTAATTGAGGGGATGGCTATTTGACGGCGAAGCGATTTCTATACTCCCAAAAGCATCGGTCTAAATGCTTTTGATTTTCAATCGCACGCTTCTTGATTGTTCTAGGTTTGCTGTTTGGTGTGGCTGTGGTTCGGACACTTTGTTCGGACACTTTATGGACTGACTATTTTCTGCTTCTCAGGTCTAGTCAGCACCAACATTGGATCTGGACAAAAGATCAACGTGGATGTCAAAAAGAAATCGGAACGAAGGTGCCAATTATAGCGATTCCAGATATTCGGGCACAGTCGGTTTTAACGATTGTAAAACACCTGCATCGGAATTCGCCGATCGAATCAGATGATTCCCTCAGAACCATTCTCGGCATCGCCGAAGAAGTAGATACTTTCACAAGATTTTGAAGTTTCGGCTGGCAATTTCCACACGCGTTTGCCAGCAATGTTTTCGCCTGACGGATCAGGTCAAACAGCCATTCTGCAAATTCACTTGGTGCAGCGAAATCTGCCACCGTTAAAGTTCAGGAGAGAACGATGAAAAAGACCCTAAAACAACTCTCGTTGGTGGCCATCATCGCGTTATCGTGCTGGCAGTCAAGCTCTGCTCAAGAGAAACCCGCGACGCCACCAAATCCGATTGCCCAGCCGGAGTCTGCCGCGTCCATCACCTCGGCACCAAAGGCTGCTTCAGGCACGCAGACACCACTTTCCGCGGCAAGCAACACGCCCCTGCCAATGAACAGTCGCCCCGATGTTTTTTATAACTATTACTTGCAACCATCGATGGACGGAACGGCTGCGTCGATGTACCCGGCGCCGTATCCCGTGCCTACAAATGTCGGCCGAAGTCACTACACTTATCAGCCACTTCTACCGCACGAATACATGTATCGTCACAACCGCGTTTACTACACACCGCACGGTACACGTGACAACTTTTATGTCGATCCTTGCACTGATCGTGCAAATGGCACGTCCTATACCAAAACGTCTGTTAGGTACACATACGGATCAAACCGTCTGTCGCCAATGCCTTTCTCTCTCCCAAGCTTTGGTCTAAAACTGAGAAACGTTTCCGGTGCAACGTGTCGTTAGAACAACCTGTTGTCGTGGGCAACTTGAACTTCGTGCAAACCCTCAAAGGCAGCCCGACGACTGCCTGTTAGGATTTTACGGCAGTCCGCCCCAGTCACCCCATCCATGTGAATAAGCGAATCAGGTTTCGCCGTTGCTCATTCACCGATCCGATTTTACTGAAGGAAAATTGATGAAAACGAAAAGCTTCTTTTTCGCTTCAATCGTGATTGCGGGAGCAGCGGTATTTACTGCCGACGTTGCCGCCCAAGATTGTAGCGATGGAATTAATTGCGGAAAATACGGGAAATTCCAGGCGTTCCCTATCCGCGCCAAAAAAATGCTGAGCAGCGTTGGGCATCCGCATCCCGTTTATGCCCACAGTCGCGGCGGAATTACCGCAACAAGAACCCATCGCTGGAATCAAGCGCAAGCTCAACAACACTCTTGGCACCAGGGCTATTACCATCCCCAATACGGGCAACCGCTTGCATTGGTCGTTCCGCCAACAGCCAGTTTCCAAAGCTCTTATAGCTGGGGCGTAGGCAATACGCGAAGCATGCCGATCTACCACCAATATGGACGTCCATACCCGGGCACTGCTGGTGGAGCACACCCAGGCATGTACCAGCCGACCCCAAGCCAACCGTGGAGCACCGATCAATTCGGAGTATATTACTCGCGAGCGCCGTGGTAGAAGCATCCGTGGTAGAAGCATCCGTGGTTACGGGAGCTCGACCAACCGGCTTGCATTGTATGAAGTCATACAAGTCGATGACATGAACTCAAAGAGAAAAAGGCGAGCCACTGGCTCGCCTTTTTTGTTTGAATCTATTCTGAGCACAATGCCCCATTAGTCCATTCCTGGAATCCAGAGTTTTTTCTCTTGCTTTGCCTCGGCCTTGGTTTCAGGTTCAGCAGCAACACCCGCTCCGCCCATTCCCCCATCCGGCGCCCAGGCGTACTGCGATTCGCTTGGCCCGGCTTGTTCATTCATCGCGGCCGGAGCACCCGCTTGTGAACGAGGGTTCCCCTGAGGGTCAACAATTCCGAATCGGACTAGCACTCGCATCAGTTCACTGGAAATCCCCGGTTCACTTATGTATTTTGTTTCGATCTCCCGAATCAAATCTGGCACTCGATCAAAATCGCTTCTTTCAATCCGCGTTTCTAATTCTGCAATTAAGGTTCTTGCAGGTGATTGCTTCTTGCCAATGCAATAACTTCGGGCTTTTTGAATGTAGCCAATTGCATCATCGAGCTTGGTTTGCATTCGCGAAAGCATCAGATAAACGCTCGATTTATCGATTTTCTCTTCAAGTGAATCTCGATTCAACAGCTCGTGACAAATGCCGGTCAATGCACTCCAGGCAGCAGTCATTGCTGCCCGTTGAAATAACGCCACCAGTTCATCATCCGGAACACCGGCGAGTTCAAGCTGCGACATCCGGACGATCGACAAATGCCGATAGTCTTCGATTTCCTCATGCTTGAACGTCTTCCGGACCGGAACCTCGAGCTTTTGCCTGACCTCATCCAAATCGACTTCAATTGCAACCTGATGATCGGTCGAAAGCTCAAGCAATAACACCGACGCTGCTAACGCAATTCGATATTTTTCCTGACCGATGACGTCAATCGGTGCTTTGTCACCCAGCGAAGCTTGAGGCAGTTTTGGCCAAACTTCCAACATGATTTCCCGGCGTTGCTCTTTGAGCAATTGGTTCTGAGTTTCTTGCGATGTACCTTCCGGGAAACGCCAATCCCAAGTTAACGCATCTGAAAGCTTGGTGACCTGAGAAATGACTTTCGATTCTTTTTCATCGCTGATGCAATCACCGACGACCTCCTTCAGCTTTGTGATCTTGTCGTCATATTGGTCGTTCTTGGTCGTCATGACCAGGATGCGAGCCTCAGCATCGGTTTGCTTCCCGAAAACATAAAACGAAACACAAACATTGGGAACGTCTTCTCGGGTTAGATTTTCCACCGATTCAGGGCTGACTTTATCAAACACGAGATAAGCACTTCGCGGCTTGGGTTGATCGCCGGGAAATCTCTCTTCGTCAACGGGAATGCTTTCACACCGCTTATCTGACACCAATATCTCATTCAACTTTTCCTGATCAGTAATTTCAAAAGTTGCAGCGACAACATCAAGCAATTCTGATTCCAATTCCGGGTCGATCAACTGCGCAAAGGCTTCTGCCTCAACCGCATCTTCAAACTCAACGCCAGGCGTATGAGCGTAGTCACTCCAAGATTCAGCCATATCTTCCGCGGTGCCAAGGCAGTTTTGAAAGACCGCAATATTTCGACGAATCACCGGCTCGTTAGGATATTTTTCATCCACTTCTTGCAGCAGCTCAACCGCACTCAACCAACGGCCGCGGCTTCCCAATTCCAGAGCCGTTTGACAATCATTCTTCCAGGGTGCATCCTCCGGCGGAGTTGATGTCGGATTTTCTACCTTCATCAACAAAGGAATTTTCGGACTGGTATAGGTTTGCATAATCAGACGAGAAATCTTTTCGTCTTCTTCCTGACTGTAGCCTTGGTACAGCTGTAAATGGTTTCGAGCCGCAATCACACGGCCGGACTGCAAAAGCGAAATGCCGACAATTCGGATTGCCTCAATGACCGAATAAGGAATATTGTCGCCAATTAAATCGAGACATTGCTGCAGTTTGTCAACGGCGTTGTCGAGCTCCCCCGCCGCAGCGTCGAGCAATCCGTGGTTCGCAAGGGCAATCGGATTGTCCGGGTTCTTTTTCAGAACTTGCTTTGAAGTCTCCCGTGCTTTTTCTTCCTCGCCAAGCTGCAGCAGAATATTCGTTTTGATATTCAGCAAGCAATCTTTGTCACCCTTCTTTTCGATTGCGTTGTTGACGTGATCCAATGCAGCGACGCGTTGGTCACCCTGAAGTGCTGTCAGGACCTTATTGATTTCCGGCAACACGTCCCGCGCGCAACAAAACTTCACCTTTTTGTTGCTACCGCATGGGCATAGTTGATATTGATCGATACTCATAAACTCTTGTCTTTGAAGGGCAAATTCTTCTTGAATTCACCAAATATGAAAATCTTGATCACATCGATCAAGCAATGGAGAATCGCGTTAAACACTTGAATTTACGCGATTTCGAGTCATTTCGAAAGTCGATCGTTTGAGATAAGTCGTTAATTAATCTGGCTATTTCCGATGCAAATACGAACACGGTCCACCAAAGGACACGAGACCGAATTCAAACAGTGTTACAAATTGCTTACAAAATGAGAGCACCAAAAGCGTGATCAACATTTCCCGGAATGGTAAAACGGCATAACATTCACGACAGAGTCGCTTCGAAATTTTTACCGAACGCCACAGAATCGCTGAGGAATCGATGCAGAAAAACATGTTTTCAGCTCAACGCCGCTTTGACCCATTGTGCCTTTTGATTGTTCTTCTATTTCAAATCGTGTTTGGTGAAAAACTGTTTGCCCAAACTAATATCAACCACTCAAAACTCAGCTCGGAAAACCTCAGCTCGGAAAACCTGGCGAGACCCCTCTACATTGCGACGTCACATAAGGCCAATGCCATCGTCCCTACGGATGTCGCGTCAAACGTAAATGAGTTCACGACCGCAGATTACCAAAAACACGTCGGCGAACTGCGGAAAAAAATCCCCTCCAATGATTTTCACATCGTTTTGCAAAAACCGTTCATTGTGATCGGCGATGAGTCTCTTGAACGCGTACGAAGTCGCTCCCTCTACACAGTTAAATGGGCCGTCGATTTATTAAAAAAGGACTTCTTCAAAAAGAACCCGAATCAAATCATTGACATTTGGTTGTTCAAAAACAAACGAAGCTACGAGAAACATTGCAAAGAAATTTTTGATATCACGCCCTCAACGCCTTACGGTTTTTACTCGTCGACCAAAAAAGCACTCATCATGAACATCTCAACGGGAGGCGGAACCCTAGTTCATGAGATCGTTCATCCATTTATCGAATCGAACTTCCCAAATTGTCCGTCTTGGTTTAACGAAGGACTTGCGTCACTCTACGAACAAAGCAAGGAAGAAAACAAGAAGATTGTAGGTTTAACCAATTGGCGATTGCGTGGCTTGCAAATCCATATCAAAGACAACAAAGTCCCCTCCTTTAAAGAACTTTGCTCCACATCGACCTACCAGTTCTATCAACAAGACCCCGGTACGAATTATTCGCAGGCCCGGTACCTGTGTTATTTTCTCCAACAAAAGGGGAAATTGCGAACGTTCTATCACGAGTTTGTCCGAAATTCAAAATCTGATCCAACCGGTTTTGAGACTTTGAAAAAAGTGCTAGGCGAGACCGACATGGATGACTTCAAGAAGAAATGGGAGAGGTCGACCATGGAATTACGCTTCTGAATTAACCACCATTATTTCCGCTGAAATCAAAGGCAATATCTACGGCACCTCACACGCCAAAGGACATCGTAAGCTTTGTTCTGAGCTTCCCGCCCCGAGAGATACCGTGGTAAATGTCACTTAAAAATCGCGATCAAAGATTGCATGAGAAACACATCGGCCTGCATCGCCCATATCCAAGCGGATGCCTACATCCATCCACCACTGCAACGCAGTGACTCACTGGAGCCAAGGGTGCAATCCACCGGTTTTCGTCGTCAACAAAATGGAACCACCAATGTGATGGCATTCAAGAAGTTGAAAAATGACGTATCGAAGATTATCAAAATCGGAATTGGGCATGTGACGAACGCACCCCAACGAAAATTGATGTCGCAGCAATTTGTATCACAAGCACCGCAGTGACTTCCTAATACTGACCGCCGTGATCAGCGTTACAGCTCCTGCGGGAGGTGGTCGGACCAACGGCTGTGATTCTCTTTTATTTTTCCCCAACCGATGCTGATTGTCGGTGATAGATCCACATTCCACTGACGACTAAAAAAGTAAAAACGCAATAGGAAATCAACAGCATTAGATTCAACCTTCGAAGAACTTTTCAGATGACGAAGGCAATGGAATAGCAACCACAATGCCAATTTCGTTTTCAGCAACGGAAACATCGAATATCGCGGGTTTTTTCGCCTTGGCAGCATCCCATTATGAAAATTCCATGTTGCCTTTCCACATCAGGTTGCTTTTTCGAAACACCAATACTCCCCGAACCTCGATGGGACAGCGTTGGTTACATCGCGCTGAAAACCGCTGCTATCTTTTTTGCAACCCCGCGACATCAAGACCACTCCGATACTTCGGTTGATTGCTCACTTTCAATCCCATCACGCGACCGATGCACACCCTGTCCTTGCCAAGCAGTGCAATGGTGATAAATTTTCAATTATATGAAACATTTCTTTCACAAAGCGATTGAAAACAATCGTCTTTCGGTGCATACTTTCATCATTCGACCATTCAGGCAATCTAGGGAAAATAGATGACTGACAATCGACGTTCTCATTTGCTTGAAATCGTGCGGACTAAAGGCTTTGCGTCAACGCAAGAGTTAGTTCGAGTGGTTGACGGATCGGAATCCACGATTCGCCGTGATTTGGAGCATTTTGAGAATTTAGGCGAGATCAAACGGACTCATGGTGGTGTTTTTTACACTGGATCCGAACCCAAACTTGCACATTTTGAACGAAATCAATCACAGAACATCGACAAAAAGCGAGAAATCGCAGCCTTAGCGGCGGACCTTGTCGACGACGGTGACACAATATTGCTTGACGGCGGAAGCACAACATTTGAATTAGCGCAGCAACTGTCGGGACGGCCACTTCAGGTCGTCACAAACTCGTTGCCCGTTTCGAATCTTTTCATCGCGAATCACGATGCTGACTTGGTGATGCTTGGCGGAAACGTTCATTTGCGAACAGGAACAACGATTGGCCCTTACGCAAATCAAATGTTGGGTGAACTCAATTGCCGGCTGGCATTTTTAAGTGTGGCCGGAATCCACGATGATGGTTTCTACAACAGTAATTTCCTGTTGGTCGAAACCGAGAAGGCGATGATGGCGGCTGCAGACGAGGTCATCGTGATCGCAGACAGTACAAAGTTCGGAAAAAAGTCGCTTGCACGATTGTGTGAGCTAAGCTCAGTACAAAAGCTTGTCGTAGATTCTGGAATCGATGACGAGTGGAAAAACCGAATAACCGATGCAGGCGTCAAATTGATTGTATCAGGCGTGTAAAAAAAGTGCACAAACATCTTTTTTGAGCGTCCACTCATTTGTACTCAAAACACAAACTAATCGAAACAACCTCGACAAGAACTCGACACAATGAATTCGACTACAATCGACCGAAACACGATTGAGAAAATCGTGCGACAACTTGTCTATCAACAAGACAATACATCTGAGTCCTCATCGACCAAACCCGAACTGCGAGTCAGCATTTCTGCACGACACATCCATCTGACCGATGAGCATGTCGAGCAACTATTTGGCCCGGGCAAGACGCTAACTCCTGAAAAGGATTTGTATCAAGACGGTTTTTTCGCTGCTGCGGAAACGGTCATGGTCGTTGGTCCACGCAAACGCATGCTTCCCACGGTAAGAGTTCTGGGGCCTACTAGAAATTTCTCTCAAGTCGAATTGGCCTACACGGACGCAATCTCTTTGGGCATCGACGCACCGATTCGGCATAGCGGTGATATCGAGGGAACTCCGGGCTGCCTTTTGGTCGGCCCTCATGGCGCGGTCGAATTGAAACAGGGTGTGATCCGCGCCGCTCGGCATGTGCACATGAACCAAGATCATGCTGGTTACTTTGGTGTGAAAAAAGGCGACTTCATGAAACTGAAGATCAAGTCACCTGAATGCTCAGTCGTTTTCGAGGACGTACTCGTTCGAGCCGACGACACCAGCAAACTCGAAGTCCACATTGATACAGATGAAGGCAACGCCTGTGCTCTTGATCTGGCATCCAAAGTCGAACTGGTCAAACAGGACTGCTCATGTGGCTGCAAAAAATAACGAAGACAATTTTTCTGACGATTTAGAACAACTTTCACTTTTTTCGGAGACCTATCAAATGGCCAAAGCCTTACAGTCGCTGGGCATGATCGAAACCAAAGGCTTCATCGCCTTGATTGAAGCCTCGGATGCGATGCTTAAAGCTGCAGACGTGCAATTCCTTGGTTGGGACAAAGTTGGCAGCGCACTTGTTGCTGCGTTTGTCACCGGTGATGTTGCAGCGGTAAAAGCTGCGACCGATGCTGGCGCTGCTGCTGCAAGCCGCGTTGGCGAAGTCGTGAGCGTTCAAGTCCTTCCACGACCTCACGAAGACCTACCAACTATTTTGCCTAAGCTCAAATTCGGAACTTCGCGAGCAGCAAAGTAACGAATCCAAGCCAAGCATCAGATCTCTGATGTATCGCGTCAACATTCAGCAAAACATCATTGCCAATAAACGTTAATTAAAACAAATCAAGGAAAGCAAAATGCAATCTGCTATCGGACTTATCGAAACCAAAGGCCTGGTTGGCCTAGTTGAAGCAACCGACGCAATGGCCAAAGCAGCCAACGTCAAAATTGAAAAACGAGTCGACATCGGCGGCGGACTAGTCACCACCGTGGTATCGGGTGACGTTGGAAGTGTTCGTGCCGCTGTTGAAGCCGGTGCCAATGCAGCCACGCAAGTCGGCGAACTGATCGGCAGCCACATTATCCCACGTCCAGCCGAAGGCCTGATGGAAAGCTTCTAGTTGATTGGCTTGAGTTCGAATAACGATCGCACTCAAGCCAATGACCACCCCGTGAAAGAAAAGGATTTTCAATCGTGAAAGTACTCGTTGCCAATCTTGGTTCAACCAGCTTTAAGTATCGCTTGTTCGATATGACAAACGAAGCACAGCTTGCGCGCGGAGGCGTCGAGCGAATTGGAGAAGATCTCAGTCCTTGTTTTGTCGAGATCGGTGAACATCGAAGTGAAATGGAAACGCCCGTTCCTGATCATGCCGTCGCGGTCAAGCAATGTTTGACGCAACTGACAGATCCAGAACAGGGGTGCCTTCAAGACGCTTCGGAAGTCAGCGCGATTGGTTTCAAAGCGGTACATGGTGGCCGAATTAGCGGTGTCCACAGAGTTGACGAAAACGTTCTCGAAGCAATGACGGAGATGAACGAAATCGCACCAGCTCACAATCCTCCGTACATCAATGCGATGCGGACCCTTTCGGAAAAGCTTCCGGAGATCCCACTGGTTGCGGCGTACGAAACGGGTTTCCACCAAACGAATCGAGATGCGGTCAAATATTACGGCATCCCCTTCGAATGGGCGGAAGATTTCCATGTCAAACGATGGGGGTTTCACGGTGCAAGTCATCGTTATATCGCAAATCGAATGGCAGAGCTTTTAGGTCGAGAAGATGCACGAGTGATTTCATGCCACCTCGGCGGATCCAGCAGTCTCTGTGCGATTCGCGGACGAGAAAGCGTGATGACATCAATGGGAATGAGTCCGCAAACCGGTCTCCTTCACAATAATCGATGCGGTGACTTCGATGCGTTTGCCATACCCATGCTAATGGAAAGAACTGGCAAAACGCTAACGGAAGTCATTGATGAGCTTTCGAGCAAGAGTGGACTTTTGGGACTTAGTGGCGTCAGTGGTGATTGTCGAGATCTAGAAGAAGCTGCAGCCAACGGAAACAAACGAGCACAACTTGCTCTGGATGTTTTTGTTGCGGACATACGGAGATACATCGGATCGTTGTTGATCGAACTTGGTGGATTGGACGCATTGGTTTTTACCGGTGGCATCGGGCAAAACGGGCAAGGCATTCGCCGTGATGCATGTGCGGGACTAAGCGAATTGGGAATCGATTTGGACAACGAAAAGAACTCAGTACGAGGTGAAGAATTTTCGGTGCATTCCGATTCGTCGCGAGTGTCGATTTGGGTCGTTCCTACGAATGAAGAACTGGTCGTCGCAAGGCAGACAAAGGAACTTTTGGAAGGTTAATCATGTTCATTGCAAAAGTCACCGGTTCAATGGTCTCGACTCAAAAGGTCGAATCGATGGTTGGGCACAAGTTAATGATCGTCGAACCTTTTCGACTTGCATCTGGCTCACGCAAAAAGCTTGAGACCACCGGTCGCACGTTTGTTGCTGTCGATACCCTAGGCTCAGGCGTTGGTGATTTTGTTCTGATCACACAAGGCTCCAGCGCACGACTAACTCCCGAAACAAAAAACATGCCGATTGATACGATCATCGTCGGGATCGTCGACACCGTAACCGTTGAAGAAAAAAGTGTTTACAACCGCGAGGATTAGATCCAAGCGAAGAAATTCGCCGCAAACTTAATCCGTCCGAAAACAAAATAAGCAAGAATCATGAATCAAATCAACGAAGCACTTATCCGAAACGTCGTGACTCAAGTGTTGGCTGAGGTCAACAAGGGTGCACACGCTGCTCCCAAATCGCATGCTGGCAAGCATGGCGTTTTTCACGACGCCAATGAAGCCGTCGCTGCCGCGCACGAAGCGTTTGAGCAACTTTCAACGCACGGGATAGAAACCCGAAAGCGAATTATCGATCACATTCGACGCATCTCAATCGATCAATGTGTTGAACTTGGCACCATGGAGATGGAAGAGACCAAGATTGGGCGCCTCGAGCACAAGATTGAAAAGCTCAAGACATTGGGGGCACGATCGCCCGGAACCGAATTCATGTCCAGCCAGGTCTATAGCGGTGATCGCGGACTTGCCGTGATTGAACATGCACCGTTCGGTGTGATTGGTGCAATTACACCCGTCACTCACTCACTCCCAACGATCACAGGCAACTCAGTCAGCATGATCGCGGCCGGAAACACCGTTGTTGTCAATCCACATCCGAGTGGCAAAAAGGTTGCCGCCGAAGGCGTTAGACGATTCAACGAAGCCATCTACAATGACATTGGTATCGATAATTTGATTTGCGTTATTGCCGAGCCAACACTTGAAACCGCTGACATCATTTTTAAACATCGTGACGTCCGTTTAATTTGCGTAACGGGCGGACCAGCAGTGGGCCGGGCTGCACTTCGATCTGGCAAACGAGCAATCGTTGCTGGCCCGGGGAATCCTCCCGTTGTTGTGGACGCGACAGCCGACCTCGACCGAGCGGCCCAATCCATTATCGCCGGCGCGGCATTTGACAATAACTTGTTATGCATTGCAGAGAAAGAAGTTTTTGTTGTTGAATCGGTTTTCGATCAAATGATGAATGCGATGGAACGTGCCGGTGCCCTTCGATTGAACTCTACGGAAGTCGATCGCTTAACCAGCCAAGCGATCGTAAAAGTTGGCGACGACAATCACGACGCTGCCGCAAAAGAATTTCTGGGCCAAGACGCATCGAAACTCGCGCAAGCGGCCGGCAAATCATTCACAGGTTCGCCTGAATTGGTCTTTGGCGAAACCGACGAATTCAACCCCTTTGTTCCTGTCGAACAAATGATGCCATTCCTGCCATTCGTCCGGTGCAAAAATGTCGACGAAGCAATCGAAAAAGCCCGCGAATACGAACATGGCTTCCGACACACCAGCATCATCCATTCGCACGATGTTCGAAGCATGACTCGAATGGGCAAGATTCTCGATACAACTTTGTTTGTCAAGAACGGACCATCAATGGCCGGACTTGGTCTCGGAGGCGAAGGTTACTTGTCGTTTAGCATTGCAGGCCCAACTGGCGAAGGCGTCACGACTCCATTAACTTTCACTCGCGAACGCCGCTGCTCGATCATCGAGGACTTGTGCATTATTGGCAAACCAAAAGACTAACGAAAACAGGTCAGGACCGCTTTTAGATCACTCACCCAATGAAACAAAATGTTAAAAGCCACCGTGATTGGTCGTGCAACCGCGACCGTCAAACACCCAAGCATGAGCGGGCAGAAACTTTTGATCGTTCAGCCGCAAATGAAAAACGGATCGCCTGAAGGCGACCCTTTGATTGCGATTGATGGATTTGGCGCAGGGGTTGGTGAGGTGGTCATCATCACAAGCGACGGCAGAAATGCCCGTGCGATTTTGGATGCCGATGCAACGCCAGTACGCTGGTCAATCATCGGGATCAAAGACGAATAACTTACACAACCAAAAAAACTTTACGAATTGTGAGCGCAACAATCCAACAACACGATCCCAAAATCGTTGAAACGATTGTTCGCGAAGTATTGCTTCGTTTGAAATCGGATCTTTCGTTTGAAAATCCGGTCAGCAGCAAGCCGATACGACACACGAGTACAGACGAAACGAACGGTAATCATTCAGTTTGCTTAACGGACAAAGTGGTTACCCTTGAAAGCTTGCGAGGCAAACTTTCCGATACAAAACAAGTGCGAGTGCAGTCATCAGCAATTGTCACTCCAGCAGTAAAAGATGAACTTCGTCAGCTAAAAATCGAGTTGATTTTTAACGCGAAGAAGCAAGATCGAAACAAAAATCGTCAGCTTTGCGTTGCTCGACTGACCGATCATTTCGTTGCAACGGAATGGTTAAAGCCAATCGGTTCCGTTTCGGTTTGTTGCGGTGACAACTATGAACAAGTCGCAGCCAATTTGGTCGATCAACTTTGCCTCGATCGAAATACTGCTTCGGAAAGACATGAAGACGCAAAACCTGAAAAAGCGATTTGCATCGCGGCACACCCATTCGTAGCCGGCGCCTTGCTTAATCGGGAGCAACAATTGAGAGCAGCATTTGCACGAACGGAACGTGAAGTTTCGGAAATCAAAGCAACGCTCAACGCGAATGTATTGATTCTTGAATCCAATCAAAGTCGGAGTGATCAATTCAAGCTGATTGAGAGCTTCTTGAAGTAACCGTTCAAGGGATTAGTGAAAACAAAATGAGAATTGCCAAGGTTGTCGGAAAAGTCACTTTGAATCGCTGCCATCCGTCATTTGACGGAGCAAGCTTGCGTTTAGTGATTCCACAAACCCTGGCCAACTTGACGGGGAAAAGCCAATCTGATTCGGACTCGCTGGTTTCATGGGATGAAATGGGAACCGGAGAGGGATCTACCATTTCCATCGCCGAAGGGCCTGAAGCTTCACAACCGTTTCGCCCCGAAGTGAAAGCGGTCGATTGTTATGTGTCAGCAATTCTCGATGAAGTGTCGCTGGATAAAACAGCACTTAAACAAATCAAAACAAAATAACGAATCAAATCCAAAAGAAATTCAACCACGGAAAAAACCATGGAAAACGTCTTTAAATTGAAGCAGGATATCTGCGACATCGGCAAGCGGATTTACGATCGCGGATATGCCGCAGCGAACGATGGTAACATCACCGTCCGTATCGGCGAAAACGAAGTCCTCTGCACACCGACAATGACTTGCAAAGGATTCCTGAAAGTCGATGACATCTGCACGATCGATATGACGGGTAAACAACTCTCGGGTCGAAAGAAACGCTCGAGCGAGGCACTGCTTCATCTTGAAATCATGAAGAAACGGCCGGATGTCAAAAGCGTCGTTCACTGTCACCCGCCGCACGCAACCGCATTTGCCGTTGCTCGCGAACCCATTCCACAATGCGTTCTTCCCGAGGTTGAAGTCTTCCTTGGCGAGACGCCTATCACCAAATACGAAACACCCGGCGGTAAAGAATTCGCCGAAACCGTATTACCATTCGTTGAAAAAACCAACGTCATCATTCTCGCGAACCATGGCACGGTAAGCTACGGTGAAAACGTCGAGCGGGCCTACTGGTGGACCGAAATCCTAGATTCCTATTGCCGAATCTTGATGCTTTCCAAGCAACTTGGAAATGTCGAATACCTGAACCAGCAAAAATCTCAGGAGTTGCTGGACCTTAAAGAAGCTTGGGGATGGAAAGACCCTCGCAATACCAAAGAGTATGAAGATTGCGATATCTGTGCGAACGACGTCTTCCGTGAAAGCTGGAACGATACTGGCGTTTCCCGAACCGCATTTGATGCTCCACCAGCGATGTCAAAAACACCAGACGCACCGACGGCAGCTTCTGCTGCGTCAAACATTGACCAGGAAGCACTCGTCAAAGCAATCACTGACCAAGTGATGCAACGACTGCAGGCCAACAGTTAGGCATCCGCTTCGTCCGGATTGCGACCAACTTATACAACGCGTCAAAAGCAAAGTTTGATCGCGAACAAATCAAAAACTCAAACCACGACATAGGCAAGTAAAATGAAAGTTAGCATTATCGGCGGAGGCGGGTTAGTCGGTTCATGTGCGGGGTTCGCAATACAATGTGGCGGAATCGTTCGAGAAATCGCGCTACTTGATGTGAATGCTGATCTTGCGGGCGGCCAAGCCCTCGATATGCTTCACGGCGGACCAAGTATTGCGGACCAAGTCATTTCATCAGGCGGATATGAGCACATTCCAGATAGCGATGTAATTTGCATCACCGCTGGACTTCGCCGTCAACCAGATGAAAGCAGACTTGACCTGATCAATCGAAACACCGATTTGTTCATGTCGATCTTAAATGACGTCAAAGCAGCTGGTCCCAAAAGCTCAGCTGTTGTGCTCGTTGTTTCTAACCCAGTCGACATTCTGACTTATCTTGCCGCACAGCGATTGGGACTTCCATCCAATCAAGTCATTGGATTGGGCACGCAACTGGACACCATCCGCTTCCAAAGCCTCATCGCTCAAGACCTTGGAATTCAACCAACTCAAACGTCCGCGATTATCTTGGGTGAACATGGCGAAAGCATGGTCCCGATCTGGTCGAGTGCAACAGTCAACGGACTGCCGCTTGATAAGTTCCCAGGCTGGAATGCAAACAAAGCGACTGAACTTTTCACTCGTACGAAAGGGTCGGGAGCAGAAGTTATCAAAAAGAAAGGTGGCGCAGGATTCGCAGTCGGAATTGCAATCCGCGATGTGATTCACGCCGTGGCACTCAACTCAAATCAAATCCTTCCTGTCTCATCTGTGCAAGACGGAAAGTGTTACGGCATTCGCGACGTTGCACTTTCGGTACCGACAGTGGTTGGAACCGGCGGCGTGATTGCTCGTCACGAAATCGCACTTTGGCCCAAAGAAGAACAGGGACTTAAACGTAGCGGCAGTGTTCTGCGACAAACGCTGGAAACAGTAATGAAGCGAGTCGGAGCGTAACACGAACCGGATCCTGATCATTTTGCCCGGACAATTCGAATTATCGGCTCCCCTTCCAGCGGAGATGTTTTACTGCCGATACTGAGATACGATTCATTACGGCAAGAGTTCCATGGAAATTATTATCACTGCAGTTGGTCCTGACCACAAAGGCCTGGCCGACCCGATCGTTCACCATGTCACCGAAATTGGGGCGAACATTTCTGAGATTCAGATGTTCGATCACCGCGAGGAAGCGATCTTTGCGATGATGCTGCGAATGGATTGGGATATCCAATCCAACGACGAAGCTATCGAAAAGCTGCGCGGCGTGATGACGCAAATTGCGGCAAACAAAGAACTCTCCATCCGAGTTTGGTCACCCGACGAGCGAGCTGACAAACCGAACATTGCCATCTGCGTGACTCACCGCTTAGAAACTCCGCTCGCCATTTTGCACGCGATCAAAAGTGGAGAATTGAATGCAAACCCTGCGGTCATGATCGGAAACCGCGATACCTGCAAAGAGATCGCCGTTCAAAACAATATCAATTGGCACAACATCGGTGATGAAAATGGAACTGCAGACGACGAGAAGATGGTCGAGCTTTTCGATCAATACAAAGTCGATTACGTAGCGTTGGCGAGATATATGCGGGTCCTACCTGCAGAAAGTTGTTGGAAGTATGCGGGCGGAAGAATCATCAATTTGCACCACGGTTTGCTTCCCAGCTTTCCCGGGCTCAAACCCTACCACGACGCATACTCGGTCAACATGTTGACCTTTGGATGTACCTGTCACTTTATCATTCCAGAACTGGATGCTGGAAACCAGATTATCAATCAGTCGACATTCAGCGTCCTGCCAGGAACGCCACTGAAAAAAATCATTCGCATTGGCCAAGCTGACAATGAACCCAAATGTTTGGTCGAAGGGCTACGCCGCGTCGTCAACCGCGAAGTCAAATTGCACTTTCATCGTGTCGTTGCAACATAGCAATTCAATGCCGAAGAATCAGAGATGACCATTATCTACTTTGAAAACTCGTCATTCATAATCGGATAAGATTTCCAATCTTTGTAATCGAAGTGCCACCATTCGAATTGGTAAATGGTAAAGCCCTCGGATTCCATCGTTCGGCGTAGCAGTTCGCGATGCCAGCGAGCCCAAGAAGAATCAACTGGGTAGTTTGGAAATGAGCGTGTTGAGAATTCGTCGTAACCGGCACCCATCCATAGCGGTTGACCGGTTTTCAAATCGTAAAGCGTAAGATCGACCGCACAACCGCGGTTGTGTCGGGAACCACTTTTAGGGTTTGCCACAAAGATTTTCATATCAGCTGGCGTTGCGTCCCAAAACATTTTGGTCACAAACCAAGGGCGATATGCATCGTGAATTAGCAGACCATACCCTGCTTTTTTTAGCTTGCGGTGCGCCCGAACCAATGCCTCGGCCGCCGATTTTTGCATGAATGCGGCTTCCCGAGAATAAAAGGTCGCGTTCATGAAGTTGTTATCCGACGCATAACGAACATCGAGTTTGATTGAGTCATCGAGCTTAACAAGCTCAACCAATTCGGGCTTCCGAAGATCGCGTGACTCTTTCGGTGGCAAACCTGCTTTAGCAATTGGGCGCAGTTCGTCGACAGGCGTCACTGGAACGATTTTAAACGTTTCGCCGTTTTTTGTTCCGACTTCTCGGCGTTTAAATACAACTTTGGCTGCCTCGACCTGACTTGCCGACCCATCATTATCGGCAAAGATCAATTGCTCGCCATGATAAAGACCATAGTCAGGGAATTGAAAAACATTATCGGAAATTTCAGTCAACGGATACTGAAAGAACCACTCAATCGTACACCACAATTGGCCATGTTTTTCGTAAACAAACAGTGCGTTGTGATCCCAACCGTATTCGCCAAATAACCGCTGCAATTTGGCTGGAGGTTTCTCAGGTTTATCATTTTCAATTCGTGAATAAGTGGAGTTTCCTATTTTGAGTTTTTGATCGCCTGCCAATTCAATCGTCGGGCCAAATCCAAACTCATCGTCGCAGATCATTGATGATTTTTCCGAACGAACGTCTCGAATGTATTCACCCAAATCGACAACAAGCTTTTCATTTCGCTTGAAGAACTCGATGCGTTTACCTTGATCCGATTGATATGCCCCGACCAAAGTCCTCGCGCGAATATCGTCTACCGCACCACTAACCTTGTAGCCTGGCGAATCCATCCCTCCGCTTATCGCGATCAACTCGTTCAACGCGTATTTACTGATTCGAGAAACGACGCCGTTGGTGATGTCTTTGGAAGACGCCGCTATCACCCCTATTTTTTTACTGGGTAGAGCCAACCAATGTGTTGAATAACCATACACTGCACCGCCATGACCGATCGCAAGGTTGCCTTCGAAATCAGAAAGCGCGAATCCAATTCCAAATGCGTTCTTTTGTTTTGAAAATTGCGGCTCAACCATTTCGGCAAATCGTTTTTCCGAAATAATCCTAGCCTTCTCCCCTACCCCGCCGTTAAAAATCGCCATCATGAATTTGCTCAAGTCATGGACGCTGGAGTAAAGATTTCCTGCTGGCGCGATCCCCAGTTTGAAATTAGGTGCTTCAAATGTTCGACCATCGTAAGTCCACATCTGACCGACCGCCAATTTTGATTTCACGCGATCATCAAAATTGAAACTGCTTTCATTCATCCCAGTGGGTTCAAGTATCGACTCCTTAATGACCGTTTCGAACGGCTTTTCGGTCACGTTCTCCAGAACCCGACCAACAACCGTGATGCCAGCGTTTGAATATTTAGTTTTTGATTCTGGCTCATAAACCAGTGTCGTACCATTCAAACTTTCGACGGTCGCTTTGACACTCGGTTCATCGGGATCAAAGTAATGCCCGACCGGCGACTCACGAACCAATCCAGAGCGGTGCGACATTAATTGGCGAAGCGTAATCTTCTTATCGTAAGGATTTTTCGGATTGAATTCTGGAGCGTATTTGCGAACGTCTTCATCCAGATCGACTTTTCCTTGATCAACCAATTGCATCATCGCAAGATCGGTGAACAACTTCGAGACGGAACCAACACGGTATACCGTATGTTCATTGGCAACTCGATCAGATTTTGTGGCAGCATTTGGTTTTGCAGTGCCAAATCCTTTCTCGAACACAATTTGTTGATCAACGACTAATGCTATCGAAAAAGCAGGAATCGACTTTTCTTCGATTTCTCGAGATATTATTCCGGAGAGCCGCTCGGCCAGTTTCGCATATTTCGTGGCATCAACTTGTGCGCGACTTGTAGAAAAGAAGAGAAAAACCGACAACAAAAATCCCAATATCGTTTTCAACGGCATGGACCAATCCGCTTTCAAATAAGAACTGAAATGACCAGTAGTACGTCAGACCTGAATTGCAATGTTGCGAGAGTCGAACCGACTTTGGAATTCCACGCTCTGGCGAGCGTAGCTACCGGTCAATTCAAAATTGATGAACCACTAGCGTTATTTTAGCGTCGAAGATATCCGAAACAAAACTCAGGACGAAATCGTACTATCGAGCGTTCGCGTCGATCCATTGCGCCATCTTTTTCAGAACTTCTTCAGAAAACGTCTCTTCGATTAGATTGTATTCAGCCGGGGCCCCGGTTTTGCATACCTGAAACAAATGATTTAGGTTTGGATATTCGACGACCTCAAAATTCGTTTTTTTTGCCGATTCAAAAACTGATTTGATGGCAGGAATGTTTAGCTTCGGATCAACTTGAGTATCTTTTGCTCCGTTCAACACCAAAACTGGACATTCGGTTTTCATTAAACTGGTCGACGGTTCATACGAAAAAAAATACTTCATCCACGGGCTCTTCAATCGTGCAATCCCCGCCCCGACGTTTGTGATTAAAGCATCGCGTTCATTTTTATTGTCAGGATATTTCTTTAAGAATTCATCGACTACCATTTCGATTCGCTCCTGGGTTATCTCCGCATCATCCTTAGCTTTTTTCACCAATTCAATCATTTTTCGTTGAACGAATTTTGCTTCTGCGATTGCCTCTGGTTTTTCACCGCTAGCGGCAAGGATCAAACCGATTTGGTTTTGCAAGATTTTCTCGCCGTTGACACCTGGACCTGCAAGCATGATCAAAAACGCGATATCGTTTCTCGAGGCGGCAACCATGGGCGCGATCAAACCGCCTTCACTATGTCCACACAATCCAATTTGATCACTCGCGATTTTTTTGTGAGTTTTCAAAAAGTCAACAATCGCTGAGACGTCGGTGGCAAAATCGGCGCTGGTTGCGGTCGAATGATCACCTGTTGATTTTGCAGTGCCACGATCATCAAAACGAAGAACCGCAATTCCGCGTCGAGTCAAGAAGTCGGCAATTACAAGAAACGGCTTGTGGTCCAATAGAGTCTCGTCCCGGTCCTGAGCCCCGGATCCACTAATCAACACGACGCATGGTGATTTTTCGTCGGTGATCGGCATCGTCAGCGTGGCCGCCAACGTCAGCTTGGCCGATTTGTTTTCAATCTCGACTTCTTCAGACTCGTATGGAAAAGGGGCCTTTGGCGTTTGCGGTCGCTTTGGTGGCTCAAGTTTTTTTTGCGCCTCCGCGGCAGAGACTTTTTTTAGTTCGATTGGAAAATCGATCCCCTGATTCCAAGTCCCTTTTAATGTCTTTTTATCTTCAGACAATATTGCCGTGAGCTTACCCCGCAATGCAGGAATCGAAAAAAACATCTTACCTTCGGCGTTTTGCGTTGTTCCGGTGAAACCTCCAACGCGCTGAGTGACACTATCCATCACGACAGGGTATTTCGATTTTTCATCAAACAACTTAAATCGAAGCTTCAGCTTCTGAACACCGGTGTTGATTTCACCTTCCCAAATCTCGGTTGTATTTTCATCGGGCGTTTTCTCGACAAGCAAAAAATTCAAATCAAGTTCGTTGCCGCCTTGCTTCCATTTACCGACAAATTGATTCTTGTCCTTGTTGAACGAACCAGAATACTCAGCAACCGTTCGTTTTAATTTAAACGACATTTTGTCGCCAATTGAAAAATCCTCCAGTTTGAAAACCTGCTGGCCTTCATCCAGACTTTTCAAGGTAGCGGACGAGTTGTCTTCCGCAACCGAGACAACGAATCGGAAGACTCGTAACTTTGCATCGAGAATGCCATAGTAATTTTTCGTCTTACTGTCGGCTTGTTCTTGGCCAATGAGCAATGTTGGAATAATTATCGCTGCGAAAACGAATACAAATGCAGTTTTCAAAATGGCTCGAGACATAATCTTGGATGCAAAGTGAAGGGAGAAGACGCTACAGTGCATTCGGTCGACACGCACTTTTATGGACAAAAAACCGAGACGGACAAAAAATTCAGCATAAACCCTTGACCAAAACCAGCTTGGTCGTCGGTCTAAGAAGCAATCAACAGCGTCAATCTATGTTTTACTCAATCGAAATTTTTATCGAATCGCGTAAAGTGCTTTGAATGTCCGAATATAAATCGTTCCGTTGGAGATTGCGGGCGAGGCAGTCGTTGGTTCACCCAGATCGTTTTTTGAAATGACTTCAAATTCCCTGCCAGCTTTTACAACCGTGACGGTACCGTTACGAGCAGTCAAATAGACTTTTCCATCGGCATAGACCGGTGAAGCGCGATGACGATCTCGAACAGTTCGTTCTTCATATAATTTTTCGCCAGATTTGGCGTCGACACAAACCAAGTTTCCGTTTTCGCGACAAAGATAAACCAGACCATCATAATAAAGCGGGCTGGGAACGTCAGGCGTTCCACGCTCGTGTCTCCATAACATGGCATCCGAATCCGCAGAAACGTCTCCTTTAGAATTTGGCTTGATACTAACCACTGGCCCGTTCTTGGCGGATGGAACAATAATCATGCCTTGAGTCGCCAAAGGTGAAGAAACAAAACGCAGCGTCGGATGATACTTTTCACCCTGCGGATTTAGACAGTACCGCCATATTTCTTTTCCGTCGCTCAACTGATGTGCGATCGCAAAATCGCCACCATGGGTGATTAAGTATTCATGAGTGGCGTCTTTATAAATCATTGGCGAAGCATAAGAGTGCTCGTTCTCTTTACTCGCACCAGTGACTCGGTCAATTTTCCAAACTTCTTTGCCTGTTACCGCATCAAGACAGACAACAATCGCCTCTTGAGTTTGAGCGCGACCTTCACCGTGAATCAACTGAACATAAAGTTTTCCACCATGAAGAACTGGCGTTGCGGTCATCCCGAATTGGATCTTGAATTTGCCGTAACGCTCTTGAAGATCAAATTTCCAAACCTCTTGACCGTCCACTAAAAAGCAAGCAATGATCCCATTGGCCATTGTTGCCCAAACATGCTTTCCATCGGTAGCTGGGGAAGGAGATGCTGTATTTCCTTCGTCCGTGCGAACGTTCCGGTTCCCCTCACCAAGCTTTGCACTCCAAAGCTTGTTTCCGGAGGTCGAAACGGCCATCAACAACAGATCATTACCGTCGATGCTTGTTAAAAAAACCTTGTCTTCCCAAATCGCTGGGGTCGAACCGGCAGCTCCAGGCAAATCCAATTTCCAGGCAACGTTTTTTGTTTTATCCCATTCAGCGGGAATGTTCTTTTCCGTGCTGACGCCATCTCCAATTGCACCTCGCCACTGCGGCCAGTTGTCGGCAAGGAGAGAGCTTGAAATAAATAGAAAGAGAAGCGCTGAGCCTGCTGCGATATGAAAATTCATCATTGAGTTGATCGGAAGAAAAGAAGACCTGAACTTGTTTGCTCTTACATTACTTGATGGCAGCGGCCGAAGCAATCAATTCAATTGCACACGACAATCGGATGGATAAAATCAGGGAGTGAAACAATGACAAAACACATCAGTCCGCAAGATGCCGCGATTCTTGAACTGCACGATTCCACTTCCGTAAAAAGTGAATCAATTGATTTTACAAGCAAGTTTCTAAACCCCAAAGAAACAACTTCGCAATTCAATCTTGAAAATACAGGTGATGAAAACCATAATCTCGAAATAATTCCTTGATGATTTCGAATTCGACTTTCAAAACTGAAGAAATTCCAGCGTCTTTCAGCTTCTCTCCAAACACCACGATGGCTTCGGAACGATAACGGTAAAACCTTTTCGGCCATTATTCGTTTGGGCCTAATTTTGGAAATTCCTAGCCACGAACATTTAGTTCTGAGAGCCTATTGGCAATTTCTTCCACTTCGCCCTTCTTGGCCTTCGCATCGTCGGCAGCCTTGTTAGACGAAAGAAGGATGTAAAGCTTCTTAAACTCATTGCTTCATCCTCCATGAATTTATACTGAGAATCTCCACCGAAACCAATAAGTATCATAAGTAGAAACCCTCCTGGGCCTAATCTACTCAGCGTTCTGGTTGAATCATGAACTATAGATTTTACCTTTTTTTATTGTCATGCGAGACGTAGAAAAATGCGCGCAAAAAAAAGCCCCGACACAATGTGTGGGGCTTTTTAAAATAATCCGGCAATACCTACTTTCACGCTTGCAGCACTATCATCGGCTCGAAATGCTTAACTACTGTGTTCGAGAAGGGAACAGGTGTGACCATTTCGATATAGTCGCCGGAAGAAGAGCAGTCGATCTCTAAACCGAACTGCCCTTGTCTTCCTGACAAGCGATCTAACTTAGACCGCTCAATCTTTGACTGACTCGTGGATTGATGGCATCTTCACAACCAACAATTAATATATTTTCTAACTAGAAAAGTACCTTAATCTTACGCCGAATGGAGCAATCCATTCAAACAATTATTGTGAACTCGCAATACAATGTATTTACGAAATTCGACCACGTTACATATGATCTTTTATTGATCAAAATTACATCTTCTACTCTGGAAACTCCTGTTCACAACCCGCAAAGCTACGAATTGAGAACGAGTATTGGATATAAGTGGTCAAGCATTCGTCCGTTAGTACTAGTTAGCTGAGTACATTACTGCACTTACACATCTAGCCTATCAACCAGGTCGTCTTCCTGGGGACTCTCGCGAATGCTACGAAACCTAATCTCAGGGAGGGCTTCACGCTTAGATGCTTTCAGCGTTTATCCTGTCCGAAGTTAGCTATCCAGCCGTGCCACTAGCGTGACAACTGGTACACCAGAGCTTCGTCCAACTAAATCCTCTCGTACTAAAGTTGAACCCCTTCAAGTTTCGAACGCCCACGGCAGATAGGGACCGACCTGTCTCACGACGGTCTGAACCCAGCTCACGTACCACTTTCATTGGCGAACAGCCAAACCCTTGGGAGCTTCTTCACCCCCAGGATGTGATGAGCCGACATCGAGGTGCCAAACCGCTCCGCCGCTATGGACGCTCGGGAGCGATAAGCCTGTTATCCCCGGAGTACCTTTTATCTGATGAGCTATGACCCTTCCATTCGGGATCACAGGATCACTAAGACCTACTTTCGTAACTGCTCGACTGATAAGTCTCGCAGTATAGCACACTTCTACCTTTGCGCTCGACGCGTGATTGCCAACCACGCTGAGTGTACCTATTGCACTCCTCCGTTACTCTTTGGGAGGAGACCGCCCCAGCCAAACTGCCCAACAGCCACTGTCTCTCGCTTGGATTCACAAGACGAGGTTAGAACTAAAACATATCCAGGGTGGTATTTCAAGGATGGCTCACAAATGGCTGGCGCCACCTGATCAAAGCCTCCCACCTATCCTACACAAAACATATCTCAGCCCAATAACTGCCTACAGTAAAGGTTCACGGGGTCTTTCCGTCTAACCGCGGGTACGTGGCATCTTCACCACGACTACAATTTCACCGGGTCGGTGGTTGAGACAGTGCTTCTCTCGTTACGCCTTTCATGCAGGTCGGAACTTACCCGACAAGGAACTTCGCTACCTTAGGACCGTCATAGTTACGGCCGCCGTTTACTGGGGCTTCGGTTGGGAGCTTCACTCCGAAGAGCTAACCCACTTCCTTAACCTACCAGCACCGGGCAGGCGTCAGTCTCTATACGTCCACTTACGTGTTTGCAGAGACCTGTGTTTTTGATAAACAGTCGAAGAAGCCGATTTACTGTGGCCGGCTCTCACCGGCACCCCTTATCGCGAACTTACGGGGCCATTTTGCAGAGTTCCTTAACCACCGTTCTCCCGAGCGCCTTAGTCTACTCGACTCGCCTACCTGTGTCAGTTTTAGTACGGTCAGTGTGCTTCAAACCTAGGAGCTTTTCTTGGACGTCCTGCCAACTACATCGCCGTAAACAGCTTAGCCTATGCCTTGTATTATAAGTGTGTTTTAACCCACTACAACTTGGCCTTCGGCAACGAGCATTTCTATTCGCTCGCTAGCATTTCGGACGCCGTCCCTCCATCAGTCCACACACCGGCGCGGGAATATTGACCCGCTATCCATCGTCTACGCTCTTCAGCCTCGACTAAGGTACCGGCTAACCCTGGGCGGAATTACCTTCCCCAGGAAACCTTAGGCTTTCGGCGAACAGGATTCTCACCTGTTTTATCGTTACTCATTCCGGCATAATCACCTGTACAGCCCGTGACCACTCCTTACGGTATGGCTTGTATCTGCTGTACAGCGCTCTCCTACCAATTAGTTTACCCGAAGATAAACTAAGTCCACGGCTTCGGTGTTATATTTACTCCCGTTCATTATCGGCGCAGAAATGCTCGACCAGTAAGCTGTTACGCACTTTTTAAATGGTGGCTGCTTCTAAGCCAACATCCTGGCTGTCTCAGCACTTCAACTTCCTTAGTGACTAAATATAACTTGGGGACCTTAGCCGATGGTCTGGGTTGTTTCCCTCTCGACCGCGAAGCTTATCCCTCGCGGACTGACTCCCGTGATAGTTTTGTCGGTATTCGGAGTTTGGCTCAGTGGGGTACCCCGGAGGGCCCCCATCCAAATCAGTGTCTCTACCCCCGACAAATAGTGGCACGAGGCTAGCCCAAAAGCTATTTCGGAGAGAACGAGCTATCTCTGGGTTTGATTAGACTTTCACTCCTCCCCACAAGTCATCCCCTCGGTTTTCAACCCAAGTGGGTTCGGTCCTCCACGCAGTATAACCCGCGCTTCAACCTGCTCATGGGTAGATCACTCCAGTTTCGCGTCTACGCCCTATGACTATGTCGCGCTATTAACACTCGGTTTCCCTCTGGCTCCAGCCCGTAAGGCCTTAACCTGCCACAAAACGTAACTCGCCGGATCATTATGCAAAAGGCACGCCGTCACACATTGCGAGCAAGCTCGCTATAGTGCTCCGACCGCTTGTAGGCACACGGTTTCAGGTTCTTTCCCTCCCCTAACAGGGGTTCTTTTCATCTTTCACTCACGCTACTTAGTAAGCTATCGGTCGTCGAAGAGTATTTAGCCTTGCGGGATGGTCCCCGCGGATTCAATCCAGGTTTCACGTGACTGGACCTACTCAGGAAATCTTTTACCCTCCTTAATCAGGTTTCATGTACGGGACTGTCACCCTCTGTGGTCGACCATTCCAGATCGTTCTACTACCTTTTCTGAAGAGCGTATAAAGCTCCTACAACCCCTCAAGGGAAACCCTTGAGGTTTGGGCTATTCCGCTTTCGCTCGCCGCTACTAACGGAATCGATTTTTCTTTCTTTTCCTCTGGTTACTTAGATGTTTCAGTTCGCCAGGTTGGATTGGGAATCATGGGATCAACGCCCGTTTGTCGGCTACCCCAAGCATATCGCAGACTTCCACGCCCATTCTTTCGACACCAAGACATCCCCCGTGCGCCCTTAGTAGCTTGACCACATATATCCAACACTCGAAAATTTGCAAACGCCTAAGAAAGACTATCACAAATCAACAAGCATAAAATCAATGCTCAAGACCACATGGTAACGATGCTCGAATTTATTTGACTCCAAAATTAAAAGTCTAAACTTTCAACTTCGGCGCTATTAGTTATGGAAATTGTTTTCAACTAAACCATACCACTTTACCACTCCCAGATTGCCCGAAGACAAACCAGACTTAGCCAAGCACTACAGCCCAGAATTAAACAACTCTATTTATTAGATGCCATCTAATTATCTGAAGATAATTATTAATTATCCACGAATCTAAATTGTCAAAGATCAAAATGTGCCCTAGGCCGAAACCGTAAAACACAACGCCAAAAAGACGAGAAAACAACTCTTAAATCTGCCAAGCAACACGCCTAGACAGAACGTTTTTTAAAAGTGGATTTCTCGGCCCTTAAAGCTTTTAAGAAAAAGTCTTAAGTTGAAGGAGTCCTAATTTAGCGACCATGAAAAACATGGTCAATGGCCAAAATCATTTTTTAAAAAATTAATTTTGACTGCCGAAATCCGTTTCAGAATGCCTCTCTCACAAGCAAAGATTCTCTCAGCAATCGCGGAAAAGATCAATGCCTAAAATAAAAAAATAATGGACCCGATCGGGATCGAACCGACAACCTCCGCCTTGCAAGGGCGGCGCTCTCCCAATTGAGCTACGGGCCCGGATTTTGAATTGCAATTTGAATAAACAGCAATTCAAAGTGGGCGTACCAAGATTCGAACTTGGGACCTCATCGTTATCAGCGATGCGCTCTAACCAACTGAGCTATACGCCCTCAAAATCAGAGTCCCGTATTGTACTTTTGACGCTTTGCTAGTCAATGGTTGATTAACAGCAAAAAAATAATATCGCCCGGATTTCTACGCCACTCTAGTCAAATGGCTGATTTTCTTAAACATTACCGTGAATCAGCCATCCATCGATGATTTCGCAACACGCTTCGAGAGCCTCAATCACACCATCGCCCAGCTCAGCTTTCGCTCTTTTGTAGCAACCGAACGCTTGCTTCCTCCAAACGCTACTTTGCCACAAAAAACAACCGCGGCACGAAAAACAGCTCAAACCAGAAATCGCGAAGGTTCACGGCATGCCGAATAATTCAATCGTCGCCCGATTCTCCCTTCTTTTCTGAAATGGAAACGAAGGAGCCAAGGAGCCAAGGACGATATCATCCGCATTTTCCCCGCCAGGGGTGATTTTTGCACGGCGATCCCTGCGTAGTGTTCGCGCCCAGCCAAAACCAACTCCGCGGACCAACAGGTGCCGCCTCCCCCAAAAGATCCCAAAAAATCTCTAAGGACCCATTCAAAACAACTCAATCCATCCGATGGACTCCATCACCTGCGATACGAGCCATCAACACCCACACGTGACCTGAGGACGCCTGAATGCTCACCTACGGCAACAATCGATTCAACACCCCAGTGCCCCACACAACCACCTGCGGATCCAGCATGGGCCGCCTAGCTCGCTTAATAACAAAAAACGAATGTGCCGTAGTCGCGAACGCCGATCCACAAAGCCGAGTCGCGTCATCACATCACATGGCTTTATCAATCAATTCCCTGGCGTACCACCTCCACCGCCACCTAGGCCACCTCGATTGCCGCCTGGACCACCATCACCAAATCCACTCATGCCTGATTTTTTCTTGGTGGGCTTGGGCGTATCGCTTTCAACATACGTGAGACGATTGAAGTCGCCGACATCATCCAACTCATTGCGGAGCGAAAACCGGCCACTTCCATCGAACACCAATACTTCGCCTGGGGTGACGTATTCATCTTTTGAATTCACGGCCTTGATCGTTCTCGTAGGCGTCACATCGAGCACAATCCCGCGAGAATTGAATAAATAATCTGTGAATTTGCCATCGATCGGCTCTCCATCTTCGCCAACCTGCGGATCGCCAATAATTCGAATCGTGGAATCGAGCGGGTTAAAAATCTCCGCTTGTGAAGAAAACACCAACGGGGAACCAGCAGATACATCGGTCTTACCCGGCACACTCAAAGCGATCTTCGGATCCTGTACCAATACAACCATTTTCGCTGTTGGATCGGCGTCGAAAAATTCAACGTTTTGAGCTCGACGAATAGTCAACGGATCGACGCCGCCGGAAACGAATTGGTCAGACAATGGGGCGAACGTGACTGGCTGGGACACACCACTTTCGGGGCCAATCATTCCATATTTTTTGACGATGTCTTTATCCTCCAAATCAGCCGGCCCCAAGGCTTTGATCTTTAAAATTTCTGGACGGACGCTTCCAGCCAAATCGCTATCAGAGATCGCTTCGTTGCCCAACATTTCTAATTCAATGGTGGCCTTCAACTCCGCAATTTTATTCCGATTGTCTTCTTCACCTTCTTTTCCTGAACCGGAACCGGAACCGCCGCTCATTCGACCGTCGCCGGTCATATTGCCGCCGGCACTTTCGCCATCTCCTGCTGACGCACCACTGCCGCCACCGCCGGAAGACGGACCTTCACGACCGCTATTCATGCCGCCCATCCCAGAAACCATCTTGCGTTTTTCACCCTTGACAAAAGCCATCGGGAGATTGGGATTGGAAAGAATAACACTTACTTTATATTCGAGCTTATCACCCTCTTTGATCTTGGGAGACTGCCCCGTCAGAAGGTCAAAGAACCTCACCTGCTTGAATTCGGGCGAGGTGCCAGACGTTGGGTACTTTACGACTTTTTTCGCATCACCATTCTCATCTTCCTCATCTTCCTCGCCTGAACCGTTAAAGTTGTTTAGGTTGTTAAAACCCGAGGAACCTTCATCACTCGATTCACCGCCGTCGTCTTTTTCGGCATCCATCCCGACCAAGAAATCTCTGACTTTCAACTTTGGATGCGTGACAAAATCGTCAAAATTGGTCATCAAAATCGATGGAATGGGGGCATTGATAAATGGATCGTATTTGTCAGCTTCGACCAAATTTGGGACCAAAACGGGGGTTACAAGCTCGTTAGCCTGCTTCACTGCATCGGAGACATCGACCCATTCGCCACCATTAATCCGCCGATAAACGATCAACCCGATGTATTTTGGATAGTCTATTTCAGGACTGTATTTTCTTGTGCCAGCCAACGCCTTTTCGTATGCCTCAAACTGCTTCTTGAATGGAATCAATCCGGTGACACTTACCATTTGCCTCTGAATCACACCACCATTTTCGATGCCACCTGCTGGAACGCCTTCCATTTCAGCCAAGAGGTAGCTGGGCACAGACTTTGTTGGATAGGTTGGACCAGCGGATTTATTACCACCAGCACCCATTCCACCATTACCACCCATCCCACCGGCACCCGATCCGGATCCAGCGCCACTTCCATCTTGCATGCTACCGTTACCCGACATTCCACCAGCACCTGACCCGGATCCACCACCAAGTCCGCCACGCGAACCGCCGCTATTTGATTTTTTCTCTGGTCGCTCCTCTTCAACGACAAGAGGCGCCATCGCAAGTTGATTGATCGCGCCGCCACCAATCTTCTGACCTGCAAGATACTGGTAGCCAAACTGGGCGTTCACATCCTGAACAGCAAACACTTCCGGTTTCATGCGTTTGGGCTTTGACGATTCCTGAAGGTTTCCGATGGGCGGTGCGGGATAAACTGACGCATCAATCTTGTCCGCCAACAAACGCTCAACCTTTTTGGGAATACCCAAGTTAGGAACCCGATAGGTTTTGAAGCTGGGTTCTTCATCGGAACCGGTATCTTCGTCCCATTTCGTGGACGCAATGTTGTTCTCCGACCTTGCGGCCGAGTCAATCAACTTCTTCGGGCTAACCTTACTATCATCGAATACTTCACGGGAGAAACCGAAATAGACAAACAACAACAATAAGACGGCGCATGTTGCGAAAACCGCCTTCTCGCAATGTCTGACGGCCATTTTTTTAAGGCCGTCACTGCTCAAGTCAAGTTTTGCTTTTTTTGCCATCGTTTTTCTCCGAAAATTGCTGGCGAACTAAAAATGTGTTTTGAATTAATATGCGAGGAACTGCGACTAAGGAGTCGGGTTCGTCTGATCGTCGCCGTTGCTTTCAAACAACGCCTGATCGACTTTGTTATACAGGTAGACGTAGCCATAGATTTCAACAGGCTTTGTGTATCCTTCATCGTCAAGGGCCATTGCTTGCCCTTGCGACTTGCGATTACCGCCACCACCGCCGCCGGCCTCGCCTGCCGATCCGCCGCTTCCACCCGCGCCGCTTGGACCGTTCATCCGGTCATTTCCACCACCAGCTCCGCCAGCTCCACCAGCTCCGCCGCCAACTTTCCCCCCCGCCTCAGAGATGTCTTCCGGCGTATGAAGGTTTACTTTTAGCTTGCGGACTTCCAGCGGAAAACTCGCGTTGGAACAGTTGGCTAGAAGATTTTGAATCTCACGAGAGTCCATTTGCAGACCAATTCGAATCTTCACTCGCTTGGCGATCTTCCACGGAATCTTTTTCTTATCGGTTGATTTAGAGGCGTATATCGCCCGGTAATCCTTCGAAGCAATATCTTTCCCATTGGCATCGACGTAGCGTCCTTCGATCGGATCCTCGGACTTTGCACGCTTTGATCCGCTGGCTGCCCCCATACCACCCGCACCAGAGCCAGATCCACCAGCAGCATTCATTCCTCCAGCACCCATGCCACTTCCTGAACCACCTGCCTTGCTACTGCCTGCTGAGCGAGTTGACTCCGGAATGTCTGCTAATTTGCCGATCAAGATGTGATCGACTCGCTTAATTGGCGAAAGATCATTTGCATAAACGTCACCCTTGGCAAACGCTGTTTTCCGGACGATGTCTTGTAGCACCGATTTCAAAATCCAAAGGTCTTCCGTCCGGTAAAGCACTTGTAAACTGTAAGGAATGTTTCGCCCGTCTGGATCAATATTCCAAGTGCTCTTGTAATTGGTAAAACGATCCTGCCAAAACTCCTGATTCTGCTTTCTCCAAATGATAATTTCGTCGTCCATGGCCGCGTCTTTTTCAAAATTTGGCTTCCATTGTGCTCCGATGATTCCCGCTAAACCCGGAAGGACTTTCTTAATTTTTTCACCGTAGTTGATCCGAATGGTTTCAGGAATGACTTCCTTCTCGACGTTGGTGTCGGGGTCAAATTTGATCGATTCAGCGGGAAGCAGTGCACGAAAATCAAAATTTGCAACTTCGATTTCCTTTTTCGGAAAGACCTGAATCGCCTCTTGCGTCTTGTACTTTGCTCCCCATGCGGAACCGGTCGCAGCTGCCGCCTTCGCCAAAACCAGCTTCATTTGCTCGGTGGTTTCTTCATTGGGGTGCCGTTTCAGGTCAACGCCTGCGCCCCCATCTTTGCCGCTATCATCCTTGGGACTGACATCCACACCGGCGTTTTGCAAACTCTTTGCGGTACTGTCGGTCTGTTTAATCGCTGCAATGCGATCTTGTTCCTGTTTATAAATCCCACCGTTTGCGATGTAATAAACGACAGTACAAGCAATCAACGTCAAACAACAAAATATCCAAAACCAATGTTTCTTCATGCCGTCGATGAGCGGTTTTATCTGATCCATAACTTACATCCGATGTTTAAAATTTAAGCTTCGTTTGCTGTGTGGCCAATCACCCGAAAACATTTAAGCAAAGGGCAACCAACCGTGTGAGTTCTCAATGGGCCATCTTGCCACCCTTAATGTTGAAGCAAGATCGCAAGCTTGTCACTAATTTTGTTTTGGCGGAGCAGACTGCCCTGCCCCTTTCTTTGCATCGCCGCTTCCTGCAGGACCACCCTTTGGAGGATTTTGCTTGCCCGGATCTTGCTTGCCCGGATCACTGGCGGCAGGGCCTTTTGCGTTTGCATTCTTACCAGGTTGATTTTTCCCAGCTTTACCTGCCGCATTCTTTCCGGCTCCCTTGGTACTTGCTTTTTTGCCCGCAGCGTTTTTGCCCGCAGCGTTCTGGCCCGCATTTCCACCGTTTTGCTGTTTGGCCTTTTTCTTGTCTTCGGCTGCTTTCTTCTTTGCAGCTTCCTTACGATCGTTCTCTCGATCTTCAAAAGTTTTGGGAGTCCAAGCGATTTCCAAACGAAATCGATAACGCAAGACTTCCCAAGTGGGAGAATATTTTCGTTTTTCTTCATCGGTCCAAGTGGACGGATCGGTTTCGGGGACCTTTCCGTCCTCCAAAAACTTTGCGTAGTAAGGATTGTCGATCTCAACCGGTTGCGGAATATCATTTACGCCAGGCAAAACCACAATCGTCGGGTACGTCAACCCAATGCTGGGAAAGTCCGTCTCTTCTCCCTGAAAATTCATTTTCCCGTAAAGCAAATTTCTGATCAGGGTGTTTCGAACGTACTCACGACCCCGGTCCTTCGCATCCTTATATTTTTCCCCATCGTTATGGTCGTGATAGCAATTGAGAACTAAAACTCGCCCTGGCCCCTTCAGATCAGCACCAGGTGCTGGCCCTTTTGCGGCGTTTCCAGCACTATTTTTGTCGTTTTTAGAGGCATTTTTCTTCTCTGATCCGTTTGCGTTCTTGTCACCTTCTGCACCGTCGCCCGACTCTTCACCAACTGCACTCGGGTCAGGAAAGGGCTCCAACCCGCGGACGGTCGTGGTGTAATCACCAAGCGATTTATTCCTATCGCCCACAAGCTTCCACCAACTATCCATCTTGTCGTATTGGACCCATTCAAAATTATCTACGAGAATGACTTCGCGGTCACTGTGATCCTCGTTCAGTGGGTTAAAAAGCTCTCCCATCTTTCCGTAGGCCGGAAAAGCCTGATAAACAGCTGAATAAATCTCTGGCGCCAATCGGAACTGATCGCGAGGCTGTGCCAATTCTCGGTTCAAGGCTTTGTAAAGTCCGTGCTGCTTGGTCTGTTCTTCATCCAGCTTGATCCACCGTTGGCTGATTCCGGAGACGCGTGCTACGGCCGAGTCCGCTTGCCCCCAAGTTTTACCCTCGATTACGCGTTCAGGGTGGACTTTCCAATACCCATTGGCGGAAAACAATAGCGAACAGGTCAACCCAACCATCAGTGCGCCCAATGACGCCAATGCCCAAGGCTTTTTTGCCCGAACCAATCGCTCAATCAAAAACTCCTGCGGAAGCAGGTTTGTCTCAATCCGCGATTCATTCAAACCTTGAAGGCACAAACCATACGCGACGTTAAAACTGAGAATGTTCTCCGTGAAGGTCTTTTGGTTGATGACAACGTCACCCTCCAAAGTCGGAAACTTGTCGAACTTTACGATCTCGGTTTCCAAACTTTTGATCAAAAACTGACGCAAACCAGGCAATTTGGCGGCATTTCCAACCATGACCATCCGGCCAATGGTCGCATTCTTATTGATCCCACGAAAATAGGACAATGAACGCTGAATCTCCGTGACCAAATCATTGAAAACCGGACGCATCGCTTGAAAAAGCGTTTTCGGATCTTCCGCCAAACGCGTATTGCGTTTCAGATGCTCTGCTTTCGTGAAAGTAAGTTTAAGCTCCCTTGAAAGCTGCTTAGTAAAGTGGTTTCCACCAATGGGGATATTTCGCATCCACAAGTTGACACCATTGGTGACGACCAAGTCCGTCGTTTCTGTACCCAACGCCAGCAACACGAGTGATTCAGGTGGATTTTCCGGATCAATTTCATCATCTTCGGAAACATCACCCAGAATATCGCGAACGACAAAATTGAATGCTGAAAGCGGAGAAAGCTGAATGTAGTCGACTTCAATTCCAGAGTCAGTGAACGGTTGAAGTGCCCGGTAAACCGCCTCACGCTTCATTGCGAACAGGCCGACTTCAGCATCGACGATTAGTCCATCAACTTCATTTCCACCAATTTTCTGGTAATCCCAAATCACGTCCTCGAGCGGAAACGGAATCTGTTGTTTTGCTTCGTATTTTACAATGTCCGGCAGGGTCTTCGTGTCGACCGGTGGTGGCTTGAAGAATCGCGAAAGTCCCGCTTGTCCCGTCACGGAGATAGCAACTTTGTCTCCTTTTACATCATTTCGGGACAAAAACTGCTCTAACGCCTCTTTAATGAGCTCCTCGGGCTCGACATCGGGCTGACTGAGGATCTTGGGATATTCGACGAAATCAAAAGCATCAGCGATGACTTCGCCGTTTTCACCGGGGACGCATCGAAGTGCTTTCAAAGAGCACTGTCCAATATCAATACCCCAAACTGCTTGAACCTTGGCCATCAAAATTCCTCAAGAATTGCCGCTTCTAAGTCAACAACGTGCAAACGCCGGCTGTATTTCAACCATTTTCGTTTTCCACGTTGATTCTAGTTGTGATTGTGCGTCGTTGCGACCAGAATTGTCGCAATTTGTGACGAGTCGGTAATTAAACCGTATTAATTAACTCTACAAGACCAAGCAGTTTTCTGTCAATTATTTTGGGTGCTGCCGTGCACTTCGGTCTGAAACCGTTGTCGTCAATTGACATTCGCGGTAAAATCCGCGTTTTCGTTAGGTTTTTGCCGAAAGTTGACCATACACAAGGCGCTTTCGATCTATGCTAAACCATGCGAAGCCGATCAACTCAAACGACATTGTTTCTACAGCATTGACTTGATTCGTTGGCTTCGTTTGAAGAAAAAGCTTTTCTGATGCGGCAGTTTCCCCCCGTAAACGCATTTGCCATTTCCCGACCAATCATCGGATTGCGACGGACCTTGGGAAAACTCGAATCGCTTTTACGCCCCTTGAAGTTGCCATGAAGTATAAAAATCTCGCCATTTTACTCACTTGTCATAGCCTCGAAGACTTCCCTGTTCATCATGAGGGGGAAGAAGCAGAGAGTCTTTTGGCGAACTGGACCGCACTTTGGCATCCGAAATTGATCGCCGATGCCGAAAAACTCCCCGAGTGGCTACGCACCTTTGAAGTCCCAGAAGATTGTTCGGGGTACTTATTGCTCTGCCCGATCACAAGCGATACCGAATTGCAAACCGGTTTCGCTCAGCGTGCGAAAGAAGAAGGCGGGAAACTAATCCGCCGAAAAACCGATCGAACGGAAATTCTGGATTTGATTTTCGAGGATTCGGACCAGATCAATATTTCTGACGAGCTGGTCGCCGATTTCCTGGCGCTTGGCTATTGCTTTCTCCAAATTCAGCTGCTGACCAGGCAACTTCGATATTCAAGTAACTTAGATGAAGTTTATTTTTCAAGCTTGGTGGTCGCCGGTGCTAAAGCAGCCGTCGCCAACGAAGACCAACTTGCAACGGAAAAACTTCAGGCGGCATTCGATTTACTTATGGAAGAGCGGGACAACTATTACCCCGTTAATGCCCTTTTAATCGATTTGACATTGGTCGCAGAAACGACGTTAGGAAAACGCTTCCAATCGCAACTGGAAAACCAATCGCATCCAACCAATTTACTTGTCACCGGTGAAGTCGCCGATCGCATTGCCGCCGATCCTGCGTTGAGAGAAAAAGTTTCGGATCTGATCCAATCTGAAAAACTTTCTATCGTCGGAGGAACACAAACCGAATCGCGAATACCGCTTCTTTCCACTGAATGCCTGATCGATGAATTTGCCCGCGGACAAGCGACGTATCAAAACGCCCTGAATGCAAAAGTGGATTTCTTCGGACGACGACGATTTGGTCTGGCGACCAGCTTGCCACAACTCCTGGAACATTTCGGATTCAAAGGTGCCTTTCATTTCACTTTGGATGACGGGCGCTTCCCTGAGGGCATGCAGATCAAGTCCTTCTGGGAAGGCGACGGAGAAGCTCGCGTCGAAATTTTCGGAAAGATTCCCTTTGACGCCAATCAACCTGGGCATTTTCTGAACTTGGGCGTGAAGATCGGTGAATCGTTTGACATGGATCACTCGGCAGCGATTTGTTTTGTGCATTGGCCTGGCCAAAACTGCGTTTGGTTCGATGACCTAAAACGCATCAGCAAATTTGGATCAGTGCTTGGCAAATTCGTCTCACCAGCGGAATTTCTTTCCGAAATGGATGAGCCTTACCAACATGATCGATTTACGACAGACCAATATCAGTCGCCCTACTTCAAACAAGCCATCATTCGCAACCAAAGTAATCCGATTTCACGGTCAATCGATTACTGGAGGCGAATACAAAAACTGGATGGAATCAAAACACTTGCGTTCCTCACTTCGATTTTTTCGAACGATGAATCCGCCGCAAAATTTGACGCTGTTCATCGCCATCAAATCATCAACGACTTCGAATCGTTAGACAATGATCGAAACGAGTCGCTCGACAACACACTGGATAAGAAACAATCGGAGTTCGCTGCAAAATTTGTCGAAGCAATCTCGCACGACGCCCCAGGCGTCCACCCATCGGAAACCAAATGGGTTGCCCTCAATCCAAGTAGCTCAGTCGATCGCAAATCGTTGCTTGTTGAGCACGAAGCGGGGATACCGAATGTTGAAAAACCTATTTACGCCACTTCGTTCGTTGACGAAAACAAATCACAAGCCCACGTTATTTGCGATGTCCCATCCATGGGATACGTTTCATTTTCCACAACAAAAACGAACGCATCTTCGCCCAAGAACTCTTTGATTGTCGAAGAGCAGGCTCTGCGAAACGAATTTATCGAAGTCATTATCGATCGATCCACTGGTGGAATTCGCGCCGTTCATGATTACAAGACTCGAGGCAATCGGATTTCCCAAGTCTTGGCATACCGGGCCAAATCCAAGCATGATGATTCACGCTTCGTCTATTCCAAAATGGAAATCGACTCTTGCGAGACGACAAAAAACTCAACGACATTAGGCGAAATTACTACCTCGGGACGATTGATGTTCGGCAGCGAAAAAGTTGCGACAGTGAAACAAAAGTTTCAGCTGTTTCGAGGCAGCCGAGTGATTCAATTCGAGTGCGAACTTTCGGAATTAGACACTCCCAAAAGTGACCCTTGGAACTGGTACTTTGCATCTCGTTTCGCCTACAACGATGAAAGCTCTTTGATTTCGTCCACCGTCAATCAAACGCGACAATCGATTGAGACCAATCGTTTTGAAGCCCCTCATTACATCGATCTCGAAACGCTAAAGTCCCGGACGACGATTTTAACCGGTGGCGCGCCCTATCATGTTCGACGTGGGGACCGATACATTGATTCGATCTTAATTGTCAAAGGCGAACAAAAGCGGAAGTTCAAATTTGGAATCGGTGTGGATCTTCCCAATCCACTTTCCTATGCAAACAGCTTGTTATCGGACCCATTGCTTGTTGCAACGCACCAAAGCTTAAAACCCGAATACTGTTGGCTTTTCCACCTGGACTCCAAAAATGTGTTGGTGACAAACTGGTCGCCCTTATTTGAAGATGGAAAAGCAATTGGATTTCGAGCTCGAATGATCGAAACGATGGGCCGTGAATCGAAATTCAAATTGAGCGCCTTTAAGGAAATCAAATACGCCAACCGAGTGAACTTCGCAGGTAAGGTGGCTTCAGAATTGAAAGCCAAAGACGGCAAAATAGCGATCCATTTGGCACCCAATCAACTGATGGAAATCGAGGTGAAATGGTGATCGTAACCATTGATGGGCCAGCCGGTGCAGGAAAAAGCACCGTTGCCAAACTCTTGGCTCGTGAATTGAACTTTCAGTATCTCGACACGGGTGCGATGTACCGCGCACTCGTTTTTTCAGCAATTCAACGGAAGATTGATTTTTCCGATCCAGAATCGCTCGTCAAAAATTCACACAGCGTGAATCTGCGATTGGAATCAGAGAAGGTGATCATTGACGGCGTCGATGTATCGACCGAAATCCGACTGCCCGAAATCGCGAAATACATTCGTTTTGTCGCAGACAATGAATTGATTCGCGAGCACCTGGTCAACATGCAGCGGCAAATCGCCGCCCACGACAATTTCGTTTGTGAGGGGCGTGATCAGGGGACGGTTGCATTCCCCGATTCCCAGTGCAAAATCTTTTTGACGGCGTCATCGACAGAACGGGCGATCCGGCGACAACGGGATTTGGCCAACAAAGGGATCGTGATGGAGGTTGACGAAATCAAAAAAGATCAGGACGAACGCGACCAGCAGGATTACAACCGAAAAGTTGGAAAATTAATCAAGGCTGATGACGCGATCGAAGTCATTACCGACGGACTTTCGCTGCAAGAGGTTGTTGAAACGCTTACTAGACTGGTCAATCAAAAATCTTCCGCAAACAACTTTTGATGTGGATCAATTGCACATCACCGACCACTTAGCACCAACCGTATGGCAAAAGAAAAAAAACATTCGCTATTCAAACGACTGGTTTACATTTTCTGTAACAGTGTCACTCAATTGTTTGCGCTCGTCTATTTTCGATTTCGAGTCCATAAATCCGAGCGTTATCCACTCGATGGCCCGGTGTTAATCTGCGCGAATCATCAAAGCCACATGGACCCCATTCTGGTTGCCAACGGTTGTACGCGCTATGTGGGTTTCGTAGCTCGCGAATCACTGTTTAAGTTTAAACCATTCGGCTGGTTGATCACCACGCTGGGAGCCTTTCCGATTAATCGAGATGGTGGAATTGCGGGCATCAAGGAGACTCTCAAGCGGCTGAAACGCGGCGAAGTCGTTCTGATTTTTCCGGAAGGAACGCGGACGCCCGACGGAACGATTCAAAATTTCAAATCAGGATTCTGCGCAATTGCGAGGCGTTCAAAGGTCCCGATCGTTCCTGTGGCAATTGACGGCGCATACGATGCCTGGCCAAAGAATGCCGTGTTACCGCGTCCACGCTCGATCAAATTAAAAGTCGGCCATCCGATCAGATTCGAGGAATATGATTCGCTCTCCGATACCGAAATCACTGATCGTGTTCAAAGGAAAGTCGCCACATTGCAACAGGAACTCAATTCGAAACCCTCGGAAAACATTCCCAATTGACTCAAAATACGCAATTCGCTCGCCAGTCCACTGCCAACGCCTCACGTGAGCGTTGAGTTAACAAAACCCGAAGATCATTCATTCCTATTTTGCTTACTATTTGACAGATTGTCGATTTCGACTAACTTTCACGATTTGCACCGGCGCCCCAATACCTGCTTTTGACGCGGGTTATCGAAAATTCCAAAACCCGTTGCCTCCCAACCAACTCAATTCATTCCAAAAATATGCGTAGAAATATCGTTCACGAAGGTGCGGAAAACCTGAAATACGAAATCCGCGAGATTGTCTCCGTTGCCACCCAGCTGCAGGACATGGGTGTCCAAATTACTTGGGAAAACATTGGTGATCCGATTGAGAAAGGTGAAGCGCCACCGACTTGGATTCGCGAAATCGTTTCGGAAATTGCTGCCGATCCGAAATCTTGGGGTTATTGCAACACCGCTGGTGTCTTGGAAACTCGCGAATTTCTGGCCAATCAAGTCAGTGAACGCGGCGGAGTCAAAATTACGCCCAACGAAATCAACTTTTACAATGGACTTGGTGATGCTGTCGCAAAAGTCTACGGATTATTGCGTAGAGAGGCCCGGATTCTGGGCCCTTCGCCTGCTTACAGCACACATTCGTCCGCGGAAGCTGCGCACTCGGGTTATAGCCATACTACGTATAAGCTCGATCCGAAGAATGGATGGATGCCGGATATGCAAGAGATCCGCAAGAAGGCAAAACACAACGATTCGATTGCCGGGATCCTACTGCTCTCACCGGACAACCCAACGGGTGCGGTTTACCCCAGAGAAATATTAGATGAGTTCGCAGCAATCGCCAAGGAAAATGATCTATTTATCATCGCCGATGAAATTTATGCAAATATCGTCTTTAACGGTTCGCCTGCATTGCATGCGAGCGAATGGATCGGCGATGTTCCGGCGTTGGCGATGAAAGGAATTTCGAAGGAGTATCCGTGGCCCGGCTCCCGATGCGGATGGCTAGAAATTTTAAACAAGGACAAGGACGCAAACTTTGCTGCCTACGCGGATAGCTTGTTAGCGGCAAAACGACTCGAAGTTTCCTCCACGACTTTACCCCAACTTTCCATTCCGAAAGTCATGGGCGATGCACGATACCCAGATCATCTTGAGCGTCGAAAATCACAATTCGCCGATCGAGCCAACGAAGTCGAATCAACATTTTCGGAAGTTGATGAAGTCATTGTAAACAAACCAGGTGGTGCGTTTTATTACACCGTGATGTTTAAGGACAACGTTTTGAATGATTCTCAGACGTTATCCATCAGCGATCCTGCCGTGAAGAAACTGATCGAAGATAAAGTCGAGAATGTCGAACCCGATAAACGTTTCGTTTACTACTTGATGGGTGCAACCGGCATTGTTGTTGTTCCGCTCTCAGGGTTTCAATGCAAACACCCGGGCTTCCGCGCAACTTTGCTGGAGCACAACGATCAAAAGCGAGCTTGGATTTTTAAAACTCTGCGAGAAAAAATCGCCGAATACATCGGTTGATCGCTTGGCGATATGCTGCCATGCACTCTTCGACGAGTCCTCCCCTGATCCGCTCGATGTGGCACAGTTGCAATAGAGTGGCACAGTTGCAATATGCAATAGAGCGATAGAGTTGCAAGAAGTGGACCATGATCACTTGGTCTCTCATCGCCAATCGAGTTCCGCAGCATAGTGTTTTCCCTATGCGTTCTTGGTAGCCCAATCGAACAATAGTTTGGCAACGCTAGCAGAAATCGTTGCTTTTCCAAACGCATACGCAAGATATTCGCCTCGTATTAATTCTTTTTCTTTCTTAAACTCAACTGTTAACTGCATGGAAATAACGTTTTGTTGCTGCTGATCATTCTTCAGCACCGCAAACGCCCAAACATTTGTTCAAACTTACCACTCAAAAAGACGATATGACCATTCATAAGTGGAATAATCAGACGGATCGGTCTATCTATGACAATCGGCCAGATCGACATGCAGTATTGTTGGGGGAAATATTTATGGATCAGAATGTAACGACGTCAAACCCATGCTGCCTGACGGGTAGCCGCGATGGCTTAATTGTCTGCAATAAGGACCGACACGGTCAGGATTTGCGGACGGTCATCTGCAGAGACAGCGGCCTGGTCTTCACTGACCCGCGTCCCACTCCCGAGCAAATCAAAAGATTCTATTCGGACGAGTATCGTCAAAGCTACAAAGGCACCATGACCCCGAAGCCAAAACATGTGCTCCGCGCTGGACGATTGGCTCAGGAACGATTGGAAGAAATCAAAGACTTCCTAAAACCTGGGTCATCAATTCTCGATGTTGGATCGGGAGGGGGTGAGTTTGTTTACACATGCAAATTAAACGGGTGGGATGCGTCCGGAATCGAGCCCAACAAGGGTTACGCGAATTTTTCCGTTGACGAATATGGAATCGATGTCGATTGCAATTTCTACGACGAAGTCAAATTCAAACAAGAATCATTCGATACGATTACGATGTTCCACGTTTTGGAGCATTTGGAAGATCCGGTTGGCTCAATCTCACAACTGACAAAGTTCCTCAAGACAGACGGAACATTTATCGTTGAAGTCCCCAATGTGGAATATACAGACACTGCTCCCAATCAAAAGTGGCATGTCGGTCATCTATACAACTTCAATCTTCAAACGCTGCAAGCTGTCGGCTTAAAAGCTGGCCTAGAGCCAATTCGCACCTACTTCACTGGATTCGGTTCCAGTTTGTTTACCGTCTTCCGCAAGACAGATAAACCGCAAAGTATTTCAATGGCTGAAATGCTCAAGGGTAGTTTCGAAAACAGTTTGGAAATCCTGAAACGACACACAACTCTTTCCCATTATATGCATTTACACGTTCCAATTCGCCGATGTGTTTCAAGGATATATCGCACAATTAATGAAAAAATTGCGACTCGAAATTCGGGCAAACCGAGAGAAATTCTTGAATCACTCGTAACAGCCCCAACCGTTTGATAGTTCGGTAGGATGCGTCAACTGCGAAACCAAAAACTGAATACAGAAAAGGCGTCCATAGTGGCGCCTTTTTTTTTGGCAATCCAAGCGTTTGTCACTGTGTCAAAACACACCCGATGTCGATTGCCAGACACTCGTATTGGTGGTACTGAGTTTGACAGATGCATCTACGCGATTTGGGATGGCAACGCCATTCCGAAAGTACTTGATGCCTGAATCTCGCGTGACGAATCGGTTATCGCTTTTTGCAAGACAGCAAGGACGAGCGCCACGCAACCAACTTTGGCAACCAACTTTGGCAACCACGACTGGCAGGGTAAATCAAGCTGCAGCATTACGCATCGATCTTCAGCCAGATCATACTTGAACCGTCAAGTTTGAGGACCTGAAACCCAAGACTCCTCCATGTAAAGCGATACATCCTGAAGGAGGGGACAAACAAACTTGCGGTCCTAACGCTTTTTCTCGGCATCGAAACGACGGTGCCAAACCCGTTCGACAACCGAGAACAACAACGCTGTGCTCCATCCGAACACTAACAGTCCTGTCATGGCTTGGCAGGCACTAAGCATTCTCCACCTTCCATCGATCACAATGTCACCGTACCCAAGTGTCGTAAACGTAACCGTTGAAAAATAAACAGCCTCTTCGAAATTTGCGAATTCCCTTCCACCGACGGCTATTAAGTAGGTGGTTGCCCAGACAGTCGTCTCACAAATATGAATGACCAGAAGTCCAGATGCCGCAATCGACAACGCCTTTAAATCACCAAATCGGTTTTGAAAGGATACGGCTTTGCTTTGAAGCAAACGGATCAGTGCGGCAGTTCCCACCGCGTGAATCGAAATTGTGACGACTGCAAGTAAGAATCCGATTCCAATGGCGATCAGCATTTTGGCAATTCGATTAAATAGGGTTGCGTGTTGTTAACAAGTAAAATTTCGTGCATTCGATCTCGCGGCCGGGTTGCAATCCAGAGTGAATTAAAGTGGTTCAGGGTGGATCGCATTGGCAAAAACGACCGCTGATCGCTCATTTGCGGACAACGTCATCAGAAACGATCCTGCCTTATTCAACTTCAATTACTGCCTTGATCAAATTCGGGACATCGCGAAGGTTTTTGAATTCGCTTTCGACTCCGGCCAGACTCAGACGGTGATTGATCCAGGGGGCGGTATTGATCGCGCCATTTTCGATTTTGGAAATGATCTCAGGAAACATCCCATAACTGTTTCGACTGGATAACAACGTCATCTCACGGCGATGAAACGTCGGATCGTGGAACGAAATATCGCCCTGAATCAAACCGACAAGCACTAATTTTCCGGCAAAATGAACGAGTTCAAAACTCTTTTCCATCGCACCCTTATTTCCGGTTGCGTCAAAGACGACCTCGAATCGATCGCTCCCTACATCCGTTGTCACTTTGGCTCCCATTGATTCTGCGAATTCCAGCCGTGAAGCGGAGATATCCAACATATGAACGTCAGCCCCATTGGCCAAGGCAAACTGCAATACAGCCAGGCCGATCGGCCCGGCGCCAACAATCAAAACCGATTGTCCCGCTTGAATGTCCGCCCGTTTAACCGCGTTCGCTCCAATCCCAAGCGTTTCAACAAGTGCGAGTTGATCGACAGTGAGATCAGATGATTTAAAGAGCAACTTTGGGTCAACGGACAGAAACTTTTGCATGCCGCCATCTACGTGAACGCCCAGCACTTTCAACGACTCGCAACAATTTGATCTTCCCAATCGACATGAATGGCAGTCACCACATGCCAGATACGGCTCGACCGCACACAAATCTCCGGCAACAACGCCACATCCGTCAGGCGCATTCAACACTTCCACCCCCAACTCATGCCCTAGCACGCGAGGATATTCGAAAAACGGCTGACGCCCCGCAAAGGCGTGAAGGTCCGTACCGCAGACTCCGATACTTTTGACTTGAACCAACGCCATATCGACACACGGTTTTGGCTCAGCGATGTCGTGCGTAAAAAATTCACCCGGTTGTTTTAATACAATTTGCTTCATCGCAGCTTTCGATTTTTTAAATTAATTTTGCAATACGCGAGTCACATTTCCGGCACAAAGTGTTGACCACAAGCCAGCTACTTGATCGCATCCAAGACGTTGGAAAAATCATCGGTCCACGGAACGCCACGGCTGGACTTCTTTGTCGGTTTCCAGTTTGTTTGAGCTCCGATCGGCAATCCTGTGGCCGAAAGCTCCTTTGCCATAACGACATAACTGGCAGCTGCCTTACCCGTACTGAATTCTTCCTCAGTCACTTCACGATCATGGAACGTAGCCGATTGCAGTTCAGCAGCCACCGCAAGATCCCCCAGAATGGGCTCAAGGTCAAAGAATTGATTGCTGATGTGAAATGCCATCAATCCGTTTGGCGCTAGTTTCGTGCGATAAGTTTCGATCGCTTCATTCGTCAAAAGATGCATTGGAATCGCATCTGAACTGAACGCATCAAAAACGATTAGATCAAACTTGCCATCTGTTGCGCCCGCCAACTTCAATCTTCCATCCCCAAGAACAATTTCATAATTTTCTGTTCCGCAGTTGCTAAGAAACGTGAAAAACTTTGGATTTTCAGCGATCTCTTTTACCACCGGATCGATTTCAAAAAAAGTAAAATACTGACCCGGTTTCCAATAACATGCGGCAGTCCCGGCACCCAACCCGACAACGCCAACCTCTTTGAACATGCGTCTTTGTTGCCCTAAATCAAAGATCTCTCCGAGCGGTCCATTGCGGTGATAATAAGAGGTTGGCTGCTGCAGTAATTCCGGTCGATCTGGATCGGTCGTCTGAAGCCCATGCACAGTCTTGCCGTGATATAAACGCTTTTGCAAACCTGCTGGACCGTCAACGACTCGGTTCACACCGAAAAAGCTGCGTTTCGTGTAGAGTACCGTTTCGCCGGCCTGCGGTGGTTCAAGCTGCGAAAAGATCAACAAAAAACCGAGTGGAAACGCAAACCACCGGGGTTGGTTCATAAAATAGCAGGCGCACAAAAGTCCCAGCGAAACAATCGCGACAATCGTCAAGGATAAAGTTCCTTGAAATTCGAAAATCTGCGCCATCACGGCAATGGTGATTCCGAAAATCAAAAACAAGCCAAGCTGTAATTTTTTTTCCGCTTCGCCGTCGTCTACGTCCGACGTTCGTGCGTCCGTTTTTAAAATCTTTGACGAAGGCGTTGACCGGTTTTTAAGCTGCGAAGTTTTTTTCCGTCTACTTTTGTTTGGCGAAGTATTTTGAATTTCAAGTGATTGAGTCGAGTTGGTTGTTTCGACGTCAATCGAAGCCCCACCCGAACCAAAAGTCGGCCGCAACAAACAGGCAACCATCAACGTAATTGGATACTCTAAAACCCAAGGAAACAAAATCGGTGCAATGAGTCCGTTGAACACGCCGCCCAGTAAGCCGCCAAATGAAACCCAAAAATAGAATTCGGTTAGATCCTTCGCCGCCGGTTTCCTACTTGCAAGCTCAAGGTGACAAACCATTGATCCCACAAAGAACACCAACAAATGCAATCCCATCAAAGGAATCCCCGCATTGAAAATTGTCGAAGCTGCCAGGATCAACATCACGATTGGAAACGCCCGTGAAACCCACGAGTAGCGAATGAAGGGTTGGTCAGAAAACGCAATGATGAAAGTGATGAGATAAAGCGTGAGAGGAATGATCCAGAGAATCGGCATAGGAGAAATGTCGGTCGTCAAGTAACTCGTCACACCCAGCATCCAACTGGACGGCACAAACGAAAGTGCAATCCATAAAAGACGCGAAGTCCAGCATATGTCCTGCTGTGGTGCGACCTTCAGATCAGGTTCATTGCCAACTTCTTCCGTAACACCATCAGATTTGACGGCGGCTTTTTCGCGTTTCGCCACCAAAACAAAATAGGCGCAGACCCCCATCGAAATCACAAACAGGATGTAACCATATTTCCAAGTTAATGTCTGCATTTTCAATCGCAGAATCCGTTCGACCAAAAACGGATACGACAACAATGCGACCATACTGCCAATGTTGCTCGCCGAATACAAAAAATACGGATTTCCCGACCGTTGATGATTCGTGGCCGCAAACCATTGCTGAAGCATTGGACTGGTCGCCGAAACCGCAAAAAACGGACCACCAACCACCAAAAACAGTAATCCAAGCAACGAAAAGATCGGTGTGGTACCGGTTGGTGGCACCCAATCATTTGGAATTGAAATGACTGGCAAAAACAAAATGGCGATTAGCACAAACAAATGCAATACCGCCTGCGATCTTGTGCCCAGCAACCTGTGGGTGGCGTGAGCATAAGCGTATCCGGCCAACAGAATGCCTTGAAAGAACAGCATGCAAGTGTTCCACACGGCCGGTGAACCACCCAACAGTGGCAATACCATTTTCGCAAACAACGGCTGAATCAGAAACAGAAGCCCGGCGCCAAGGAAAATCGCAACTCGAAAAAAATGCAGCATAAGGTTTGTTTAGTTTCTAACGTAACGCGACCGAATAACGCATCGAGGAAAAGCCAATGTCAATTGTCATACTGAACCTCAAACCAATGCACCGCGCATTGAAAACTGCACGTTCTTCAGTGGCAAACATTTACGGTGTCGCGTGATGAGTCGTTCGATTTCCGAAAGTTCATGAATCGCAGTAAAACCTAATTTTTTCACCGCGATTTGATTCGTACAAATAAAGATATTCTGGCTGTCCGAGTCCAGCACCTCGCTCGGATCAAAATCGCTCGCTTCACCATCAGCGAAACTCTCCAGTGTTCGATCATCGTTCCAAAGCACAACGCAAGTCCCATCCGCACTGCAATAGCTTTTGACCAAATCAACAAGCTTGATCACTTCGGCGGCGCTACCATACAAATGCGGGCCAATCTCAGCGATAACCAGATCCGCCAATGTCGCGTCGTCGTCCGCCGGGCGATTCGATGAAGCTGAATTCGATGAAGCGCGATTCGAATCCAATTGCATTCCTTTGAGCGCGTCGATCGCCGCTTTCTGGATCTTCGCTTGAGCACCGATCAAAACGTGATCAACATTGGTCCCGTTGTTTGACACAACCAAGGTTCCGAAGATGTTTCCCAGCCAGCGAGAGACTTCTTTTCCAAACGACACCTTCGACCGATCGTTCAATTTGAAGAACTTCTTTTGACTTTCCCGATCCGAAAAATAGGGATAAAGAAACTCGATTTGGCTCTTCCAACCGTCTCTCTTCGCCATCCCAATCGGAATCACAAAATCGGCGTGAACCAATCTGGCGTTCAACAGGATCGCGTCTCCCGATTCGCTCGCAGACAAAAAACCGCTTGCTGCCCGGTCTACCGAATCATGAATCACCACACCAACAGACTCCATCCCTGCGTCCGCTAACTCTGCTTCCAACGCTGAAATCGTTGATTTGCCTGTGCCCTCGGCAAGCAAAACGCAAATATTCTCTGCTTGCACGCCAATATTCTGGACCACCAAAATCACTTCGCGTGCAATCTCAATGCCACATGGCGTCCCCGATTCCAAAACGATACAGACAGTATCCTCAGGCAAAATCGCGAACTCTAACTGCGGAAATTCAATTGGCGCATCAAGCCCCGCCCGAACCGCTTTCAACACGTCGAAATCAGATTTATCTGCATCACCCAATTCCACGGCAAGTTTAGCAGGCGGAATTAATTCAAGGACATCGGAAATTTTTATTGCTGCCATAAATTCATGATAACGCTGAGCCGTTTTTTCGGTAACCGGCAACCGCGATGCAATTTGCGAACCGGGCTCCCGGATTGGGGATTGAGTCAGCAATCCGATTTCTCGATAATTCCGGGAACGCACATTTTGACAATGATAGGGCTGCAATTTTGGCGATTACCCACAACGGCATTATTTTGAATCGGAATCATCCAATACGATACTTCGTTTACGTCTTCTTCGGTTGGGTATTGGTTTTCGCGATTCTTGGCTGTGGTGCCGCCGATGAACAGGGCAAAAAAGACGGAGAATTGAAAGCAAGGCTAGATATCGCCGCCATTAAGGAGAGATATTCTTCCGCCGAGTCCTATTCTGACAAGGCACGTTTGATATTCAGTTACACACTCAATGGCGTTCCATTCCAAGAATCTCATCCGTTTAGCTGCAAGTTGACTCGAGCAAAAGTTGCCCAACTCAACTGGTTCCGATTTCAAATCTGCTCAACAGGAGAGCATTCGATTGGACGCGTGCTCGATGCAGAGACCCAAAACTTCGACGGTCAAGCCATCGTGACGGATCAGAATTTATCGTCCATGTTTTCGAAATTGTCCGACGACTCCATCGCGGTTCATTTCGTTTCCGGACGAAAAGATCTACCTTGGAAATTTGCCGAAAACGACTTAATACCAATTATCGAAATGCTGGGCGTTGCCTATTGCAACTTCGTCAAGCGAAGGTCTTTGTGGTTTACTGAAGGGAATTTGGTTGAACAGAAATCGCAAATCGTTGATGGCAAGACTTTCATTGATGCAAGCTTTCGATCACCGTACGGGACGGTTTCCTGTCGCATTGATCCAACGGAAAAACTAATACTGGGAATCCGCTTGCCCAAATCGATGCTGTCTGACAAAACAACCCAATCCTCCGCGATCAAGGATGTTTCGCTTTCATTGCTACTTGAAAACGCACATTTTGCAGCCAAGCCGGCGATCGTGACCAAACTCGTTGAGGGCGAGAAACCGGTCAACCATTTTGTCGTTCTGCCGGAAGAATTCCCTAATGAAGCCATCGGAAAAAAACTTGAAAATTGGAATATAGACGACAAGAACGACAAGGCATTCCAAGCAGACTCTGCATTAGGCGCTATTAGCCTTTTCTTTTATGGCGAACTTTCCGCGGTGGATCAAAAACAAGTTACTCGGATTGACGCGTTGTCGAGTGCCCACCGAGATGTCAATTTTGCTTGGATCACCCCCCCCACTCTTCCGTTAAAGAACGTCAAAACCCCCTTTGGCAGAATGGGCTTTTTCAACGACAAACAAAGTGAAGTCTTAAATTTTTTTCAGCCGAAATGGCCAACATTTTTGTTTGTTACGAATCAAGAAGGAACAATTCAGTATTACGCTCGCATTTCTGAAAAAGGGCTCGCCAACGCAGACGGAGTCATTCGACGGATTGCCAAAGGCGAAAACGTCGCGGTGGAAATGCACAGCGAATACGCAAATTATTTTGCGAAATACCAGGCCGATTTAGAGAACGCTCAACCCACCGAATCAGTCGTCACCCCCCTGAAGTAGCCTCCGCATTTCCTGGCTATTTTGTAACGACCGAGTCGAAGCCCCACACCGCGACTTATTTCGACTATCTTATAGAGTTCCGTTTGGTGACATTCTCCGTACTCTGCTTAGTGTCACAACCAACAACCATCCCCAACGATAACAATTGGGTTGAGCAGAATGTGATTTCCTGCTCGGTACAAATTCATTCTGGAATAACCCTTCCTACAACGTGATAAACAATCATGGCTAACGAAAACAAAATTGTCGCTGACCGCGAAATCTTAACAGCGGCGAATCAAAAGGGTGCACTCGCAACCTTCTTTGCATTTTTTCGACTTTCCGGACCAGGCTGGTTGCAAGCTGCGATCACTCTTGGTGGTGGATCACTCGGTAGTGCACTTTATTTGGGCGTACTTAGCGGAACATCGATGCTTTGGCTCCAGATGGTGGCGATCATTGCGGGGGTCATCATGCTTTCAGCAATTGCCTACGTTACGCTTTCGACAGGTAAGCGGCCCTATCAAGCGATCAATGAGTACATCAACCCGGTTTTGGGCGTCGGCTGGATCGTCGCAACGGTGTTGGCAAACATGATCTGGATCATGCCGCAATTCAGCCTCTGTTTTGATGCAATCAACACAAACTTTGCAAATGACACACTGAAAGAGAAAGACGTAGCCAAGTACGGAATCTCGATCGGACTATTTGTTCTCGCCGGTGTACTGGTCTTTCTCAGTTCAAAAAAAGGATTGCTCACAAAGCTGTTCGACTTGTTTTTGAAACTGGTAATTGGCGTGATTATTGTTTGTTTCGTCGCTGTCGTTGTCATTCTTTTCAGAAATGGCGAAGTCGACTGGTCGACGATCTTTAACGGATTGGTGCCGGATCTTCGTCAATGGTCAAATCCATCTGAGCAAATTCAAATGCTGATTGAAAGCTTGTCGGAGGAGAAGCAAAAAATCTGGACCGACACCATCGTATCACGTCAGCGAGAAGTCATGATTTCAACTGCAGCAACTGCAGTCGGATTGAATATGACATTCTTGTTGCCTTACTCTTTGCTTGCACGTGGTTGGGATAAACCATTCAGAGGCCTTGCCCGATTCGATTTGGTGACCGGCATGGCGATTCCATTCATTTTGGTTACGTCGTGCATTGTGATCGCTTCTGCCCATAGTTTTCACGGCAAAACGGATGAAGCCTTGCTCAGCAAAGAATCCGATGTCGTGAAAACCAGCATGTTCTTCAAAGGCGCAGCGCCGATTATCCGTGACAATATTTTGAAGAAAGACGACCAGTATTTATCGTCACTAAAATCCATCCAAGATTTAGAGGCTGATATCAAAGTCTTAAAGGACCAGCTAGAAAAAAACTGGTTCGACAAAGAATTGACGGGAGAACTCGCCGAAAAAAACAAACAACTAGCGAGCGAAACCAATGACGTCGTTTCAAGAATTGCCCCTGACCTTAGCGACGAAGAAAAAATCCTAGCGACCGTTCTGGTTAAACCCAATGCAAATCAACTGGCAAAATCACTGCAGCCCTTCCTGGGAGATCGAGGCGCAAACCTCGTTTTCGGGGCAGGTGCGTTGGCGATGGGTTTCTCAACCATCATTATTCTCATGATGATCAATGGTTATGCGATTCGAGAGATGTTCGGCAAACCCGAAAGCCAATCCTTGTTCATGACCGGCGCTGTTGCGGCGGGGATTGTTGGCATCTGCTACCCACTTTTCTGGGGCGGTGTTTCGAAAACCTGGCTCATTATCATGGCATCGGTATTCGGCGCAATGCTACTGCCAATCGCGTACATTGCCTTTTTACTAATGATGAACAATTCACAACTGATGGGCGACAATAAGCCTAAAGGGGTCTGGTTAGTGATTTGGAATGTATTGATGACATTCGGTGTGATCGTAGCACTCGCCGCCGCTGTTTCCGCAATTTCAATTAAACTCGGTAGCGAACAAGGCATGTTCGTTTTAGGTGCGGCAATCACGTTCGTGATATTGGCGATCTTTGGATTCTCAGCGAGATACCGCAAACCCATCGAGGATTGATTCATTTTCTTTTGCGGATCGGTCAGTATCCTCTTGATGTAACCTGAAACGATTTCATTCAGTCGGTTATAGAAAAAAAGGGGACGCAAATGCGTCCCCTTTTTAGATTCTACATCCTGTCGGCCATTTAGGCATTAAAGCCAACTTGTCGCATATCAATCCCGATTTTAATTTTTGGATTTAAGTTCCAGGATCGCCTTAGGCAGGTCTTTATCAACAATCCCATAAGAACCTCGCCCGTTAGCCTGGATTCGCTGTTCCGTATTTAATTGTGACTCCTCTACGTCCGGCCCCCAAAATTTCTCTTGAGCAATCGCATCTTTAGGTGCATCAAGCGGTCGAATGATTCGCATCCCCACACCGGTCGCTGGTTCCGTTGTAAACCACCAGGGGCTCAGTGGAATGTTTGGATCGTAATCTTTCCAATCCTCTTCTTCGGTGGTCATGAACGATGCGCTTCTGCATTCTTCGGCGTCCAATTCAAATGACCCACCACGAACGATTTGGTTGTTGAGCGTTTTAGGCCAACGAATATCTTTATCTGCATCAATGGTCTTGTCTTTCCATGCTGCGTAACCATCTTCGGAATCTGTATCGATCACCCATTCAGCAGCACTCCCGTGCATGTCATAAAGACCCCAAGGATTCGGTTTTTTTTGGCCAACATCTTTTCGTTCGTCATCAGAATTTTCTGAGTACCACGCGTAGTCATCCAGCATCGAAGCGTCGTCGCCAAAGTGATAGGCCGTTTTGGTTCCAGCACGACATGCATACTCCCACTCAGCCCCCGTTGGAAGACGAAAAAAGCTTCCCGAAGTCTTGCTCAACCACTTTGTGTATTGGCGAGCGGCATACTGCGTCATCGTGACTGCTGGTTGATCCGGTCCATCGCCTTTCTCAAACGTGTGGTCTGGTTCATACAATCCTGATGGGGCAGAGATCGCATCGATTGCGTTTTCCTTGGTTACCAAGCGAATATTTGCCGCTTCGAATGCCTTGAATTTATCATCCAAGCCCATGTACTCCATGTACTCTTTCCAGGTCACTTCATGCTTACCCATCCAAAAAGGCTTGACCTTCACTTTGATTTGCGGCCCTTCATTCTTAGATCGTCCCGCTTCACCACCGGGACTTCCCATTAAATACTCGCCGCCGGGAATAGGCACCATTTCGAATTCAATATCGCTTCCCGGAATCTTGGTCTTATAGGGAACCATGTAACCCGATTCAATTTTGACAAATCGCCCCGAGGTAGGTTTCTTTTTTACGATCCCCAATGGCTCATCCGCACAAAGGTTTCCGTAGATCAGAAGCCCCAAAAGAGTGAAAGTGCTCAGCTTCGCATTCAGTGTTTTCTTATTCATTTCCTATTCCGGTCCGGTTGTTACTCTTTTTCAGGTTATTTCCATGTTATCGATATGTAAACCGATGAAATCGATCCGCCGTCAAGTTCTTGTTTCGTTTTCAGGAAAACATCCACAAAACGATGTTAACGAGTTTCATCGCCGAGTGAACGGCAATTCTAAGCTCGGAGGTCCTACAATCGGTAAAATCCTTTTAATTTGCGAGACAGTTTCCCAACTCAGAGAAAACACTTCTGAATTGAAAACCAGTACCCAATCTTCCTCCCGCCCCAACTTCGCATACTAGATTTAATTACGTACCGAATTGTTGGTTGTGACAATGACACGCTTTCAGCGATCTTTCTTTTTAATCATTTTAGCGCAAGCGTTTTGCTTGATCGTCGGGCTATGGATCAACAACCGCTTGATCAATGCTCTCTCTTCGGACGAATTCCTTGCTGCCCAAGGCACTTCAGTGAAGAGGACTGCAAACCCGGCGTCGGATCTTTCCACAGCTTTTGCATACACGAACGGAGTCGAAATTTCTGAAAAACAAATCTCGACGTCGAAGCTCAACACTTCAACATCAATATTTGCGGCCAATGGCTTTACCTTCATTTGGGTTATCGCCATTCAGGCCGTATTGGTTTACTTCGTTTTAAACCGAGTTAAAACAGAGCTCGATACCGAGAACCAAAAAAACTACCACGAATCGCTCGCTAAAACGCGAGATTTATCACAGACTCGTGACGCAATTATTTTTGGATTGGCGCAGCTCGCCGAATCACGAGACCGCGACACCGGCCAACATCTGGAGCGAATCGCTTTGTACTCGACGAGGCTCGCAAGCGCTGTTCGGCACGATCCAAGATTCCAGAAGCATGTCTCGCCATCATTTGTTCGATTGATCGGCATCAGCTCTGCGTTACACGATATTGGAAAAGTCAGCGTTTCTGATTCAGTGCTTCTGAAACCCGGGCCGTTGACGGACGAAGAGCGAAGTGAGATGCAAATGCATGCCAAACGAGGTGCCGAGTGCATTCAAAACATTGAAACACAGTTAGGACAGTGCAACTTCTTGCAAATGGCCAAGGAGATCGCCAGCTCTCACCACGAAAAGTGGGATGGGACAGGCTATCCGTCTGGTTTACGAGGCAAACAAATACCTTTATCGGCAAGAATCGTTGCCATCGCTGACGTCTATGATGCGCTCCGTTCACGTCGAGCCTACAAGGACTCGCTCAAGCATGAAACAGCAGTCGAGATTATCGAAGCAGGATCAGGCAGCCAATTCGATCCGGCTCTGATCGATATCTTTCTAAAGATTCAATTTCATTTTTTTGAAATTTCCGAGGCACTTGCAAACGGATCAACACCAGACGAAACCCTAGAATTACAAAATGTTTAACCTGTTCAGTCAAAATAACCCCTCGGATACAAAGCGAAGAACCAAAGAATGGGTGCTCGAAATCGCTTTAATCGCCATCTCGCTTGGCCTGTCAATTGCAATGTGGCGATCGCAAGGCTTTCAATTTCTCGTGCTTTATCTTTTCTTCTTACCGGTTGTGTTCGCCTCGTTTTTTCTTGGCCAGTATCGCGGCGGAGTTCTTGCCTTCTTCTGCGTTATTACGGCTGGTTTGGTCGTTTCAAACGACTTCAATCAATTTGGAGAAACCAGTTCACCACTTTTCACCATGGTCGCGTTGACGATCTGGGGAGCAACGCTAGGCCTCACATCACTTCTGATTGGAACCTTGCGGGATCACCTTTCGAACAAAATCATTGACTCACATGAAGCCCACATCGGTGTCATCGAAGTCCTTTCGCAGTATTTGAAATCGGCAAATCCAAATTGGCAAACTCGGTCAAAGCGAGTCGCTGAAATCTCGGAAAAAATTGCTCGCCGGATGAAATTATCCGAATCAGAAATTGGCAACGTTCGCGTGGCCGCAATGTTAGTGGATATCGAAAACGTAGAGATCACCTCACGAGTCATCCGCAAAGCAGTTGGCGAGTTAGAATCCGCTGGCCAAGAACAAGAGCATTCGTTTTACGGTCGAGAGTTGGTTCAATCGCTCGGACAAGTCATCTCCGGAATTATCCCCTTGCTCCTCGAACAAGAGACGGGTGGAGCCCCCAATGGAAAATATGATTGCGAATCTCAATTGGGTGCAGAAATTGTCCGCGCCGCTCGCGGCTTTGACCGTTTGTTAGCTAGCCCTTGGAGTGAATACGCGGACCGTCCATTTGACGCACTGGAGGAAATGCGAGGTGATGTTGATGCCCACTATCACCCTACCATTTTGAATTGCCTTGAACACATCGCCTTGGGCGAGGGTGGAACCATCGAGAAATACCAAAACATCTTCTTGTAGCCTTCCACTCAAACGACACAAAAAACCTCAGATTTCGGCGTAATCATCGAAACAAGAGTAATTGTTCGTTGCGGAAATCTGGTTTAAAAACACGGCCTGAGGATGCACCGGCTTCTTTCGATACCGCATCAACAATCCATGCGGTGCCCTTTCCCACTTTCCAATTTTCATCGGCCGTATCCACTAGCTCATTCAGTGGAATCGCAATCTCCGCTGTCCAATGGGAAGCACTTCGCGCGGAAGCGATGTACCATTTCGGATTAAAAAGTTGATCGTTGGTATGCGGGTCGCGCCAAAGACTGTCGTTGCAACATCCACGCTCGTCCACCACAAACTGGTATGCACTCGCGTAGTCTCGATCAACATCAATGCGAATTTCCATCCTGGAAAAATTTGTTAAGTCGTCGTCTCGCGTCCTCGCATCAGGAATCGAAAGCTGGGCTCCGTTACTGCGCTTCTGGCGAATCGCGATATAAAGGTGCTCGTCGTCATAGGCAAATTTCAACGACGAATTTGTGTCGATTTTCCGACTTGTGACCTCCTCAGCTTTCAGCTTATCTTGCTTGGCTGAATTGGCATTCCACGCCTCCTCGTTGAAGAAGCCGTCCAAGACGAATTTCGAATCGTTCGTAGCTTTGCATGGCGTAAAATGGATCGATTCTTGTTGATCCAGTTTTAACAATTGCCGTTCACGGTAAATACGGTGCAACCAAGCATCTTGCCCCGTCGGTTCGCTGGTCATGTTGTCAATTAATCGGTCCATCGCTGTAGGACTTCCATTTAGCGATTTGACGCGTGCCACGCGAAATTCGTATTCAGGCGTTATCGAAATGGCCGGGAATTGAGTCTGAAACATTTCCACCAAGACGACAGAATTTCGAATCGTCGATTGCGTTAACTGCCGGGTCAAATCCTTTTCAAATTGCGACTTAGCGGCAGTCAATGTCGCTCGGTCCGCCACCGAGCCAAGGCGTCCATTGGAGCCTCCGTCTCTGCCGGTCGCAGAATTCGGTTTTGAAAACGAGTCCTTGAAAATGCTCGCGTTTGACAGATTTGATTTACCTTCGTTTAGATCACCAAGAGCAGGATCGTTGAAGCCCGCCTGCATCACCTTCGGATCCCAAATGCGTGTTTCGGGTTGTTGAGCAAGTTTCGATCTCAAAACGTTTTTTAACAACTGAATCGATTCGTAGCTGGAATACCGATGAATCAATTTCAATAGTGACTCGTCAGCGATTTCTGATTGCGGTATTCGCTGGACAATCTTACGCTCCGTCATGTCTGACATATCCGGCTTGCCGACCATGACATATTCAAAGGCGAGCTCTCTCAAAAAGAGTCCAAGGGATATTTCATCCATCCCAGATGTGGCCGCGGTAATGGACTCGAGCCAGCTTTTCTCATCTAAAGGACTATTTACGTTGAATTGCAATAGTCGCTCGATGTTTTGTTTTTGTTTCGAAATCGCCTGCAAGGTTTGCAGATTGTCAATTTCAAGCTTTTTCCGCGACCTATTACAACTGGGGTCGTACTTGCAGCGGGTTCCGGTCGTGAGTCCCTTCTCGGCGACATTCTCCGCCAGCGATGTTGTTACCAGGTTCCAACCAAGTTTGTCGTGCGTGGGCCGGACCTTTGAAAACTTCGAAAACAACATTCGCGCGTATTGCGATTGCTGTGAAACCGGTCTACCCAGCGTTGCTGAAAATTGATCGATCGCGATCACATGATCTGTTCGCAATGGATCACCTACTGATATCACTTTTTCGACCTTCCAGGAATTCAAACCCCATTCAGCGTGTTGCGGAAAAGCGCTTTCTTTCTCCGCCAAATCAACGGCCGAGGAAACGAGCTTCATCAATTCGCCGTCCGCAGAATCCAGCACAACGACCGAAGGTTTCCGATGCCGAATCGCTCGTACCAACTGCCGTTGAATATCAGACCCTTGCCCCAAACTCATACGCCCAACCGTCGATCCCCCAACGCGATTCATTGCCTGTTCAAAAACGAAACTGGATTTCTCCCATCGATCCGATGCCGTCAGTAATTCAACCCCGCTAATATTTCCAAATGACCCCGACAATAAACAAATCGTATCAATCGCTGCTTTGCTTTCCGATGTTGCAATATTCAGCATGGCGAGTCGTTTACCGGCGTTTCGTTGTGGCACCCAAGTCTTGCCGCCATCTTTGGTTGATAAAACCTTGCCCAAGTCACCAACTGCCCAACCACGATCCTTATTCAAAAAGAAAATCGACTGCAAAGGAGACGATTCCGGAATTCGATACGTTTGCCAACTTTTCCCATGATCGGCGCTATGTGCCACAAGACAGCCGGGATTACCAATCAGCCATATGTTCTGCTCAAATATTGAGATAGAGTTCCAATCGAATTCGTCCAACCCGCTCGGCAATTTACAACGGATCCAGTTCGCCAAATCCAATGACACCTCAACGCCGCCACGATCGCCCGCTCGAACGGAAAAACCAGTGCGTTCGACTTGAACATCGTTAACGAATGCGACTTGTTGCGTTGCGTCATTTGGTCGCATCGAATTAACGAATTGCTTTCGTTGATCGACCCCAAAGATCACACCGGGATTGGCAGCGTCTGCTATGACAATTGGGGAATCTGACATCTTGGGGGCGGTCATCCATGTGGCACCACCATCTTTGGTAACCACCATGCCGGTCGGAAAAAGCTGATTTGAATCACAGAGCATCCAACCGTTTAAATCATCGAAAAACTTTATTCGTTTGACCTGAGCAATCCCGCTTCGCGAAACGTTTTTCCACGTGTTGCCGCCATCTCTGGTCTCAATCACGACGCCAACACTTCGTTGCAACCCGCCCCGATAAAACCCTCCAGCAATCCAACCAACCTGTTCATTCAAGAAGAACACGTCATTCCAACGCATATCTCTCGGTGTTGTGAACGAAACCCAGGATCGACCTCCATCCTCAGTGCGAATAATGGCACCTCGGTCACCAACCGCCCATCCGACATCCAAGTCAACAAAGTGCACATCGCGAAGCGTGCTATCACCATCCCAACCTTGTGGAAATTCCAATTGACCATAACCCTTGGTTACAGTGAGCAGAAAACATGCTAGCAGAATCACCAGAGGTGAACGTCGTGATCGTGTCGCGAACATCTTCACGTCCAAAAAATTTCATTTGCAAAAACGCGGAGAGTACCAATTAGCTTCCCGTTCAGTAAGGCGAATCAGTGTCGTCTTGTGGCAGTTCTGGTGTACACCTTGAAAACACACCCTGAAAACGACGATCGATCTTGCTGCCATATTCCGGAGTTGATAGGCTTCGACGATTATCTTTTCCACGCACCGGTTTTGCATTGATGCAATGCGTCAACTCGTAACGACAAACGACAAAAAAATGACTAATCGTTCAAACAAAGCGGCCACGTTCTTATTTACCGACGGGTTTTTCTGCGACAAACGCATCGCTCTAGCGAAGCCCGTTTTTCTCGCCGTGGTTGCAACATCGCTTCTCTTCTCAACGCCGGGATTCTGTCAAGAGGCAGAGTGGATCTGGCATCCGAATTGGGAACAGAAGAGCATTCCCAAAATCGCAACGTTCTATCGAAAGATGTTCAAGGTAGACGAGGTCGAAGAGGGGCAAATCATCATTGCCGCAGACGACAAGTACGAGGTTTTCATCAACAACCGTAAGGTTGGCTCCGGATCGGGAACCGACACTCTAGACAGATACAGTACGACCAAATTTTTGAAAAAGGGCAACAATCTAATCGCGGTAAGGGCTGAAAACACTGACGGTTCGACGGCAGCGATCGCTGCTCGGGTTCAAGTCAAAGAAAAAGGAAAAAACTGGCGTTCGTTCTCGACGGACTCATCATGGAAAACGCACACGTCGACTCTTCCGATTTGGAAAATGCAATTCTACAACGATTCCAAATGGCGCAACGCCAAGAGTTTTGGAAAACTGGGCGCAACCCCTCCATGGGACAAGGCAGTCACCGTTGCGAAACAAAAACCGCAACCTTTGAATCGATCACTTGCTAATAATTCAAACAAAGCGGGCGCTCCGTCTTCAACAGAGATGCTTCAATCGGAAGAGATTCCCGCCGAATTCGCAGTGGAAGAAGTCTTTGGCGATGACGAACTGGGTTCAGTCATTGCTTTCGAATTCAATGAGTTTGGAAACATCATTGCCTCGCTTGAGACCGGCGGCCTTGTCATGTTGAATCCAAACGCAAAATCCAAGAGCGATCGGGTCAAATACCTCACAAAAGAGGTCAATGCCATTCAAGGTATTTTGCCCCTCAATGGTGACATTTATGTGACTGGTGTTTATGCAAACAAACTGGGTTTATACCGACTGAGTGACAAAGACGCGGATCAGCAGATCGAAGAGATCAGCGAAATTGTCTCGCTCAAGGGATATCCAGGAGAGCACGGACCGCATGGTGTTACACTTGGCTACGATGGAAGTATCTACATCACCATTGGCAATCATGTTTCATACGACGGAAAGCTAGGCAAGAATAGTCCATTTCAGAACTTCTATGAAGGCTCGATTGTTAAACGCTACGAAGATCCGGGCGGGCACGCCAAAGGGATCAAAGCTCCGGGTGGAACGATAATCCGGACGGATTTGGACGGAACCAATGTCGAAGTGTATGCCGGTGGCATCCGCAACTCCTACGATATTGCATTCAATAACAGCGGTGACTTGTTTACGTACGATAGTGACATGGAAACCGATCGTGGTCTTTCCTGGTATCGGCCAACCAATCTATATCACGTGGTCGCCGGTGGTGAATACGGCTGGAGAAGCGGCTGGGCAAAGTGGCCGAGCTATTACTTTGATGGCCTACCAGCAGCAGCGGACACAGGACGCGGCTCGCCAACGGGAATGGTCTTCTACAATCATGTGATGTATCCACTGCGATATAAGGGCACGATGTTTATCGCTGATTGGTCAGGCGGAAAGATCTATAATATCGCGTTCAAACGCGAAGGTTCATCGTACAAGTTGGAAAAAGAGCTGTTCGTGGAAGGAAGTCCGTTAAACGTTACCGATCTTTCAGTCGGACCCGATGGTGCACTTTATTTTTCGACGGGTGGTCGAATGACCAGTGGTGGAATCTTCCGCGTCCGTTGGAAAGGAAGTCCTCCGAAATCGTACACCGAACTTAAAGACAATCTCAGCAAGATCATTCGGCAGCCTCAACCACAAAGCGCGTATGGGCGACAAAACCTAGCAGAACTTCAACATCAACTCGGGACCGAGTGGGACAAGATCGTTTTGGGTGTGGCAATGAGCGATAAAAACCCGGCCGATTATCGGCTTGCCGCCATCAACTTAATGATCCTCTACGGACCAACCGCCGACTCGGAACTATTGATTCGATTGAGTCAAGACGATGACGAAGTCATTCGGGCCAAAGCAGTTCGTGCGATGATGCTTGATCCAACCGAGTCGGTTACCGACCGGCTGATTGAGATGTTAAAGGACGAAAGTCCGTATGTTCAGCGAATCGTCTGCGAAGCGATGTCGTACAACAAAATCCCGACGAGCTACACCTCCATTCAACCACTCCTGGATTCCGACGATCGTTTTATGGCGTTGGCCGCAAGGAAACTGCTGGAAACTTTGCCGCCGGAAGAATACCGAACCAAGGTCCTGACAACCGGCAATCAACGTGAATTCATTCAGGGCGCTCACGCTTTAATTTCCGGCAATCCTTCGGCAACAAACAGTTATGCCATTTTGGCTCGCGTTGCCGAATTCTTTGATGAATTCATCTCAGACAAAAACTTCCTTGACATGCTTCGTTTGGTTCAAGTCGCGATTGAAATTGGCGAGATCGATGCAGAAAAAATCCCTGCTTTTGTCGATCGCATCGCTGAAGAATTCCCGTCCGGCAATTCCTTAATGAATCGTGAGCTCGCCAAAATCGTTTCCAATTTGCAAGCCACTCAAACCATTGAACGCTTTTGCGACTTTCTCAAATCATCGCGGGCGTCCAATGCCGACAAGCTCGATATCGCGATGCACATTCAACTGATTCGAACCGGCTGGTCATCGTCGCAGAAATATCAGCTTGTTGATTACCTCGAAAACCAAATCCGTTCTGAAATCGAAGGTAATTTTTCCGCGTTTATTCGAATCGCGGTAAGAGAATTTGCGAGAGAATTCAATGAAGAGGAAGCGATCACTGCGATTAAACGAGGGAAGTTCTGGCCCAACGCTGCTTTCAGTGCCTTCTATAAACTTCCGAAAAAATACAGCCCGGAACTGGTCAAGGACTTAAAGAGTCTTGATATCAGTATTCGCGGTGAAAATGGCGAAACATACGAATACATCAAGCGGGGCGTGATTGCGATGCTTGCACAGTATGGTGGTGATGAGGGCACCGAATACCTCAAGGAAATCTGGCGGCGCGATGAAGCCCGTCGAAAGGATGTTGCAATCGCATTCTCCGTGAAACCATCGCCTGATACTTGGCCCTATTTGCTGGCCAGCATCAACGAGGTCGAAGCTGAAGCAGTCGAAGTCATGAACGCTTTGGCAAAGATCCCACAAAAACCACAAGAAGCGTTTTACTATCGCATGGTTATCGTTAAAGCTCAAAAGCTGGACAACCTCGGAAAATTTGCGGCCATGAATTTGCTGGAATTCTGGACGGGCAAAGCGAGTGAAAACAAATACGAGCCTGAGTCCGGGATTCAAAGTTGGCAAAACTGGTTTGCCGAAACCTACCCAGATGAATCGCCGGCCACACTATCTGAGGAATCGACCGAACAAAAGTGGACCGTCTCGTTGTTACTGGAGGTTTTAAACGATAAGAGTGCTTCGAAAGGCTCCAAAGTAAACGGCAAGAAAGTGTTCAAATCAGCACAATGCTCGAACTGTCACCGAAACTTGAATTTCGGTGATTCCGTTGGACCAGATCTGACCACAGTTTCTCGTAGATTCACCAATCGTGAGATAATTGAGGCGATCGTGCATCCTTCTGATGTCATTTCCGACCAGTATCGCTCAGAACTCATCGCGACAATCGACGGTCGCCAGCTAACAGGTCTAACATCACTTGGTCCCAACGATACGGTATCGATTCTTACCGAAGATGGAAAAAAGACCCAATTGGAAAACGACGAAATCGAAGCAAGAAAGAAAAGCAAAAAAAGTGTGATGCCCGAAAACTTGCTTGAAAAATTGTCACGTCAGGAAATCATTGATCTGTTCACCTACATGGGCCTGAAGGACGAAAACAGAATAGCAGGCAAACAACGTTTTCGAACTCGCTAACCAAGAAACAAAAAAAGCGAAGGGCGTGGTGATTCAACCACCCCATCGCTGTTTCGGAATTTCTCTTAAGTCTATTGCGACGCGAGCTTGGGACCCGACCTTATCAGTTAGTCAGTCGGGCCCTTTATCTCGGCGGCCCTTATCTCGGCGGGTTGGTCATGCTTATTCAACAATTCGGAAAAGTTTTTTTCCGTAATGTACTTTTCCATTCATATCGGTCGATTTGATGGATATCAAATGCGTTCCCAGTGAAAGCGTTTTTGGAAGACGGCCTTTCCATAAATGCGGACATTGCTTTGGTGATGGAAGATTTGGAGCATCCCGTTTCTTCATTGCACGATCTTCTTTGACCATCTCGACGTAAAGCGGATCGAAACTAACCACCTTCTTCAGCTTGACCTTTTCTTCTGAGCCATCGATTGACATCACAACCGTCGATTTTTCCGAACCATTGAAAACATTGATGAAGACTTCCGTTTTTTCAAGTTCAGTGATCTTCACCTCCTCAGCAATTGCAATTCGCATTTGGTAATCCGCCGGTCGACCAGCCGCCTTAAAATCAAGCTGATAGTCTTTGCCATCGAATGACAAAATCGAATAACCATTGGGTGCTCCATCAGACATCGTTGAATGAGGAATTCCTCGTTCGTCTTTCTTGCCCGACCACCAACTGCCACTAACGGTCACATTGATAATATGGTGATGTGGTTTCTCTCCATTGAATCCATCTTTTTTACCAATAAAGACATGTTCATGGTGATGGGTGTGTCCGGAGATCGAAACCGTTAATGGCCGATCCTCAATTAACTTATACAAGGCAGCACGGTCCTTCACTCCGATGATTGGAATGTGCATCATCAAGCAAACAAACTGATCCTTGGGAATCATTGCCAGGTCGTTTTTGACAAACTCAAGCTGCTCTTCGCCAAATCCGCCCGTGTATCCAAATCGCTTGCGGTCTTTGTTATAGACCCAGTCGATGTCATCCAAAACGATAAAGTGCGTTGTGCCGTAGTCAAACGAATAGTAGCTGGGGCCAAACGTTTTTTCAAAAGTCTGATTCAGGTCATTGCGATTTTTTGCATCGGTGTTGATATCATGATTTCCGATCACGTTGTACCAAGGAATACCCATCATCGCGATCATTTGATTGTTTGACTTAAACAGCGAAAGATCATCGAACATGATGTCACCCAACGTCACGCCCAATGCAGCATCCGTTCCGATCAATTCCTCGACAACGTCATGTCCGATGTAGTCTACCTCTTTTTGATTTCGGGGCTGCGGATCACCGAACATGATCGCTTTGAAGGTTGCCGGCTCCTCTTGTTTGTAAAGCGGAAAGTCAACAGAGTCAGGCAACGGCCCCGTCGGTTCGATGCCCTTAAATTTCAAATCGGGTGACCCATTGGGCTTGTGACTGTAATAAAACCGCGGCAACTTCGTTTCAGAGAGAGGGGTGCGATAGCCACTCGGCTTGATCACAAAGATGATCGTGTCATCGGTGACAGCCAACGAATACTTTCC
>CAJQQR010000039.1 GCA_905480545.1 uncultured Pirellulaceae bacterium
CGTCGCTTGGAGCGGAAGCGTTAACCGTTGCGGAAACGGCTACACACTTCGAATTTACTTTGGCTGAAGGGGTCTGGAACGGAATAGACTCCGGTGACGCATTCGGCGATACCACTAATACTTTATCGTTGGATAAATCTAGTTTAGTAGAATCGATTACGTCCGATGGATCAGGAATTGATCTTAATTTTGGTGGTGTTGATTTAACTTCGTTGGCTTCTTTGACAACATTCCAAACCGTGGCGGGTGATGTTACGCAATCGGGTAGTATCGATGCATCGCTGTTGGCGAATTTCGTAATTGATGCGAACAATGTCAGTCTACTTGACGTGTCCAATGATTTTTCGACTGTTGATTTGACGGCAGATGTTGCAGAGATCGTTGAATTCGATGGATTTAGCCTGAACAATGCGACGCTATCCGATCGATTGACCCTGGAGACGGTGGCAGGTGACCTAGGTTTGACCGGAACGATCGTTGCGCCGAATGGTCTGCTATTGATCTCTGGCGATGCGATTGCTCAATCAGCTGGAACCATTGATGCTGCAACCCTGTTGGTAGAGTCAGTCGGTGATGCGGTCTTGGATCAGTTGAATTCGATTGGCACCGGATTACCAGCAGGTGTCATTGCCGGCGAGTCGGGAGGTGACTTTGTTGTGACCAATACGCTCGACACCCTGGTGGGAACGGTCACGATCAACCGCAACGATGGATCACCAGTCTCTTTAACTGGAATCGACGCCCTTAATGTAAAATTGACGGCGATTAATTTATTGGTCAATGCTGCGACAACGGCTACCGAAAATATCGTCCTCGACTCTGACAATGGAGTGACGCAAAACGCGGACGGAATCCTGAAGGCAGCAGGACTTGTGCTGGCAGGCGAAGGTGATTTTGACCTTACCCAAGACAATGAAATCGGCACGCTTGTCGATCCAGGCAAATTTGCCGCAAGTGTCCTTGGCTCGATCAGCCTGACCAATCTTAACGGCCTAATGATTGCCAAGATTTCCTGCGGAGCGATGGTTTACACGGGTGTGAATCTTGGCGCAGGTGCGGGAACCGGCGACCTTGTCTTGAACACTTCTGCAAACGACGGTGACGTCAGTCAAGAAGATGATGCTCCAATCATCGTGACAGGATCAACTCGATTCAATGTCGGTGCGGGAACGATTTGTTTGACAAAAGGCGATTCGGATTCGGACACCGTAACCAACAACGACTTCAGTACTTTGTTTATCGATGCGGCAACCATCGCTGAAATCGCAGATGCCAATGGATTGGTGACTGAGGATATTGTGGCTCTTGAAAAAATCAGTCTCGATGCTGCTGGAGCAATTCACCTGAATAACAGCTTGGAAGCCGACAGCGTTCGACTAAAGGCTGGTGATGGTGTCACGCAAACGGCGTCAACGTTTGTAGATGCGATGGAACTGCTGCTTCAAGGCGAAGGTGATTTTACTTTGCCCGAATTGAACAGAATCGGTGACACTTTTGCTGAAGGAAGAATCGCAGCAGATATTTCTGGTTCGTTAAATATCGTAAATGACTTTGACTTAGTCATTGATGAAATCGTTTACACGTTCAAAGATGCAACCACAGAGACTCTTGCTGGAATCAATATTAACGCCGGTGGCTCAACCGGCGATTTGACCATTGTCAATAGCAACGACGACGTTCGACAAACAGTCGCTGGTTCGGTCGTGGTCTCAGGAATGACTTCGATTGATGCTGGGACCGGCAGCATCTATTTGAACATGTCGACCAGTAACAACATTGTTGAATTTGAAGTCATTAATTCTTCGGAAGTCGAATTGGGTGATTCCGTCGATGACCTGTTAGTCGGCGACCTCAATGCGACCACTCAGGCATTCTTAGTTTCTGATGGTCTGATGACTCTCGACGGCGATATCATGGCGGCTGATCGGCTGATGACGGTATCTAACGGTGGCCTCCGTCAAGGATTTGTCTCGACATTGACGACGTCTGAGTTAATCGTGGCCGGCATCGGGACCTTTACGTTTGACCGAAGTAATGACATCAGGTCGGCCGCAACGGGAATTGGGAGCGTTGCCGTAAATGTCGACGGCGATTTTGAATTGGTCAATGCAAACGAGACGGTTGTAAGAAGCCTTAATTATAGCACTGACGCCGGAGTTGATCTGGATGTTGTCGGTGTCGACGTATCCGGCGACTTTATGATCCAGCTACCAGATGTTGATTTCCACCAGGATACGGACGCGACAATCATTGTCGGCGGAACCGCAACGTTGAATGTCGGACTCGGATGTGTTGATCTTTCGTTCGGGGATGAGGCCGCTGATGGATTGAACGAAAACAATTTCAATATCGTTGAAATTACCGCTGATGTAGTTGATCTTGTGGACGTCGACGGGTTCATACTCGGGGAAAACGTCGTTTCCGATCGTATGCGTATTGAAAGTCAAAGCGGCGAAATTGAATTTGACCGAAATGTCCGGGTGACCAATCAATTGTTGATTGTTTCCGCAGGGGGATTATCGCAAAACATCGGCGCATCGATTGAAACGCCGGAATTACTCGTTACCGGATCAGGCGATTTCCTCTTCAGCCAGTCCAATTTAATTGGGAACACCGGATCTGCCGGACAGGTCGCAGCGTCGGTCGACGGCTCGTTGCTGCTAAACAACAGTTTCGATGTCAACTTTACGTCGCTGACATATACCAACAAAGACGCGTCTACAGTCGACATTGTCGGGATTTCGCTGCTGAACTCATCCGGCACTGGTGACATGACGATTGAAGGGGAAGACATCACAGTCACCCAAGAGCTAATCGCACCGGTGATCGTTGCAGGTTTGTCGACGTTTGAAGTCGGAAACAACGGCATTGTCAATCTTCCGTTCTCGGACACCGATGACACCGACATGCTGGATATCAATGAAAATGATTTCAATACTGTTGCGATTAACCTCGCGAACGTCGTTGAGCTAAATGACATCAACGACATCTCAATGCTCGGTGCAGCGGTAAATAACCGCATGGCAATCACCTCCGACACGGGTGAGATCTTTTTGGATGGCAACATAGATGTTGGCGGTGTGGTTAAATTCAACGCGGCAGCTGGTTTAACTCAGTTAAACGGCACCGTTGCATCGGATTCCCTATTGCTTGTCGGCAATGGTTACTTTGATTTATCAAATCCAAACAAGCTGGGTGATGACTTTGGCAGCTCTTCATTTGCGACTGATGTAACCGGCGATGTCAATTTTGTGAATTCAAATCGCGTTGTCGTGACCAGCGTCAGTTACACAGATCTTGCTGGTGCAACCTCAACGGCTGTTGGAGTTGGCGGAACGGTTGATAACTTTGGACTGAATGCAAACGGCATTCAACTACTCCAACGCACAGAAGCCGGTACTGTCGTATTTGAAACCTCAGCTGGAATAAGCCAGAGTGTTAACGCATTCACCGATGGAATCATCGACGCAAATGATTTCTCCTTGGCCGGGTTCGGCCTCGCAAATTTGACCGAGGATAATTTGCTTGGGAGCAACTCTTCACCTGCGGACGTCGCGATCGATTTCGAGGGCGATGTTCGATTGACTACGCTGTTTGGTGTTGACTTTGATGCAGTCAATTTCGACATGAAAGATGGCTCAATCCAGACCGATGAAAACGTTAACATTGCCGCGATTGGCAACGCATCCGGGAATTTTGAGTTGATTACTGGAGGAAACATCACGGACGCCTCAACAACGGCGATCGCGGTCGAAGGACGAACGGCATTATCTGCCAATGATGGTGCCGGCAATATCACCCTTGGTGATCGCTTTTCTTCTTCGGGCGGATTCAATAATGTCACGAACTTTGGAACGATCGGAGCGAAAGGCAACAACGTCGCGATCAGCGAAGACAGCGGGATGATGCTTGACGGAATGTCCGTTGCTGGCAATTTGGATCTGGCAGCCTTTGGAAGCATTTCACAAACCGGTGCAGACCCGTTCTCCTTAATTGGCGGCGAAGGACTTAACGTCGAAGGGACTGCAAATTTCCTAGTTGATGCATTACAGGAAGCGACCAATCATTTGAATGATAATCTTGGACGCGATGTCCTATTGATGTCCGATGCAGATGATGAGTTAGTCGACAACTTCTTTGCTGGCCTTGTCAACATCGAAGGTACCGCAAGTACCGGAGAGCTCAATGGTGCTGGTACGCTTCGAAATGTTCAGGTTCGCAATTCAGAGTTTGAAAATTCAGACTTTCCCGTCATCAACGCTCCCAACGATCCACTTCGCTCCGTATCAGTTTGGGCTCCGAACAGTTCCTTGGTGATGGGCAATGACCTCGACGTCCTGCTGAACCTCACGGTCCGAGCGGGAGTCGATTCAAACAACGGGCTACTGGGTGGTAATTTGGAATTGACCAATGCCGCATTGAATCGCCGAATCACAGATGCATCTGGCATCAACATTTCGGTGGGTCAAAATGCTGTTTTTGAAACCGGTAACAGCGTGATTCTCGCCGATATGGCCACCGATAATTTGACTGTTGGCGGGCGATTGCAGACCAGCACTCACGGCGGCGACTCAGGATCGCGAGTTCGAGTCGGAATCGCGAACAACGCCGATCGTGGTGTTGATAGCGGAGCAACAGTTAACGCCCAGGAACTTCGCTTCCGAGTCAAACGAACAACTCTTGACAACAGCGAGCACGCTTCTTTCAACATCGACAACCCGGTGGAAATTGTAGGGTCCAACGTAGCCCGTTCATTGATGCTGGTTGTTGAGGGTGGAATCACTGACGATTCGAATGCTCGAATCAATGTAAGAAACTCGACGACGCTGATTGCAGAAAATGATAGCGATATCATCCTTGGCGAGTCTTTCTCAACGAACTTCGTCAATAACAACGTCCACAACTTCGGTGCATTGGCCATCAAGGCCGGAAACGCGGATATCACCGAGGACTCAGCGTTGTTGTTGGATGGAATTAGCGTTACAGGCGACCTTTCGATAACGGCAAAAGGTCACATCAGCCAATCGGGTCGCGACCGATTCGGCCAAGTGGGAACGGAATTCCTCAAGGTGGATGGTGACGCAACGTTCCGAGTTGACAAGCAACAATTAGCAGTTGATCACTTGAACGATACTATTGGTCAGGACGTTCGGTTATTGGCAAACGTTCAGAAACAGTTGATGGACAACGAGTTCAAGGGCAATGTAGTCATCACCTCAACAGACTTCAACAACAGCCAACACAAGAATGGAAGCGTGCGTAACGTTGAGATTCGTAATATTTCTGAAACGGCGAAGACGCCAGTCTTTAATTTGACCAGTGTCGACACTGTGCGAAACCTTCATATTTGGACTCCAAACTCTAGCCTTCAATTGCGAAACTCGATGACCATCGAAAAAGACTTCCGTGTCTTCGCTGGAATCGATTCGAGTAATGGACTTCGTGATGGCCGACTGCAGATCAGCAACAACTTGGCTGAAAGAAACCTGAACGATGCCGCGAATGCAAACTTCATGGTCAAAGGCAACATGGATCTTCGCTCTTCGAATTTCATTCGTTTGGCAGACAATGCAACTGATGCTTATGTCGTCGATGGGCGATCGACATTCATCACACTTGGTGGCGGACAGGGTAACGAAATTTCCGTGGGTGTTGATCCTTCGGCGGCACGCGGAACCGACAGTGGTGCTAACTTCGAAACTGATGTTTTGAAATATCGCGCTCCCATCAACGGAAATTTTGGTTTGGTCACGATCGCAGTGGACGGCAGCTTCACCGTGACGGCAGATAGCCAAGCTCGTTCAGCTGTTGTGAACTAATTTCCCAAACATACGATTCGTTCACTCGAGTGAGTTTCAGATTTAACTGAATACCACCTCAAACTTTATAAAGGGGCGACCGTTTCGGTCGCCCCTTCTCTTTCTTGCGAACCGATGTGATTGCTCATTCATGTTCCATGCAACGAAAGACAGGATTCATGCTCGACTCTCCATTGCATCAGGGCCTGATCGACTTACGCTATAATCAAAATCGGTAAACACTTAAGTCCTAAACCAAAACATGAAATCTTGAAACAAACTCCAGTTACGATCGCTGCTCTTGTGTCAGGTGCTCTTGTAGTGGCCACTTTCGAATGGATCAGCGATGCGACCCATCCGATTCCCATAGAAGTTCTGAACGAAGACAACGCACAGATGGCCGAGTGGATTAAAACACTTCCAATAGGCGCTCTCCTAATTGTATTGTTCGCCTGGTGTGCAGGAGGTCTTATCGCGGGGTACGTTGCACGGCGTTTAAGTCCGAACCGAAATTCGCGCCCCGGAATTATTGCGTCCGGACTGCTGACTGTTGCTACGATCTTGAAGTTGATGATGTCCCCTCATCCGCTCTGGTTATGGTTCGCTGGCATTGGTGGATGCCTCGCGTTTGGAGTGATTGGTTTGTTACTGGCGGCACCTCGTTCCTATACGGTAAGGGCATCGCGAACCATCGGTTCGCCAATTAAAAACGTCTTCGGCACGTTGGCCACCGTGGAAAATTTTGCAACAGCTGTTCCGCACATTACCAAGGTAGAGTTTCTTTCTGAAAAGAAGCAGGGACTGGGAACTCGGTTTTGTGAAACCCGAATGATGAACGGAAAAGAGTCGATGACGGAATTAGAGATCACCGAGTTTGCCGAAAACCGGCTGGTTCGTTACCTTTCCGAGGCTGGTGGGACGATTTGGGATACCATTTTTCAAGTCGAAGAAGCCGAAGTCGAAGAAGCCGAAGTCGAAGAATCTGAAAACCAGACAGAAATGTCGATGCGAATGGAGGCAATTCCCAAAAGCCTGTTCGCGAAGATTCTTGTTCCATTGATTCTAGGCGCGATATCGAAAGCGGTTGAGGATGACATGGACTCAATCAAAGAATATTGTGAAAAACGGCGATCGATATTGACCATTTAATCCGTTGTTTTACGGCGGCGAATTTTTCAACACCATAATAAAGTAATCCCTGATGCATCCCAAATCCCCTTCAATCTTCCTAAACTGCACGATGGCGATGCTCCTGTTTTTTGGAGCATTTGCCGGCAGCGAATCCTCGGCGTTTCCAGGAACCGATCCCAATATCGTCATTATTCTTTGCGATGACTTGGGCTATGGCGATGTACAGTGTTTGAACCAGAATCATGGAAAAATCAAAACACCAAACGCGGATCAGCTGGCAAGAGAAGGCATGGTATTCACGGACGCGCATTCTGGATCTTCCGTTTGCACACCAACCCGATATGGACTACTGACGGGGCGATATAGTTGGCGAACTTCCCTTCAAAAAGGCGTGGTAACGGGATTTGCTCCCTGTCTGATTGAACGCAACCGACCGACAATTGCAAGTTTTCTAAAATCGCTCGATTATCAAACAGGGATCATTGGAAAATGGCATTTAAATTTCCAATACGTTGACGAAAAAACAAAAAAGACATTACTTCGTTCGGAGCATAAGCTGCCGCCGGTTGGTTCATTGATTCCAGACGGACCTTTAAGCCGGGGGTTCGATTACTTTCACGGTTTCCATCACGCTCGTGACATGAAAGCTGTCGTCGAAAACGAACGTGTGGTCGCCCACGATGCCGAGGTAAACATGCTTCCACGCCTGACACAAGAATGCGTGAAATTCATTGACTCAAAAGCAGGAGAAACCAAACCGTTTTTTCTCTATGTACCACTCGGCTCACCGCACACACCGATTGTTCCGTCTCCGGATTGGAAAGGAAAAAGTGGTTTGGGCGACTATGCAGATTTCGTGATGGAAACGGATCATTGTGTCGGCCAGATCACTTCCGCGCTTGAGAAGAACGGCTTGACCGGCAACACGCTTGTCATCTTTTCCAGCGATAATGGCTGCTCCAAAGCAGCGGGAATCCAAAAACTTGCCAAACTGGGCCATCGCGTCAGCGGTGACCTACGAGGCTCAAAAGCCGACATTTGGGACGGCGGTCATCGAATACCGTTTATTGCAAAATGGCAGGGAAAAATTGAACCGGGTTCCACAAGCGACCAATTGATTTGCCTAAATGACTTATTTGCAACGATATGCGATATCACAGGACGAAAAATCCCGAATGGAAGCTGCGAAGATAGCATCAGTTTTTTGCCTGCTTTTTCGGACGAACCAATCCCATCGAAACGAAAGGGGATTATCCATCACTCGGTCAGTGGACATTTTGCTTACCGATCAGCAAATTGGAAATTGGCATTGGCAAAAGGATCAGGTGGCTGGTCATCACCCAATGAAAAGCAGGCGACGAAAAAAAAGGCAATTGGTGCACAACTTTATGATCTGGAAAACGATTTGGGCGAAACCAAAAACTTGTTCGAGGCACGCCCCGATGTTGCGAACCGAATGCTGCGAGAACTAACAAATTACGTAACTTCAGGGCGGAGCACACCGGGCCCTCAATCCATGAATGACTTACCGTCGGAAAAAATCAAACTATGGAAAAGCGGCAAGATCGATTCAGCAAAAATTCGTTAATCCAAACGGTATCTTCCATTAAATTTCATTGCATGGATCCCAATACTAAAAACGGTTTTACCAGAGACCAAGCGTAGACTCTTCGCGAACTTCAACGGAAAAATGATTCCTTCAAGGAGACCATTTTTTTCTTGTATGCGTTATGATGTTATTTTGCCCGGTCCAATTCAACCAGTATTCAATTCGATGAAACAGGCATTTTTGATCACGTTATTGCTCGCCAGCTGCGGGGTACCAAGCCCCCTCTTTTCGCAGGATGCGGCGAAAGATAAACAAAAAGTTGCGGCGTTGATGCGTTTGACAAAAATCGATGTTAATGAAGAAGCACGTGCCAAATTAAAGGCAGCCGTTATCCGACATATGAAAACGGTGACCGATGAAAGTGAGTTCCTGACGCTGGCGACGCGTTTTAAAATCGTCGAGTCGAATGACCGACTCTGGGACATCGTCTCCAAGTCGCAATCAGACAACAATCGCGTCGTCGCATTTGGCATCCTGCTTGAACTAAACGACATCCAGTCGATCTCGGACAAGGTGAAGATGGAGGATCGTCCGGACGAAATGCTTGAAGCGATCAGTATGACGACCTCACTGAAAGTCATCGACATTCTCAAACCATTTTTGCTGGATCGACAGCTTTCAGCTTCAGCGAAAAACATCGCTGTCAAAGGGCTGGGACGCCAAAAGATAGGGCAGGAGTATTTACTACAGCTTGCTCAAGAGAAACGCCTACCACCGGCTTGTGATTTCACTGCGGCAAACATTCTCTTAACTTCCAGTTATGGTGAAATCAAATCGGCGGCCAAAAAGGTCATGACACTCCCGGCGTCAGCTGGCAGCAAACCAATTTCTCCCATTGCAGAATTGGTGAAACGAAAAGGTGATGCGGCTAAAGGCGTTCCGATTTTTGCAAAAGCTGGCACGTGTGCGAATTGCCACAAGGTCAACACAGAAGGGAAGGAAGTTGGTCCAGACCTCACGGAAATCGGCAGTAAGCTTTCGCGTCAAGCGATGTTTGAATCCATTTTAAATCCTAGCGCCGCAGTGAGTCATAATTATGAAACCTACATCGTCGAGACGATCGATGGACTTAGTTTTTCCGGAGTCCTGGTTAGCGAGACCGACGATAAAGTAACCTTACGCACGGCCGAAGCGTTGACCAAGTCGATTCTGAAAGAAGATCTTGAAGGGATGCGTAAGTCTCCCAATTCGTTGATGCCAAACGATTTGCAGAAAAACCTTTCCGAGCAAGATCTTGTCGATCTTGTTGAGTACTTGATGACGTTGAAGAAAAAACAGTAGCGTTAACAGACGAGTCAGCCAAAGTCATTGCCAGATCACCGGGCCAGATCACCGGGCCAGATCATCGGGCCAGATCATGGAATCCAATCAGGGAGGCATCCAAGCTAGGTCATTCCTCAATTTCTTCCAGACGAGGACAGAAACCGTTTCAGATTTGGATTATTTCTCTTAATCAACCGATGCTGTGTCGGTGTCCATTGAGTCGATGAAATGGTTAATTCTTCCAATGATTCAGAACGCAATTTTCTTAAACCCGAAAACGTAACCTTCGTACCTGACAGATCCAGCTTTTTCAATCGAACGAAATCATTGATTGAGTCGATGGCAAAATCGCCGACATTGCTCTGTTGCAAGTAAAGCTCCCCAAGCTGGTAGCAAACCGTCAGGTCGATCAGGATTTGTGGTGTTACGGGAGTTCCAGAGAGGGATATTGAAAATAGCTTGCGAAACCCCGGGTGAGTAAAACGTATCGCGCCACCCTCGTCCCACTTGCAGTTGACTAAGTACAATTCAAATAATGACTTGTTTTGAATCGCTGCGGTCAATCGCGGAGTGATAAGACCTTTGGAATAATGTAGCTTCTTGAGTAGATGCGAGTTCTCGATTGCTAGATACCGGCTTTCACTCCATTTCTTTCCGGAAAGTTCAATGCTATCGATTTGAGCTGGAAATTCGCGACGAGCCGGGTCATTTTTCAGCGTCTCGGTGAGGTCGATCTCAAGTTTAGGATAAGTCGTTTCGTCCTTCCATTGCGACAATGTCACCGTTGACTCCGGCCTTTTGAGCCCAGACATACCTGCGGTTGTATGCGTGAATTCGTAGTGAGATTCGTGTGGTTGAGTTTTCCGAACCCTGCTGCGGCTTGATTTCAAATTCGTCGACACACTTAGAATGACGAAGACAATCGGCGCACCGATCAAGATTGCAACGAGTACCAATCGAAATCCAGAACCCGCGGTCCGTTGTCGGGTATCTTGAGAACCAACCATCTCAGACTCAGTTTCCGGACCAAGATAAATCGGCTCATTCAGCCGAGGGCTGTTCCTTGAGTTCGACTGGGCATTGAAATACGGATTTGAATTGTTTTGTGATGATGGACCGGTTGATTCCGAATTCGACGTTGAAATCCAACTGCCCTCCCCTGACTGGGCATGCTCAATCGTCGATAGACCTAATGAATTTGAATCCGCTGGACCCAAGTTAGGCCTCGTTAACGAAGTATTATCGCGAGACGAATCACAATCCGAGTGCATCAAGGTCCCGCAAACTCCGCAACGAATATATGGGGAAAGCCTTTCCATCGGTACGGCCAATCGAGCATCGCACTTCGGACAACTGATCCAACGATCTTTCAATTCGTTTGTCATAATCTTGCAGTCAACGTAACCTAGTAAAGCCAATCGCCAAGCAAATCTATAGAAGAACCGATGGCAGCAACACGTTAGTGATCAGTCTACACACATCGTCGAATTTTACTTTCAAACGTGTTTTTCTCCAACAATCCTGCGATTGGCAACACATCGTGAGCTGAACGCAAGCTCTTGTTGCGGTAAAGAGCACTCAGATCGCAAAAATGTTCCCACCTTTCCTACCAACATTTAATTTTAATTTGAGTTTTTTGATCTTAATTACTCCAAAGCCCGAGAATCGAGCGAATTGTTTTTCATTCGCATGTGATCGATAATGTGGCAGTTCCAGATACGGATATTCAATTTATTTCGAATACCCAATCGGCGAACCATACTCCCGATACAACCTACTTTTTCAATAGATTACATGGCTCGAATTAAAACTCTGTGGTTGTTTTTTGTTACGTCCTTCTACCTAGTAAGTCTCTCAAGTTTCGCTGCCGATGACCGGCCAAACATTGTCGTTTTTTTATGCGATGATCTGGGATACGGCGACTTGGAATGTTACGGACACCCACACATAAAAACGCCGAATTTGAATGGACTCGCTGATAGTGGAATTAGGTTAACCAACTGCTATTCCGCCGCACCCGTTTGTTCACCGTCCCGCGTTGGTTTGCTTACCGGGCGTAGTCCAAATCGCGCAGGTGTTTATGACTGGATTCCGCCTGCCAATCGCCCGACGCCGAATTCTCGCGAATTGGTTCACATGCGCAAGAATGAAGTGACCATTCCGGCATTGCTCAAAGCAGCTGGATACTCGACCTGCATGTCGGGAAAGTGGCATTGCAACAGTCGTTTCAATCAGTCGGAGGCGCAGCCTCAACCTGGCGATTTTGGATTTGATCATTGGTTCGGTACGCAGAACAACGCCGCACCCTCACACGAAAACCCAACGAACTTTATCCGTAACGGAGAAATGGCAGGAAAGTTAGAAGGATTCAGCTGCCAACTGGTCGTCAACGAAGCGATGACGTGGCTAGACGGCCAGCAAAAATCCAAGCCGGACTCTCCCTTTTTTATCTTCATCCCGTTTCATGAACCGCATGAGCCCGTCGCTTCACCGCAGAAACTTGTGAAGCAATATCGAACAGTCGCCAAGTCAAACGATCAGGCACAGTACTTCGCCAATGTTGCAAATGTTGATCATGCCGTCGGACGTTTTTTGAAAAAACTGGATCAATTAAAAGTCCGTGAAAATACCCTGGTTATTTTCACCAGCGACAATGGACCGGAAACACTGAATCGCTACAGCAGGGCGAATCGGTCGTTCGGAACGCCGGCCCCACTTCGTGGAATGAAACTCCATGTTCATGAAGCTGGTTTTCATGTTCCCGGGATCATGAGTTGGCCGGCAAAAATCACCGCCAAACAAACCTCAACCGTTCCTGTGTCTTCACTGGATTTCTTGCCCACATTTTGCGATTTAGCCAACACACAGCCTCCCGCAGATTTGAAGCTGGATGGCACATCGGTTCAACCGTTTTTGAATGGAAAACCATTCGCTAGAAATAAACCGTTATTTTGGTGCTATTTCAATGCGATCAGCAAACCAAAGGTTGCAATGCGAGATGGCGATTACAAAGTGCTTGCAACACTGAATGACAACAAACTGCCTCGCTATACAAACCTGTCTGAAGACCAATTTCAAAAAGCGAAATCTGCAAAACTAACCGATTTTGAGCTATACGATTTGGCTAGTGATCCCAACGAAAAAAATAATTTAGCGAAAAACAATCCTGCCAAGTTGAATGAAATGAAAAAGAAGCTGAACGAAGGATATTTCGAACTACTAAACGATTCGCATGTTTGGAAAAAATAGCGAGTCACCGCAAAACACTTCACGCCCGAACAGGAATCTCATTCGCGAATGATTCTCGGATACAACACCAACGGTTTTTCGAATCATGACAGCATGTCAGCTGTCAAAATCATTTCAAACATTGGTTACCAAAGCATCGCATTGACTGTCGATCATCATTGCTTGAATCCTTTTAGCGATTCACTACAAAAGCAAAAAGGTGACCTGCGTTCGTTTCTTTGCGATCATCGCATGAAAATCGTGATCGAAACGGGCGCACGTTTCCTGTTGAACCCAATGCATAAACACGAGCCAACAATGATGTCGTCTGACTTCCAGAAACGACTTGATTTCTACATGTACTGTATCGAATTGGCCGCAGAGTTTGATGCAGATTGCGTTTCCATTTGGTCTGGCATTTTACGTGAATCGCTTTCAGACGAAGCCGCATTGGAGCGGCTTGCAAAAAACCTGCGCGAAGTCCTGCTGTTCGCTGAGAAATGTGGTGTCACGATCGGTTTTGAGCCCGAACCCGGAATGTTTATTGACACGACCGCCAGCTTTGAACGGTTACGGCAATGGATCGATTCATCGACTCTAAAAATGACGATGGATGTGGGGCACCTCTATTGCCTTCACGAAGTCCCGATCGCCAATTACTTGCAGCGATTTGAAAACCAAATCGTAAACGTCCATATCGAAGACATGCGGGCTGGTGTCCACGAACATCTGATGTTTGGCGAAGGTGAAATGAATTTCCCACCCATTTTTGAATCCTTAAAGTCGATTGGATACAAAGGCTGCGTTAACGTTGAACTCAGTCGACATAGTCACGACGCGCCCAATGCCGCAAAACAAGCATTTGATTTCCTAAAACCGTTGATCGAGAAAACGTAAGGTATAAGCCGAGTCTGGAGTGAAAATCGCCGATGTCTGCCGATTTGAAGTTCCGAACAAGCAATTGCCGGTCTTTAATATCTAGGCTTTTTTCTGCGGCGAAGCCAGTTTGTTGATGAGCAGCTTGTTCATAAGCTGTTTGATGAAATACACGTTCAATAACGTTACGGAGATTGCGGATCCCGCCAAAACGCGAATGCATGGCCAATTCCCAATCCACCCAAAACCTACCTCGCAAATCGTTGTTACCGAAACAAGCATCGCTGCGATGAGGTTTAGGGGAAGCAAAATCCGTAAAAGCCAGCGGACGTGCGCGTGGATTGATTTTTGGTGAATGTCATTTTCATCCACGTTTTTTTTCACAGGTTTGACGTGAGCTGGATCAAACCGGAGACTTCGCCCCTCCGACCATGAGTGCATGATGCGATCAATCTGCGCCAGCTCGCACTCGATCTGTTCAATGGTGGAATCAAATTGCGTGGAATCAATTTGTTGGAGACCGCTGACCGGATTCAATGACGATTTCCGAGATCGATCCCCTGATTCTCCCGAAGTGGTGGGCGGATATTCTGGCGTATCGGATTCGTTGGAACTCATTTGGCGATCGAATTGCTAGCGAAAAATTGGGGCTCCCCATCTCACATCGGCAATTGGTGGACCGAAAAACGAACGAAAAACAATTCGCCCTAAAAGTCTCTCAGGATTTCCAGCGCAGCGTTTCTACCACAGGCACCCATTACGCCTCCGCCTGGATGACTGGCAGCACCACACAAATAAAGTCCGTTGATTGGGCAACGATGGTCTGCCCAGCCTGGAACGGGACGCATCAAAAACAGCTGATTAAAATTCATCGCACCCTGCATGATGTTTCCGCCGGTCAATCCATAAACTCGTTCGATATCCAGCGGACTTAGGACTTGGCGATGCTCAATCGCATTGGGCACATTCGGTGCGTATTCCGCAAGGACTTCTATGCAGCGATCCGCAAACGACTCTTTTATGTCGTCCCATTTTTTTCCCTCGGACAGCTTATATGGAGCATACTGAACAAACATCGACATGATGTGTTTGCCTTCGGGTGCAATCGTCTTGTCGACACTGGTCGGCAAAGTCAATTCAAGAATGGGTGTTTGGCTTGGGTTTCCGTACTTGGCATCATCGTAACCGCGTTCGACGGTCTCCAATGTCTCACCGATATGAATCGTTCCACGATGCTGGGGCCCAATTTCTGTTGACGGCAAGCAAGTGAAATTAGGTGGCTCGGAAAGCGCAATATTGATTTTCGCCGAAGCGGACGAATAATCGATGTTGGAAATGGCCTTTGCAAATTCGGGCGGGAAGTGGCTTGGATCGACCAACTTTTCAAATGTCACATGGGCATCGGCATTGGAGGCGACAACTTTTGCATCGACCGAAGTCCCGTCCGCGAGTTTCACACCCACTGCCTTGCCGTTATCGATCACAATTTCCGACACATCGGCTTCGGTGATGATATCCACATTCAGTTGATCGCAGGTTTTTGCAAGTGCGTCCGCAAGCCCCCCCATTCCTCCTTGGACATAGCCCCACACTCCACGAGCGCCGCCAGCCTCACCCATGACATGGTGGAGTAATACATAAGCGGTACCCGGCGACGAAATGGACGAAAAGGCGCCAATCACCGCATCGGTCGCAAGGGTTGCTTTGAGGACCTCGGTTTCAAACCAGCGTTCCAGAATCGGGCGAGCAGCCCCCGTCAGTAATTCCATAGCCTCTGGAAGTGAATCGCCAAGCGACTTCAATGTCGATTGCATATTCCAGGCCTTACGACCATCACGCAGCCACTTCATCATGCCGATTTTTCGCATACCTTTTGAAACCGGCAAGATATCCGGAGCCGTTTGAGACAGCGTCGGTTCCAGGACCGCAGCCACTTTTTCCAAAAGCGACTCATATTTCGGGAAGGCGTCCGCATCTTTCTTACTGAATTTGGAAATTTGATCGTGATTCGATTTTTGATCCGGCCCAAGCAGTAGGTGCCGTCCATCTTTCATTGGCGTAAATGATGATGGATTCCGCGGCAAGATCGATAAGCCATTCTCCTTCAACTTCAAATCGCGAATGATCTCGGGAAGGAACAAACTAATGACATAGGATGCAGTTGAGACCTTGTAGCCGGGCCAAAGTTCCTCGGTCACGCTGCAGCCACCAATCACGCTGCGTCGCTCCAGCACGCAAACCGATTTCCCCTTTTGAGCCAAGTAGGCAGCGGTTACAAGTCCGTTGTGGCCCGCACCGATGATCACACAGTCGTAATTTGATTTAGGTTTTGTCATTTCACTTGTTTCGGTTTTCGGCGTTGATTTCTTCAAGCGGTCATTGAAATGGTCGTTCCCGCAAAAGGTGAATTACGATGCAGAACTGACCAACCGCAGAGTCCTTCGATTTGATGATGGTAACGATATTCGATAGCATCAGGGTTTAAAATGGGGGCTCAATGGCACGATTGTAGCTTAACGAAGGTTTCTGGAGAAACTCCTACGCAGGCCCAACTCAATTAGTTTTCGTGTCTTCTTCGATTTTGGATTAGCACAAGGAAGTTTGAAATGAAAATTTTTCGACATTGGGCCAAAGCATCCGCACCTACCCACAATCAGAATGGATTGAAAATCACGTGTTACGGCGGCTCAAATGCTTCGGTTGCCGATGCACTGAGGGAAGCACAGGAGCGCGCAAAATCTGCAGCAAAACGATTCAATGAGACCAGTCGATTGGCCTCTTATGACTACGCCAACGGCGGTTTACGGGAAGAAATCATTAACGAACTTCAAGATGAAGGGGAGACCGTTGCGGTCATCACACGCAACATGGCGGGTTGCCTGGTTTTAAATTCGCCAAACGTTTTCTTCGCGGACATCGACTATCCCCCCGTTTGTCGTCCCTCGTTTTTCGCCGGGTTGGCATCTTTTTTTAGTGGCGAGAAACCGCCTACGAATGATCAACGAGTTGTAGAGACGATACAGCGAATCGCCGAAGCTGATTCAAGATTGGGCATTCGCCTTTACCGTACCAAAAACGGATTTCGTTCTCTGGTCACCACTCGGACCTTCGACGCGGTCAGCGACGAAACGAATCGATTACTCCAAAACTTTGGTGCCGATCCACTTTACGTCAAACTTTGCCGAGCCCAAGAATGCTTCCGCGCAAGACTTACTCCAAAACCATGGCGATGCGGCGTCAGTCAACCAACTGTAGTATTTCCATTTGAAAACAGCGAGACGGAAAACCGTCACCGAAAATGGATTACGAAATACGAAGAGGCCGCCAAACCGTTTACGACATGCATCCTTATCGGTCAATTCGGCTCAAAAGCCATACACCCTGCAGTCGAGTCTGTTCTTCGCGTTCATGATCAGTTGGCATGCGATGGCAAAGGCCCGTTGGCCTGACGATCCTGTCAACTCTTGCTCTAAAATGTCTTGCGTCCTAAATTCGCTTTCGGTTCGATCAACAATCCAATCGTCGAAAAAACAGATCGATCCCGAAGAACAAAATCCATCGCTCGACGAAGGCGTAAAGCTGAGCGATCGAGTTGATTGCCCCCGCAGACACAACTGAGAATTTCGCGTAACCGAAATCAATGTTGTCAATCTCTAACCTAACCCGAACCGCCGAGTTGAAGCACCGCCAGCACGGTACGCCAGATCAGCTTTATGTCTTCGTTGAACGAGCGTTTCTTTACATACTTTAAATCAAGTTTCATCCAATCATCGAATGAAACTTCTTTTCGGTTTGAGACTTGCCAATAGCATGTCATTCCTGGAGTGACTTCCAATCGCCGTCGCTGAATATCGCTGCAGACTCTCGACTCCTCAACCGGCAATGGTCGCGGACCAACAACCGACATATCGCCTTTGAGAACGTTAATAAATTGTGGCAATTCGTCGATACAAGCTAAGCGAAGCCATTTCCCAATTGGGGTCAATCGTGGATCGGCATCGATTTTAAAGGCAGGGCCGTCCAATTCATTTTGTGATCGAAGCCCAGCTTGCTCGTGTTCAGCACCATCGAACATTGTCCTGAATTTCAGAATCTCAAACGCCACGCCATCTTTTCCCTCTCTTTGCTGCCGGAAAAAAACGGGACCGCGTGATGTCAGTTTGATCGCGATTGACACAGCCAAAAACACGGGGCTGACAAGCAGGATTGCGAATGACGAAAATGATATATCCAGTAATCTTTTCCAGAATGGCATCCGCTCACTGAATGAACGCACGTTAACCTGGATTCCGGTTTTCAGTTGAATCGAAATGAGTCCCGCATGTGTATTAGCAACGGTCTTTCCCAGCTCGGTTGTTCCGGAGCCTGCAAATTCAAGGGACCACGGAGTCCACGGAAAAACGAAGATGTTGATCGCGTCCGGTTGCGTTTCTCCGACCTCGCTTTCCAATATTTCGAGAATCTCTGATGGCGTCAAATGATGAGACAACGCGGAAATACGGTTTTGAAACCGGCCGAGCGACAACGAGGAATCACGATCGCGTAAAGCCGCTAGAAATGATTCAAATCTGGAACTCGGTCGTTCAGATTCGTTAAGTGAGGTAACGCAAACAATTTCATTTTGCGTGAGCGGCGAGTCAAGCGATTGAGCCAAAACCATACGAAGCCGTTCAGCAGAGAGCACCTTCAGCGACTTTCTCTTGTCACCTTTCTCCTGTTCTCTAATTTCGCTGGTGGGACTTTGACTCATTTAGATTTTAAGCTCATTCAAATCGCTGCAACACTAATTCCAAACGGACACTATGTCCGAATGTTGTTTGATTCACGTCTTTTCCAAAGGCTTTCAGCACTGATTCCGGACTCAACAATGACCTCATCAGAAATTTGAAAAACCGGTCGAAACGGGACCGAAGCTTCGATTGCCTGGGACGGGTTTGTAGAAATTGCATTCACTATGCCAAAGCTGATATCTACGCTGATAGTGAGGGAAAAACCAAGTTTTGACTTCAACCACGATGCAAAAAAGCCACATGACGTTGATTAAAAGAATCATCAAAGTGCATCGCTTGTAGACTTCCGCCGTAGGAAAACCAACAGGCTCCGTTCGTTGTGGAAGATCTCGGCCAGCAATGTTGGTGTTGGAACAAAATGTGCTTATGCCTAGACCGCGTATAGTTTTGTTCAGACCCTTGCTAGAAAGCTAATCCGATTGCTTGAGGGTGATCTGCGACACAATCACATGACCTCAATTTTCGAATTGTTCAAATACCGGCCAACAGTGAGTACCACCAGACCATCAAGATCGACGGCAATTCAGATCAGCGACGATGCTCCTTTGAAAATAGAAACGGGCATTGGCCGCGTGTCACTATCCGACACTCATTCTGGATCTAATCTTGATTCAACATCGGTTTCCAATAACGTCCGGAAACTGAGCACCAATGCGACACTGGCAATCCTCGATCAAGGTGTCGTGAGTGCGACCAGTTTTTTTACGATGTTGACCGTGAGTCGAGCTTGCGGAGCAGAAAGCCTCGCGTACTTTTCGCTTGGCATGACGTTTTTTTTGGTATCAACATCTCTTCAACTTGCTTTCGTCGCTCCTTACACGCTGCTGATACGATCATCGAGCATCACAGACAAAAAAGCATTTGCTGGAAGTGCGTTTTTGGGATCCATTTTTTCGGCCCTAAGCGCGATGATTATTACCGCACTGCTTTATCCCGCTTTTCTTTTTTCCGGCGTTGTGCCCGGCTTCGAAAAATTGATTGTCGTTGTTTTATTATTTTCACCGTTTTCAATTCTGCGTGATTTTGCACGTAAGGTTTCCTTTGCAAACATGATGATGAGTACCGCATTACGACTGGATATTGCCGTCGCAATTCTTCAGGTTGCTGCGTTATCGATCCTTTCGCAACAGGGGCTCCTGACGCCAGCAAATGGATTGGTTGTGGTCGGGTGTGCTTGCGCATTGCCTGCATGCTATTGGATTGCTTCCAATCGGACTCAATTCCGTCTTCATTTTGAATCTGTTACAGGGCACCTAAAAACGATGTGGCGGCTTGGTAAATGGATTTTGCTCGAAAATTTCCTAGCGATTGCTGGAGCATACGCGGTCCACTGGATGCTGATTCTTATGCTGGACCCCGAATCGACGGGCCTTTTTGCCGCCTGTTTTCTGATCGTGAACTTGTCCAGTCCATTTCTTCAGGGGATGGGCAACATCATCGCACCTTCATTTGCAGCAGTTTCCGAAAGCCCAAAATTACTTCATCGCAGATATTCCCAAACGACGCTTCTGATTTTGCTTCCAATGATTCTGTTTGTCGTCAGCTGCTACCTGTTTGGCGAGTTTGGTATTTCACTGGTTATAAAAGAAACAAGCAATCTCGGACTTGGAATGATCGTCGCGCTACTGGCGTTTAGAGCAATGATAGGAGTCATCAGTATTACGACCCATCATGCCCTGATCGCATTGCAAGCCCCGGAAGGCAGCTTTTGGTGCACGCTCTGTGGTCTGGGCACGGTTATTGGCGTGGGGATCTTTTTGATTCCAAAACATGGAATCTACGGCGGCGTATTAGCAATGATCGCCGGAACGACAGTGGAAGCGTCGGCGATTTTTATTTGGTATCTCATAGTCCAAAACGAACGATCAAGAGAAAGTCGCGAAACGAAAACCAATCCACCCAATCGTTTTTAGTGTAACAACACGATTTTCAGCCAGCCGATTACGGGGACTGATCGGCAAAAACCAATTTAAAAAAACCTCCCTTAATCAAAATATGAATAAACGCGGCCACGCAATCGGAAAACATAAATGAAAAATATCGACGAGATTACGACGGAGGTCCTCAATTGGGTCTACGAAAAGTTCCCCTTGGCGAAAAACAACAAGATTAGTGACAACGATTCACTTTTGGAAAGCGGTATCGTTGATTCACTGGGAATTCTTGACATTGTTGCGTTCTTGGAGGAGACATTTTCGATCCAATTGTCGGACGAAGACATGGTGGCAGATCATTTCGAAACTGTCCGTTCGATTGCTTCGTTTACTCATATAAAAATCTCTGGCAGTAACATGTGAGGATAAGTGTGCGTTTTCTCATTGAACATATGCTACGCGATTCCGCTGAACGGTATCCGAACAAGGATGCGATCGTTGCTGGTGACGCGCGTCTCAGTTACAGCGAATTTGCGCAGCGAGTAACCGGTTTGGCTGTAAGCCTCCGTAAGCTCAACATCCAGCGACAGGATCGTGTTGCCGTGTTCTTGACGCCATCCACAGATTTGCCAATTGCGATTTTCGGAGCGTTGCAAACAGGAGCGGTATTCGTTCCGATGCACCATGGATTGTTCCCGGAACAAGTGGTTCACATTTTGAACGACTGCGGAGCCAAAATCCTAATCACCGATTCAATGCGATTAAAGAAATTGGCACCCGTAATTGACCAGGTTGATCACCTGGAAACGCTTATCGTTGATAAAGTCTTAACGAAAAGCAAATTACAGCAGCATGACTTTGCTGAACTTTCTCTCCCGATAAGCGACAACATCAAATCGTGCTCCATCGGAAAAGACCTTGCTGCCATTCTGTATACATCAGGCTCAACCGGCCGACCAAAAGGCGTAATGCTTAGCCACAACAACATCATCGCAGGCGCAGAAATCGTTTCAGAATATTTATCCATTAGAAGTACGGACCGCCTGCTGGCTGCCTTGCCGTTCAGTTTTGATGCAGGGCTCAATCATTTGATGACGACCGTGTTGACAGGTGCGACAACGGTAATGCTGGAGTTCAAATTCGGCAGGGAGATAGTCAAAAAAATCATGGATGAAGGTATTACAGGTATGGGAGGCGTCCCGTCACTTTGGAGCCTTCTCGCGCAACCAAGTTCAGGACTCGGAAAACAACCGCTTCCACTTCGGTACATCACCAATACCGGAGGCGCAATGCCACAACACATCCTAACTAAACTGCGTTCGCTGTTGCCCGCAACTGATATCTTCTTGATGTATGGATTAACCGAAGCGTTTCGTTCAACCTATTTGCCGCCGTCTCAGCTTGGACGTCGTCCAACCTCTATGGGCAAAGCAATACCCAATACCGAAATCCTAGTTGTGAACCGCAACGGCAAACTCTGCCAACCGGGCGAGGAAGGCGAACTCGTACACCATGGTCCGACCGTTTCGCTCGGATATTGGAATCAACCTGAGTTAACCGCGAAAGTCTTGCGACCGCATCCAATCACTCAACCGGGTCGAACATCGGGTGACATGGTTTGCTACTCGGGGGATATCGTCAAGACGGATGAAAGCGGCTATTTATTCTTCGTTGGCCGGCGAGACAACCAAATCAAATCAGCTGGTTTCAGAATCAGTCCTACCGAAATCGAAGACGTTATTTGCCGCCTTAATCCGATTCAGCAAGCCGCCGTCGTTGGCGTTCCAGACGCGGTTTTGGGGCAACATCTCGTAGCATTCGCCATTGCCGAAGATCCAGCCGAGACCCTGGATCCAAAAGAAATTTTAGCCAAATGCGGCAGCGCATTGCCGAGGCATATGCTCCCAAGAAGAATCGTTCTAGTGGACGATCTCCCCATGACCCCGAGCGGCAAAGTCGACTATCCAAAACTGACAGTACGGGCCAACAGCGGAGTAAAAGGGTGAGCGAAACATCGACTGCCAAAACGCAAGATCGCAAATCGACGGATCAGGTCAGCCGTGTCGTAGATCAATATTTCAAACAGAGAAATGGAGAGTTGCTGATTGGAAACATTCCT
>CAJQQR010000040.1 GCA_905480545.1 uncultured Pirellulaceae bacterium
AGTGTTCTTCGCGCGTCGCTGGGTGGCGTCGTCAAGACGGTTGTCGAACACGGCCCTATCTTCCGCGCGGTTTCTGAGGCGGCGCCACTGGATGAACGTCTCGAAAAGTCTTGGTCCGTTTTCATGGGCCGTTGGGACGCAGCAGTTAGGGCTCGAATCGAGGCCCAGCAGCGAGACGGCCTGATTTCACCATCGATCAATGCCCAGCGAACAGCCAACGCGCTTAACTCGCTTAATGCCTCAGTCTTGATTTCAGAGTTTGGGCGGCAACCTCAGGGCGACTCAGACGCCGTGCTTGAAACACTGCACGGCATTTGGGTGGGTACGCTTTACGGCCGTTCGCCAAAGCGGCTTCGCGCCTCGAAGCCATCGACAACGAAACACAGCAAATAGAAACATATAATTTTACAAAGGAGCTCACTATGAAATTTTCCTCGCTTGCCCCGGTTTTGATAACTGGGATTGCGGTGTTTGCCCTAACGACCGGATGCGGTCGGACCGCCAACGAAAACGCCGCGTCAACGCTTGACGATGCACAGCTGGAGAACCTGGTTCGGCGTTCCTACCAATATGTCGCAATGTACAATACCAACAACAACTTTGCGATGCAGGAGGGGAACCCATTCAGCACCGCTGGATGGAACAAATTGTTCGTTCCTACGGGGCTGATGGACCACACGGTTACTGCCATTCCCAGACCCAATAATGACACGCTTTATCTGCTTTCAATGCTCGACATGCGTGATGACGCGGTTGTGATTCAGTTCCCGGCCTTTGACTCGAAGTTCGTTTCGCTGGAAACCTCGGCGTACGACCATTACATCGACATTCCCCTGTCGACGATCGAGGGCGACTTCAAGAAGCCAACCACCATGCTTTTTTATACGGACCGAACTAAAGCGTACAACGGTGAGCCAGTCGATGGGATCGACAAGACGCTAAAGATGACCGGGGATTTTGCAATTGCGTTCCTGCGTGTTGCTCCTCATGCCAACGAGCCCGCTCGCATGCAACGCAACCTCGAGGCGATGAAGAAGCAGAAGCTCATGACGTTGTCCGAGTTCCAGGGCGGAACCGCGAAAACCTCAAGTCCCGTGGAGTTCCCAGCGTTCGGGAAAGACCAGATGGTGTTCAGCAACAACTTCTTGGAGGTGATGCAGTTCGTGGTTAATCACACGACCTTTGATCCGAATAACGAGATGGACCGTGAGGTTCTGCAGGTGCTCAAGCCCCTGGGCGTCGAGCCGGGCAAAACGTACGACCCCTCTCAGGTCGCCAAAATCGATGGCGAACGACTCGCTAAGATCGCAAGGAAAGTCGCCGCGGAATCCTTGGCCATCTGGAATGATCCCAAAGGCAATCCCTATTTGACCGAGGTCTTCCAGACCAAGGGAGCCATGACCCTCGAGCCGATGGTCGTGCAATCGTGCGTCGGACCAATCGGTCAGCCGTACAACGAGGCTCAGTATCCGGGGATCGGAACGGCCGACGGTTCACCGATGATGGCCACGAATCATTACGTGATCCGAATGGCCAAAAAGGAGTTGCCGCCAGCAAACGCGTTCTGGTCTGCCACGCTTTACGATGCGCAGAAGGGCCTCTTCATTCCCAACGACAATTACAAGTACAGCGTTGGTGAGAACGGGGGCATGAAGCTGAATGCCTCAGGCGGAGTTGAGATCCACATCTCCGCCGATAAGCCAGAGGGTGTGCCGGCGGAGAACTGGTTGCCATCCGGCGGGAAGGATGAGCAGCTGGACGTCATTATCCGCGTCTACGCCCCGGACGTTGAGGCGATGAAGACATGGACGCCCCCCAAGGCAGAAAAGCTGTAAACAAGGAGAGCTTGCAAATGGTTCAGCGGACTGCCGCTGAACCATCTACTACTCGTGAAAGGCAATGCTATGAAAATAAGCGTTGTTCTTTTTGGGCTTGTCTTCGCCCACCAATTTTTTACCCAACATTCAGAAACGCCTTATGTCTACAATGCCGGCACAATAACCCATGAGATACAGGCGTTCCTGCGTGCATTGCCCAGTCAAACGTGGGCCTGGATTCCTGTCCCCTTAGGAAATTGGCAGGTGGAAGGCTGCTCAATAATCGCCGAGGCCCGCAATTTCCAATTGAAGATAGCCCTGGTCGTTGGTCTGCAGCAAAATCTAGCGAACAGAGAATTCGGAGGTGGACTGTCCTCGATATGAACGCTCGGGAGTGGAAAGACAATAGCGACAGACGGTTGCGGAGTTGCCACCGTTATCAATGAGCCTGCCCATTTTTACTTCGACACAAACTGCTTTGAGTCACGGACTTTGATCCGGCGGAGGAGCCCCGAACAAAAGCATGGGCAATAGTGGTGTATTAGGAGGCTGGATGAACTGCGATAAAGGATCCGTATTATGAAACGATTAAAAGCGGCATACGCAAAATCACCAATCGCAAGATTTGTGGGTTGCGCGTTGCGATTTCCGAGTGTTCTGCGGACCATTTCGGCGGTGTTGTTGTTGGCCACGCCAGAGTTTGCGGTTGCCCAAACGCATCCGTTAGAGTCCGCGGAGACTTCCAGTCCACGTACGACTTTACAAAGTTTCATCAATGGAATGCATGACATTTATCGGATCGTCGGTGAAGAAGGACGCCTTATGTCAACGGCACAAAACGGAGCCAACACGAACCGTGTTCTCCGCTGTCTTGATTTGAGCGAAATGCCGCCAGCTGTGAGGAAGAGTCTCGCCAAAGAGGCGGCGGTATGTTTGAAGGAGGTTTTGGATCGGATTGAGTTGCCGCCGGAATCTGAGTGGCCCGGCCCGGACGAAGTTGCCGAGGAGAATCTGAAGAGGTGGACGATCCCGCATACCGAAATAGCAATTATCCAAATCAAGGACGGCCCGGATGAGGGCAGTTTCTTGTTTAGTGCCGCGACTGTCGAACGCGCCAAGGACTTTTACGAAATCGTGAAGGGTCGCGATTACATCGAGCGAGAAACAACAACACCGGGATACTATGAAAAATTCGTATCCGAACCGGGCTGGATGATCCCGGATGCTTGGCTACCGTCGTGGATACGCACCCGTTGGTACGGTCAGGCGATCTGGCAATGGTTTGGGTTAATCTTGTCCCTATTGCTGGCTTCAGTACTGATGACTTCGATCTATTTGATTGGGCGATGGCGAGCCACAAAGCTAAGATCCAACGTTGGACGGTACTGGGTTACGTTGGTATTTCCGGTCGTCGCCATGCTCGTCCCTCTAGCGACGCGTTATTTCGTTGTTGAGCAGCTCCAAATTTACGGTTACCTAATCGTCACGATCTCGTTAACGTTACACGTAATTTTCCTTGTCGCCCTGATGGTTCTGGTTGTAAGTGTTGGAAGTAGGTTGGCCGAATTGATTATCGCGACGCCGTGGGTTCAGCCGGTTGGAATGGACGCACAACTCGTCCGTCTCACTTGTCGTGTGCTTAGTATTATCGGGGCGATGGTCGTGCTTTTGGAAGGCGGACAGCAGCTTGGAGCCTCGTTGACGACGCTACTAACGGGTGCTGGTGTCAGCGGCTTGGCACTGGCTTTGGCGGCGCAGGACTCTCTGAAGAATATCTTGGGTAGCATGATGATCATGTTGGACAAGCCATTCAAAGTTGGTGAGCGAATTATTGCCAAAGGTTACGATGGCATTGTCGAAGATATCGGCTTGCGTTCAACAAAACTTCGATCGCAAACGGGCCATCAAGTCTCAATCCCGAACGAGGAAATGGCACGGGTCGACATAGAAAACATCGGACGACGCCCTTATATACGCCGGTCTGTGACAATTGAACTCCCCTCCGACACTTCCTTGGCAAAAATCAGGCGGGCGCTGGAAATTCTGAGAGAGATCTTGAAAAACCACGAAGGCATGAATGAAGACTTATTGCCTCAAGTGTTCCTTCGGGATGTCAACGAGTCGTCGATCGGTATCTTCATGAGGTACTGGTATCACCCACCGGACGATTTGAATTTCTTGGCGTTTAGCGAACGCGTCAATCTGCAGATGACAGAACAATTCGAAACCGAAGGGATTTCCTTCTCATCTTCCGGTCCGGGTGTTCAGTTGCATTCGAAACAGGAAACAAAAAAATAAAGTGATAAAATTCTCTGGCTAAGTCTTGCATGAATGAACTCAACGCCGCCTTTTGCGGCGTATTTCCAAGATGGTAAAAAACGCAAACGGGGCTTGGGACAACCATTGCCGGCGGTTGTTCCAACGGCACGATCATAAGGTTCCAAACGAATGTTCGTTGATGTCCGGTCGAACTGTGAGTGCTAACCGCTAGACGACGAACGAAGCGAACAGGACTAAAAACAAGATGGCCGGATAAGCCATGCGTGATCACCGTTTGATTTATTCATCCAAGCAACATCGCCAATCCGAGGTGCCGTCTTGTCAGATTTGACATTGCAATGATCCGTTTTTCTTCTATCACCAAAGCGTTTGGAGGGCGTCGGTTGTTGGAATCAATTTTCAGCAAAAAGCATATTCAAAGGAGATGCCCCGTTTGTTTTTAAAAGTGGTTTGGGGTCGGGGAGGATCAAGGTTAGTTTGGTTTGACTTAGGCGGTAAGCGACCTCTTTCTTTAGCTCGCGTTAAACCGCCAGCCACGGCATTAAATGTGTCCTTTTCCGATTGATTCTCCCACCGGTAATCCCGTGGGGATTTTTGAGCTGCGAGTTTTTTGTTTTTTTGTGGGACTCAATTAGCTTGGGAAGATCGGAGTCTCCGCTGTTTCCGAGGTCGCCTGTCTCGACCTCTGTCAGAGGCGGGATTGGCATTGCCGCTCATGAGCCCTTTTTCCAGTGCCAAGCTCCACGCTGGTGGGGACATGCCTGTGTATCATTAAAGTAAAGCAGTGCTCGCGTTGAAGCTTTTTGAATCCAACCACTCAAATTTGTTGAGGTTAGAGCATGGTCCCTAGAAGGGCTTAAACGCAAGAATGGTTCTCCTGCAAAGTTTGTGGGTGAGTGTCGATTTTACGATGAAAACACCTTCCTCCGGCTTTCCAACAAAGGCAATGTTTTTGCCGTCTTATGAATCCACAGCATCGTGTGCCAAGAATCTGGCGAGCAAACGATGGCTGGCTCCGACGAAGGCAAAAACGCAGGAAAAACGGTGGGTTTATCGTGTGACTTAAAAGGGAATCCAAATCTTGTAAACTTCCACCCAGCGATTTTTTGTCTGAACACTCTCCCAAAATTCACCCGCAAACTTGGCAGAAGAACCCGCAAGAATGTAATGTATAGCCACCTGCGGACTTCCCTTCGCGGAAACTCTGGGATTCGGGGACGTCAAAACCTTCCATGCTTTCTCCATCGCTGGCGAGAGGTTTTTGCTTCGGGTGAAAATCAAAGGCGTCGGGCAACGTCACAATCAGAAAACAGACAGACTGTTTTCAGTTTTTGACTTTCGCCTGTTCTGATTTTCGCCAGGCATTCAAGAAGCGAACAAAACCCGTTTTGACGGAGCGATCGCCTTGACGCCAGACCTCCGCATTGTTGCTCTTCAATAGGTTGCCATGGTGCGGATGAAAAAGCCCGGCAACTTGAGCCGCTACTGCTGCGTCATAAGCGCCAACAGACTTCACTAAACCCGTCAAATCCTGGTTGTGCAATTCGACAAGGCGATGCGCATAATCTCTTGCACAATTGAACCTGCCGTTTCCATCAGCATCGATATACACGGCGCCTGAAAAGCCGAATATTCTTGGGTTCCACTTTGTTGACGTCGGTTGATAGGGACGTGAAAGCCGCCATGATGGGTGCATGATGCCCGGTCCCGATGCAAGAATCGTGAAAAATGAATCATGTTTGCGTTTCTCAAATGCCCAGGTCATCTCATGCTTGAATGCACCATCCTTTGAGTCATTTAAAGATTCAATTTTCTTTTGCCGAACTAGGATACCGTTTTCGTAGACTTGAATGAGATCACACTTCAGCCAATGTGGACTGAGAATCTGGCAGCTAATGTCAATGGTTTCGCGGCCATTTGTAGTTGCGATATCTCCAGCTCCAAAATCTTGGTTGACTTTAATTTTCGTTAACAAACCGCAACTGACAGAAACTCTCCCGTTGGTTAATGCAGTCATCGCGTCGCTGACGTTGATGTTCGCGACATCGGTGTCATTAACTTGTAAATAAGTTCTACCTTGTCCAACGATAAACTTATTTACATCATGCGAATCACTGGAGCCGATCGGCAAGATTTTGTGTCCGCCGTTCGTTAACGCCATCCAGTCTCGGAAAAGCTGAAACTGATCAGATTGTTGGGCGGCGGAATTGATGACTTCCATCGCGTTAAATAGAAATTTTCTGGAATTTAATGACTGGCCTGTAGCGTCATTGAAATTCTCAGGTGCAAACGGACGGTATCCTCTGTGGATGTCACGAGCGTGATTTAAAATAACAATTTTAACATCCGGCTTTTTCAAAATAGACGGGATTAAGACGCTCCAGTCATTCTCTTTGTAATTGGGGATTGTTGCGTCTGGGCTGAATGGAAATGCGTTAAAGTGTCCGAAATTCGTTGTGACTTCATTTCCAATCAATGGAGTGAAAAAAGACTTCGTTTCAGTTTCTGCCATTGTTGGACGGTAATCAATCTGTTTGTTGTGATCGGTCGCTACGGGCAATTCGATTCCCTCACCGGCAAGTGTGAGCATGCGTTCCATCATGGTGCAATCACCATGCCCGGAATGAGTCACCGTGTGCACGTGAGTATCGCAAGCCACCATTCCCTTCGTGTCCACGACTCGCGAAATTTCAACTTCAAATTTTTGAATTTCACCTGATTTGATTTCAAATGCTCGATCGGCCTGGCTATATTCAAAACCGCGATTGACGAACAAATGATATTTCCCCGCTGGAAGCGGGATTTCGGCGATTCCATCGAGTGTATAGACGACGCCCTCGCGAACTGCCAAGCGTTGCGTTGAGTTTATGCCCAGCGGTACAAGGGATTTGTTTTGGTCAACGATTGTGATTCGGCACGGTAACGGCGATCCGGGTTCCTTTGGATCTCTTGCTTTTATTTTTAGCGTTGATTCGGAAAGAAGCTGTTTGGTGGACGTCTTGCATAAATAGATCGGTCCAATAGCGATATCATCGGTCTCATTGTTCAATTTCGCTTCGAGCGATAATTGGTTTTCCCCGGACCTTAGCGTCTTTTTCGGAATTGAAAATGTTGATAGAAGATCGTTTTCATCACGCTTTAATCTGCCGATGGGTTTTCCATTGAGCTTCAAAGTCCATTCTCGACGAACATCAACTTGACGAATCAATAACGTCCATTCGGCGTCATTCTCGTCAGTCTGAAATGTTTTGTTCCAGGATTCTGCAACGATTTTTGAGTTAAAGTCGTCCCATTCCGGCAGGTCTCCACCTCGCAAGTAAATTTGGCGCGATTCAAGGACTCTCCTTTTTTCTTTGCTGACTCCTGCGGTATCCAAACAAAAAGCAACCGGGCAGATCGCAACAATCGCAATCCATTGAGTGATCTGTATTTTTTTGTGATTCATCGTTTGTAAAAAAGCTTTCGAATAATGGACACTGGCTACCGCGTGCGCCGGAAACGTTTGATCAAACCGTCCGTCGTGAATGGCAGCATCTCCGCAAATCTACTTGTGGCGCGGACGTGCGAAGCAAACCTTGAATCGCATCTTTTTGAATCATCTTACGCGATGTCATGAATCTGAATCCCATTCGCGTGAGCGTTGCAGAGCCCGGGACCATCGAGTTCGTCGTCGGTTGACTTCTTCGGTCGGCATGGACGGTTGAAAGACTGTATCCGTTTGCCAAACTTCCTCAATCTCACTGACATTGTGCCAAAACCCAACTGCGAGACCGGCCAGATACGCCGCGCCGAGCGCAGTGGTTTCGATGACTTTTGGCCTCACCACGGGCACTTGCAGAATGTCGGCTTGGAACTGCATTAGTAGGTTATTCGCTGACGCACCTCCATCAACTCGCAACTCCTCGATCGCTATCCCAGCATCTTGCCTCATCGCGTCGAGAACATCGGCAACTTGGTAGGCAATGCCTTCCAGGGTAGCGCGAGCCAGATGCGCACGTGTTGTCCCACGCGTGATACCAACAATGGTTCCACGGGCATAGGGATCCCAGTCCGGGGCCCCCAGTCCGGCGAATGCGGGAACCATGTAAACACCATCGCTGTGTGGAACACTTGCAGCAAGTGATTCAACATCGGTCGAAGAGTCAATAATTCCAAGTCCATCACGCAGCCATTGGACCGCCGCTCCAGCGATGAAAACGCTGCCCTCCAGCGCGTACTCCTGACGCCCCTCAGTGCTGCAGGCTAACGTCGTTAGTAGCTTGTGCGTCGATTTTCTCGGCTTATTACCAATGTTCATCAGCATAAAACAGCCGGTACCGTACGTGTTCTTGGCCATGCCATGACCGGTGCAGTTTTGGCCGAAAAGTGCGGATTGCTGATCACCCGCTGCGCCCCCCAGTTTGATTGGTGCTCCGAAAATCTTGGCCTCGGTTTCGCCGAAGATGTGGCTCGATGGTCGCACTTCCGGCAAGATTGATCGTGGAATATTGAACAGCTTTAACAGTTCATCGTCCCATTCACAGGTTGCGATGTTCAGCAACATCGTACGTGATGCGTTGGTTACGTCGGTGGCGTGCACGCGACCACCGGAAAGCTTCCAGAGCAGCCAACTGTCAATGGTTCCAAACGCAAGTTCACCACGCTCGGCCCGCTCTCGCGCACCCGGCACGTTCTCTAGCAGCCAGTGGAGTTTGGGGGCGCAAAAGTAGGAATCGATCAATAAACCGGACTTCTGTTGCACGAGATCATTGTGCCCAGCCTCGATGAGAATATCACAGTAAGACGCGGTGCGACGGTCTTGCCAGACAATCGCGTTGTACACCGGTTCGCCAGTTGCTCTGTCCCAGAGCAGCGTCGTCTCGCGTTGGTTGGTGATTCCAATACCGGCTACGTCACTTGCGGAGAGTCCGCACTGTTCAAGCACTTCACGGGCGACAATTAACTGTGACTCCCAGATCTCATTGGCGTCATGCTCAACCCAGCCAGGCTGTGGATAATGTTGGGCAAATTCGCGTTGAGCAACGCCTAGAATCGAACCCGACTGGTCAAAAA
>CAJQQR010000041.1 GCA_905480545.1 uncultured Pirellulaceae bacterium
TAAAACAATAATCTTTGCGGCAGCAACGATGCCACCGATTCGTAAAGACGTTCCCGAGACGAACTCACTCGACGACATCCTTTTTCATCACTTGGATTTCCAAAAACTTTAGCTGGTTGATGTGTGTGGCGTGAAGCTGATTGGAGCGCGTGTCTCTGCATCGGCAACTTCTTTGCAAGCCAACTCTTGAAAGCAAGCCTGGCTACTCACTTTTGGACTCTTGCGTTTACGACGCCGATAAGTCCCATCCGAACGCATTTGATAGGCCTTATGATCGTCGTTGAAATAGGTATCCAAAACATTGATCATTTTTTCCATTCCAGATTTGGATTCGATCGGAACCAACAGCTCAATACGTTTATCAAGATTGCGTGACATCCAATCGGCACTGGAAATGAAAACACGATCTTCTGTGCCGTGACAAAAATGAAAGATCCGAGCATGCTCAAGATACCGATCGATCAAGCTAACCACACGAATGTTTTCGCTCAATCCTTTAACTCCCGGACGAAGACAACAAATTCCTCGAACATTCAAATCGATGGTAACACCAGCTTGTGATGCCTCGTAGAGTTGTTTGATGATCGAATCATCAGCGAGCGAGTTAAACTTTCCACGAATGAACGCCGGCTTACCCTTTTTGGCATTTGCAATTTCAATCGCGATCATCTCCATTGTTTTCTTTCGAAGACCGGTGGGAGCCATTGAAATTTTTCGAAGCTCCTGAGGGCTCGAGAATCCAGTGATTGCATTAAAAAATTCGGCAGCGTCGGATCCATAGTCAGTGTCGGCCGTCAAAATGCTGATGTCTGTGTAGAGTTTGGCCGTTTGTTCATTGTAATTTCCAGTTCCAAAATGGCAGTAGCGCACAATCCCCTGCGGCTCCCGCCTAACTATAAGCGTCGCCTTGGCATGGGTTTTCAATCCACGCACACCGTAAACCACGTTAGCACCGGCGTGTTCTAAACGCTTGGCCCAAGAGATATTCCGCGCTTCGTCAAACCGCGCCTTCAATTCCAGAGTAACGGTAACGCTTTTCCCAGACTCTGCGGCACGTTGTAATGCTTCGATGATTCGGCTGTTGCGACTCGTCCGATAGAGCGTTTGCTTGATCGCCAGTACCGCATCATCCTCCGCCGCTTCGGTTACCAATCGCACCACGGGATCATACGACTGGTACGGATGAAAAAGAATTTGATCTTCCGTCGCTATCGAATCAAAAATCGATTCTGTGGGGCTGATGGTTGTTACAGCTTGCGGTTGCCATTGAACGTATTTGTGCCCATCGAATCCTGTCGTGGTCGCAATCGGCATCAGAGACGACAGCCCGAGCGGGCCCTTGCACACGTAGACCTCGCGGTCGGACAACGACAATTCATCCTTAAGAAACTTGATTGAGCCCTCGCTTGCGGTGCCTTCAACTTCCAAACGGACACATTCACCGGTTGTCCGTTCATCTAAAACATCCTCCATGCTTTCTACAAGATCAGATGTTACTTCGTCATCAACCCGCATATCGGCATTTCGAGTCAAACGAAACGCGAACGATTCAAGAACTTCCTGTTCATGAAAAAATCGTGACGCAAAATGTTTAATTATCTCCTCAGAGAAGACCAGCTCCATCGGCATTTTCGACGGCACGAACACAAATCTTGGTATTCGTTTTCCGATCGGGATGACCAGTAGACGTTCTTCGAAAAGATCTTCGTCACCAAACAACGGTAATTGAAGTTCCTGATCCCCCTTCAAACGAAAACACAAATTTACCGTTTGATTCGAAAGCAAAGGAAATCGCCCCTCTTCCACAGCAAGAGGTGATCCTGATGAGAACACCTCATCTTCAAAAAACGTTTTGACTGCGTCGAGTTGCTGGCCGTCCAGTTCTGATATCGACGAAATTTTTATTCCAGCCTCACAAAGTGACTTGGAAATCGAATCATTAAATAGCTGGTACTGGTCGTTCACCATTTCGTTGGCGCGACCGCGAATCTGGTTCAATTGTTCATCGGGCAATAGACCGGTACATTCCCGCTGCGTGCTTTCGGAGGCTATTCCCAAATGCAATCCTCCCACGCGCACCATGAAGAATTCATCCAAATTCGAACATGAAATTGCCAGAAATTTCAACCGCTCAAGGATCGGGTTGGATTCATCGATCGCTTCATTGAGGACGCGTTGATTAAACTCCAACCATGACAACTCACGGTTCACGAATTGTTTTTGTTGTGTTGTTTTATTCATTCCTCGGAAACGGATATTCTCTTTCCAAAAGTTTCTTGAAATAACAAACCGAATTGATTGAGAGCCAAAGATTCCATCGACAGATCTTTCTTTGGCAATCGAATGTTGATGATTTCATCGCCAATATCACAATTCACTGCATCGAAATAATTCTGCCGACTAATATTGATCGCGATTGCGAGTCGAAGAATCGCAGCAAGTTTGCTGACTGCCACACGATCTTTTCGGCCCAATGACGAATAGCCCTCATGGTTGGGTTGCGGATGTGCGCGGCGATGGTAACGGGCGACTAATGCCGCCAATAATACATCTTTTTGACCAAGCCCAAAAAAATCACTGTTTCGAATCAAATACAAAGTGTGCTTATGAAAGCCACGATGATTCACGAATTGGCCAATTTCGTGCAACAGTGCTGCTACATTGAGAATTAATGCAAACTTGCTATCGAGTTCATGTTCGCTCTGCAATTCGCTAAACAGAGAATGTGCTAATGCAGCAACATTCACTGCAAACTCTTCATCAAATTGATAGTTGCGACCCAATTCAACAGAGTATCGAATGACTTGTTCGCGAAACTCCTGATTCCAAACCTGTGGATGAATCATTTCGCGGACCAATCCCTCACGCATGTTGACGCTGGAGACGTAAAACTCGGAAACGTCAAGCGATTTGATCAAGCTTAGGTTTGCGAGCAAAGCAGGACCAAGGGATTCAGCCTCAGGAAAACTTAACTCATATTTGTTAAAAAGTTGATCTGGCGTCAATCGAATGATCGATTCGGTAAACTTTTCAAACCTTTCCAAGTCGACCTTTCCCAAGCCGTTTTTGGAAATGGATTTGACCTTCATTTCACTGATCGCGAATCTTAGATCTCCGCCCATTCCAACGAAATTTACATCCGTCAGTTTTGGAAGTGACCGCTTAAATCGTTGTATAACATTGTTGATTTGTCCGCACATGATGCTCCGTTCCTCAGAGATCGGAGCATGAAACGCTTCCAGCGTTTTACGAAGTCGTAATGACCCCATGCGGTAAGTCTCGGAAAAAACAACATTCCCATCTTCAACGACAAGGATTTCGGTACTACCACCACCGATTTCGCAAAAGATGTTGGCTTGCTGGCGAAAAGACGGATTGTTTTTCAGCAGTGGCTGAATGCCTAGGTAGGTGACACGATGCAATTCGGCTTCATCAAACGGTTCGATTTCAAATCCGGTCGCGATGTAAATCCTATCTAAAAGTGCCAAACGGTTTGATGCTTCCCGTACCGCACTGGTTGCGACAACGTGAATATCTTTCTCGCGAGTAATATGATACTCGACCAGTTTCGCACGGTAGATTTTCAGAACGCGAACGCACTCTTCGATTGTTTTCGTATTGATTTTCCCGTCAATAAACGAGTCTTTGCCCAAACTCACCGCTTGGCTGAGCGATTCCAGGTTTTCGATTTTTCCGTCGATGTCGACCTGCGCAATCGCCATCCTTATCGACGTGGCTCCTATGTCAATTACGGCGACAACTCGCAGTGTGTGAGGCGTTAGAACCGCATCCCGAGTCTTCAAATCGCTAACGTTGACCGCTCCTCGTTTGCTATCGCCAATGGTGCTGAGTGCGGACTTTTCTTTCGCAACCTGAACCGAAGCCTTGGGGGTGGACTTTCTTTTGTTTGAGGGCTTTTTGCTAGCCGTCTTCTTATTTGATGAATTAGGGCTCAATTTGCTTTCTCACAAACTTTCATTATCCAGGCGGCGGCGCCAATGATCGTGGAATCATCGCCCAGTTCTGCCGCGGCAACATCAAATGTATCGCGATAACTGGAAAGCACATGTTCGTTTGCGTAGGCACGAGATTCATTCACGAAAAGGTCTGGAATCGCTTCAACGAGACCGCCACCCAACACAATCACTTCAGGGGAAAGAATGTGAATCAATGTCACCATCGCTTTGCCAATATACTCAGCCGAGTGACGCACAAGCCGTTCAACGGATTTGTCGCCGTTTTTGATCGAGTTTGCCAACGTTCCGCTACGAATTTCGGAGAGATCCGAGCCTGCCTCTTTCTTCAAATATGGAGCCGTCCCACGGAATACGGCTTGCGCCGCACCGGCCGAAATCGCAAGTCGACTCGCAACGCATTCCAAGGTCCCTTCATTTCCGGCGCCATCGAGCGGACCACCTGAATAGAAAGGAATGTGGCCGACTTCCATCGCTGTCCGACGCTTGCCCTGCAATATTTGGCCATTTAACACACAACCACCACCGACACCGGTACCGGGAAAAATCCCCACGGCGGAATAGGCACCTTTCGCAGCACCGGCTACGTATTCACCGTAGATGCCTGCGTCGACATCGTTACAAAGGACAACTCGAGTATCAAATTTGTCTTCCAGTATTTTCTGAAGCCGCACATTCTTCCAGCCCAAGTTTGGAGCTTCAATGACAGTTCCTGTTTCCAAATCGATCGGACCGGGAACCCCAATCCCAATCCCAAGCAAATCGCCCTGCCCTCTTTCGGATTTATCAATAGTTTTCGAAATGGCATCAATAATGCGTTCGACAATGGCATCAGCACCTTCAGACGCGCGAGTCCGTTTCTTTTCTCGACCAAGCTGCTTCATTTCTGAATCATAGGCGGCCGAAAGCATTTTCGTACCACCAAGATCGAAACCAATCCAAAACTTTTTACTTTGATTCATGAAGTCCTAACTTGAACAATTTCCTGCTTCGCCAGATCACTCAAAGACAGATTACCAATTTTAGAACACCGCTATGCATCTTCGCCAAATGTTCGGTCCCGAGGTTTTACGAGTTTTTCGGTGGAGTTTCAGGTTCCGCCTTTGATTTAGATTCTTCGTCTTTCGAATCCCCGGACTTCAATTTGGAAGTGTCAGCTATAACTTTTCGCTCACTTAACTCATATTCTGATCCAGCCGGAAGTGCGACATAATCTGGTCGATCAGGATAGACCGGAAGGTTTCGGTCGTAAAAGTGTGCTTTTCCCCGTCCGACGACTTTGGCATTCGATTTTTTTACAATGATTGCTGTTGCTTCATCCAGGCCGATTCCCAAAAGCTGCGGGTGTTTAGCCATCAAAGTTGTCATGTCTTTCTGGCGACCACGCTGAGAAAAATGCTGATCAATTGCGACGCCGGAAATAAATCCTAGCCCACCACGTTCGTAACCGGGTGCCATGATCTGGAAATTTCCAATCGGCGTTGCTCTTGCAAGATAACGCGCCTGAATGGATGCCCCTGCAGAAGATCCTCCAATGACGCCGCCACGCTTCAGAACATCTTTCATCAACTGATGTGCTTTTGTTCCGTAGTAGGAATCAGCGAAATTCCATTGCCGTCCGCCACCGAACCAGATCCCCGTTGCATCTTTGAGTGGGGCAAGAAACTCTTCGTCTGAATTCGCTTTGTTTCGATCCTTAGTATGAATAAAGGTTGCGTGTTTCACACCCATTCGTTTCCAAGCCTCGACGGTCCGTTGTGTTTCGCCTACATCGTCCTGCTCAGCACAAGGCACGTAAACCATTTTTGCCTTTTCTGGACCGCCTGCCATATCGACAATTTGACTCATCAGATTTCGTGGCATTCCACCTCCACCTACGATCACAAGCGTGCCATTTTCGACAACGGGAGGTTTGGGAGTGGCAGGTGGAAATGGCTCAAGTTCACGATCAATAGCGTCACGCCGCCACTGTGTTAGGTCAACAAGACTCGCGGTCATCTCACGACGATTCCTTGCCGGCTGAATCGTCTGCTCGCGTTGCGGCTGTCGAGTGTTGGCAGACAGGAGAAACTTTGCCTTGCCTTGATTCAGCACAAAACACTTCCTGCCACTACAAACGAGCGTCGTGTCATTCGAAATCCCGATCCCGACTGATTTTGGGAATGCGACCAAGGCACTTTTCAACCGACGCACGTCCTGTTGTGTTTCAAAATTGGTATCGACGATTGAATCAGGAAATAGATCCAAACCTTCATACGCCTCTGGCAAATCGCCGTTTTTTAAATACCGTTTGGAAATTAGCTTTGCCCATTGCCCCTCGGCAACCAGCGTACCACTCCGCTGAAGCAATTGAGAAAACCCACGTTTTAACGGTACGGCAACCCTTTCATCTAAGGGCAGAGATCTATTGAACGTCACCGGATTAGGGGGGTCCAGCAAAGCAACGGTCGCATCCTTCAACGTCACTCCAAGCTTTTGGTCGAAATCTGACTCTTGAAGCGAAACAAATTTGATATCCTTCACCTTCGCAAACCGACTTTTATAGCCCTCCTTTTCAGCTTCCGAGAGCTCGGTTACTGAAATGACTCCCACGACCGCCCCCTCTTTTCCGGAAGCATCAATGACAAACTTGTCCGATGCCGTGGTGTCGCCGACTTCGTTGAGAATGACAATTCGACCATTGATTTTGGTGTGAAGTGGCCAATGCTCGAATTTTTCATCAAAAACTTGTCCTACCAGACAAATGTTAAGCAAGAGCACGATCAAAGCCGCTAAAGCCTGTTTTATGGAATTCAATTTATCCTCTCAAGATGTTTGGTTGGGTTCTATTATAGATGGGCACCACGACCACAGAAAGAATGGCATACACTTTTCCTCGCGAGCCCATTAAGTTTTGATTAAGGAAATGTGGTTCGAACTTTGATTCGCAACGGTCTCTGGGGAACACATCACCATATTATAGAGACAATCAAACGCAATAAAAAAACTCGCCACTCGAACCCGCAGCCCATTCAGTCGCGTGAGTTTGTGATTTATCAAATAGGAATGGTTCGCTGAAAATCGAAACTGAATTACGACAGTCCCGGACCGAAGCTCTTGAGTCGGTGTACCAAATTGATCAACCGACAAAAATGGAATTGATGGCGATTTCCAATCGGGGATCGATTTTTATCAAACGAGAAGATCTATCGACAATCCGATCCTACAAATGGCGTGGCTCGTTTCACCGGATTAACAAAGAAGTCACCAAGGGCAATCGAGGTCCGTTCGTTGCCACTTCTGCTGGCAACCACGCTCAGGGAGTGGCACTAGCTGCGGCACATTTAGATGTTTCAGCAACCATTTTCATGCCGCAAACAACTCCGCAGCTCAAACAAAAAGCGGCAAAGCATCACGGCGGCGACAACGTCAGTGTTGTGCTTGTCGGAGATACGTTTGACGCTGCAAATCGGGCAGCCATGGATTTCACCCAATCCAATCACGCCACAGTAATTCCGCCGTTTAATGACATCGATGTCATCGCTGGCCAGTCGACAGTCGCGGATGAAATACATCACGAATCGGCGGATATGGATTTCGTATTTGTTCCGATTGGCGGAGGCGGTTTGGCAAGCGGTGTTGCATTTGCCTATTCCGAACTCAATCCCGACGTCAAAGTAATTGGTGTTGAAGTCATCGGACAGGATTCCATGAACCAATCCGTGAAAAACCGGGAAGAGGTCCTATTGGATCGCGTCGATCGTTTTTGCGATGGAACCGCGGTCGCCAAGCCTGGCTCCATCACTTTTTCAATCTGTAAGGACTACCTTTCCGAAATCATCACGGTGACCAACGAACAAGTTTGTGCGGCGATCCAGAGGTTATGGGAAGAAAAACGGGTCATTACCGAACCGTCAGGAGCCATCGCATTAGCTGGACTCATCCAAAGCATCGAATGCGATAAAATCGATCCCCGATCTCAGAAATGCACCGCGGTCATTACAGGAGGAAATACCGATTTCTTGACGCTTCCGACGATTGTTGAACGTAGTCAATTTGCTCAGTCAACTCGAAAGTACTTCCGCTTTGAAATCGATGAGAAGAACGGAGCACTGATCGGCCTGTTGGATCAGTTTTTTGATGGAATCAATATCGTCGATTTCCAATATGGAAAGTCTGCTGAAGGCCATGCGTTTCCGGTTTTGGGTATCAGTGCAAGCTCGGAGCAATTGACCCAATTTGCCGCCGTGATCTCTGAGGCAGACATACCAGCCATTGAAGTCACAGACCACTCAACAACACTTTTTCGCGTGATCCCATTTCGTTCCGACCTAACGTCCCACGCTATTTTCCTGCACGTCGATTTTCCGGATCGTCCCGGGGCCCTGCGAGAGATGATGCGCGAAATCAGCCCGATAACCAACATCTGTTATTTTAACTTCAACGATTCGGGCCAAAGTGAAGGGCACGCGTTGATCGGCTTTGAATTTAAAAGCCCAAGCGATCAAACGCAGCTACTTTCGAAACTTGAGGCTATCCAAATGCGTTATCGGCATGTTGATTTTAGCCGTTTGATTCCATCACCGTCCCATTGATGTAGCTCTGGCAAGCCCGGTTTGGGGCCAATTTTCAGATCGAGTAAATTTCAGAATACTTTTTTCTGAGTCCTTCAATCATGGCTGCCGGCGACAACGTCTCCCCCGTGGCAGCCTTAAGGATTCCGGTTGCTGATCGTGATTTTCCGGTAACATGAACATTTTCGCGAAGCCAATTCAGCAGTGGCTGAAACTCGCCGTTTCGAAATTGCGAATCCATATCGCCGATTTCTTTCTCTGCGGCAGCGAAAAACTGTGCAGCATACAAGTTGCCTAGTGCGTACGTCGGAAAATAACCAAAAAGACCTTCGCACCAATGCACATCCTGCAGCACGCCATCACTGTCGTTGGGAGGCTCAATCCCAAGGTATTCCACATATTTCTGATTCCACGCCGCTGGAAAATCAATGACGTCAAGCGCACCGTCAAATATCGCCTGTTCGATTTCAAATCGTATGATGATATGGAGCGAATACGTTGCCTCATCCGCCTCGACGCGAATCAAGCTTGGCTCCACATAATTGACTGCACCATAAAACTGATCCAACGTTACGTCCCCAATCGAATTGGCAAACGCCGATTGAGCCTTTGGAAAGAAATGCTCCCAAAACGCTTTGGAACGCCCGACCAAGTTTTCCCATAATCTGGATTGAGATTCATGAATCCCTAGTGAACAATACTCGCCAGGTGGAAGGCCGAATTGGTCCTCACG
>CAJQQR010000042.1 GCA_905480545.1 uncultured Pirellulaceae bacterium
AAGCCCGTTTCGCTAACTTCGGCCATCTCCGTGTCGTTGCTGTCGAATTGAGTCGTTCGCGTCACATCCTTCGTGGATCCATCACTGAAATGCGCTACAACTGACACTTGTTGGGAATCATCTCGCTGCATCAACGCACCGTTTGGTGAAACGGAAATACGAATGACTTTACGGTCTGATTCGTTTCCATACGGCATTCCCTGTTCGATCCAACGACGAATCACGCGATAAGCTGGGCTGTCTTCGGTGAATCGCGCACCGCCACCGTGCGGTGATTTTCCAATCGCCTTCGTCAATAGCAAGCTCTTATCTGGAGCCGTTGGAAAAATCCGACGCCCGCGTCCTTCACGTGTCAAATACTCAAAATCTTCAGTTGGCTCAAATCCCAACAAGGACAATCGAAAACCGTTTTGTCCACCGGACTTACCATGACATCCGCCGCCGTTACAACCAAACTTCGTGAAAATTGGAACGACTTGATTGGCAAAATTGATTGGCAAGTCGCTCTTGATGTTCGAAACCGAAACGTTCGAGGACGCGACTAAACCGTTGAGCTCTGCAGAAAGCTTTACCGATCCATCTGAAATTGCCTCGACGTAGCCCGTTTGGTCGATGGCAACAAACCCTTTTGGCTCCGCTGCAAATTTGACAGACCGGGTTAGGTCACGCACCTGCCCCGAATCGTAGTTTCCAACAATAACAATTTGCTGTGCGGAATCTCGGCCGGCAAGTTTGAAGTCCGATTGGTCAGATCGCCCTGTTTTAATTGTGAGTGACATCAGCTTGCCCGGATCGCCAAGACCGGGTGCTTCGTCGGTTTTTATAATAGGTCGTTTCACCGGGTCAGATCCAAATGTCTGACTTCCATGGACAATTAACGTCAAGTAAATGGCCGCGGAAACGCAAATAAATGCCCGTGGTGTTCGGACAAAGGTGGGAGCGCGTTTCATGATTTTCCCTTTCCATAAAATGAAAGACCTACGCTTTGACTAGTTACAGGAGGGAGTCAAAGGTCGCATGTCACATGATTGTTCGCAGTTTGAGCCAACTCATTCCATGCAGCTCAAGCTGCCATTATCACTGCTTGCACTGTAGTTTGCAATAATGATTTCGTCAGCCGGAACAAAGCCTCGTAAGGGCGATTGTTTTTCCTTTATTTTTTGGCGATTTGATTTTGCTCTAGGTTCAATTGGTCGCGCGAATCACCTTGGGGAGTCCGTGCAGCGGAAAAGCTTCAATAGATCGAAGCTTGTTAGTCCGATATACTGAATTTTATTCGTAGAGCATGACAGACAACGTTTCGTGTGCCCCGCGAAAATACACGCTTACAATCTTGCTGGCAAAAATATGGTCTCGAAAGGACGAAAGTGAATCGCACATCTTTAATCGCCGTTTTTTCTCTTTTGCTTACCACCCACGCGTCCGGCGATGATTGGCCACGATGGATGGGGCTCAAAGCAGATAACGTATGGCGTGAAAGCGGCATTATCGAGAAGTTTCCAGAAGGCGGCCCCAAGGTTCTTTGGAGGTCCAAGGTCGCGGGCGGCTACTCGGGCCCGGCGATCGCCGCCGGAAAAGTTTTTGTCACTGACTATACGGCCGCAGGAAATGTAAAAGTAGCAAACTTTGAACGCAAGGAATTCTCCGGAATCGAATCAGTAATTTGCTTGAACGAAAAAGATGGGGTTGAAATTTGGAAGCACGAATATCCGGTGAAGTACACGATCTCGTATCCAGCCGGTCCACGATGTACGCCGATATACGATGATGGACGGCTTTACACGCTTGGCTCCGAAGGCGACTTGTTTTGTTTCGATGCGAATGACGGCAAAATCATATGGAAGAAATCGTTGATAAGCGATTACGGTACGAAGGCCGCACTTTGGGGCTATGCCGCGCATCCGTTGATCGATGGCGATAACATTCTGACACTAGCGGGCGGTGCAAACAGTCATATTGTCGCACTGAACAAAATGACCGGGGATGAGGTTTGGAAATCGCAATCGGCTCCGGAGCAAGGTTATTCTCCTCCGACAATTTTTAAATTTGGAATGACGCGAGTGCTTGTATTACTGAAACCCAACGCAGTGAGCGGCATCAATCCTGATGACGGAAAAGAGTATTGGTCGGTTCCGTACACAGCCACCAGCGGGTCGATCATAATGACGCCCTTACGTTACGAAAATTTTATTTACGCGGCAGGTTATTCAGGGAAAAGTCTTTTGTTAAAAGCATCTTCCGACGGCAAAACCGTTGAAGAGGTATGGCGAGACAAAAAAGAGGCCATCTCGCCGGTCAATGTTCAGCCTTTTTTGCAAGGCAGTGTCGTTTATGGAATGGATCAGCGCGGCTACCTGGTGGCACTTTCGATTCCTGAGGGCGAAAGATTGTGGCAGACAACAAAACCCGTCAGCGAGCGTCGTCCGGTTGGCAACGGAACGGCCTTTATCATAAAAAACGGCGACCGATTCTTCTTGTTTAATGAATTGGGCGAACTGATCATCGCCAAAATCAATGAATCGGGCTACGAAGAATTAGATCGCGTAAAGGTTATAAATCAAACCAACAACGCGTTTGGCCGAAAAGTAGTTTGGAGTGCTCCGGCATTTGCAAACAAGCACGCCTACATTCGCAACGACGCAGAGATCATCTGCATCGATTTGGCAAAATGATTGCGGCTGTCCCCGGAATAACAACTGGGCGTTGCTGAGTTTGTGACAACGTTTTCACCGACTTTGATAGAATCCGAAACTGGCTCGGTTGGATCCATCGAATCAAAAGGCGTGGAATCCTCACCGGCGCATCGCCGCTATTGTTGTCCAAACGAAATTCTGAAGTCTGGCGTTTGATTGGTGGATTTTAGGGGTTTGGGGCGTATGCCAATACAGGCCCCAGTCACTCAGTTTGGTTATAGCTTCATCTCGCTAATCACATCCTTCACAATCTTTGCAACTTCATTCGCATCGATGTTCGAACTGGCGGGCGAATTCGAAGAGCCAGAAATGAAAGTACTGCAACCGCCGATCGGTTCATCGGTAAATCCTTCTTCCGACAGCAAGCATTGAAGTTTTCGGCTAAGCTCTTCCAGTGACTCCAGTTGCACTTCTGACTGAGGTTGTCGTCCGCGACCTGTGTTGAATCCTCGCAGTTTCAGGGCGGCGCGGAAGCCTTCGGGAAATTCAGCGGAATACAACATTGCATCGAAAATCGGAAGCAAGCGATACTGTAAATCACGAGCCCTGTCGATGTCACCCGCGCGGGTCATGTCGTATAACTTCTTTGTGATCTCAGGCATGATTCCGCTGGTTGCATTCGTTCCACCATCAGCCCCGATCAAAAGCATTGGCATCAATGCAGCTTCCCATCCGGTCAAGAATGAAAAGTCAGGTCGGATCTTTTTCACGGCGGAAATCATTCTCATCATATGAGGCAGATCGCCTGATGAGTCTTTTATGGCCGCCACGCGTGGGCATTCTTCGACCAGTCGCTGAACCGTTGGCACATCGATCGGAGAAGCAAACATTGGAATGTTGTAAAGCGTAACGTCGATTGGCGAGTTGTCCGCGATTTCTTTGAAATACGCATAAACGCCATCGGGCGTCAGTTTGAAATAAAACGGAGATACGATTGCTACGGCTCGACATCCTAGTTCGTGATACCGCTCACAAGCCTTGATCGTCTCGCGAGTGTTGGCTTCGGCGGCACCGGCTAAAATCGGTACACGGCCGCGATTTTCGTCGGTAATGATTTCGATTATTCGGAAGCGTTCTTCGGCCGTAAACCGTGTAAACTCGCCCGTTGAGCCGTTGGGATAAAGTCCATGAACTCCCTTGTCGATTAACCAATTGATGTAGCGACGCAACTCACCTTCGTTGATTTCAAGATTTTCATCCAGCGGAACAAGGTTTGGCGTGAAGATGCCTTGGAGTTTACTCATAGAATTGATCGTAGTAGCAACAATTGCGTGGGAAGTGAATAATTATGAAGTGAGTCGTAATACTGAGGTGAACAGCATTGGGCGTTGTTTCGAGCGGTTTGTCGTCGCCAACAACTCCGAAGCGGACAATCGCGTTATGATTGATTTAATTGGCTTGACCGTGTAAATCGTTACGAGATCCGAATCAGTCGGGTATCACAGTTTAGTTTAAATTCAAGTAAAGATCGTGTGGCAAAAAAACAATCACGAAAAACGAAGAAGTCTGCATACGACGCCTCCTCTCCTGCGTCAGCGGTGCCGGCAGGCTCAAAAGGAACCAGCGCCGCGAGTGCCACGGTTCGTTCAGTTGCCCAGGGACCCTATGGTCAAGTTGATTGGCAGATCTATGCCAGCCTGATTTTCGCTGCCTGTTTTGTTGCCTATTTCTTCTTGTTCGTGATGGCGAAAACCGCGGACGGGACACGGTTTGGTCTGTATTTGTATTTTGCGGACAATCTTTCGATCTACACTACTTTTTGGACCGGTTCGGCGAGCGGAACGATCGCAGTGTTTGACCGCTGGCCGATTCTTTTCGGTCTGTCGTTTCATCTGCTGATCGCATTTGGAATCGGAAATCTCTGCCTCCGTCTGCTCGGCATCCAAAAGGTTATGGATCGCCTTGAAGTCACCTTTTTGAGCATTGGAATTGGACTAAGTCTGATTTCGACCACCACGTTTGTGCTTGGATGCTTGCAGCTTTATTCTTTTAAACAATTTTGTGTCTTTCCTGTATTGATTGCTGGATTGGCCGGTTTGAGCTGGCGCAATCCAGAGGATTTTCACGGCGAATCAAATGATGCCGAAACAACAGGCATTCGATCTGGGATCCATTGGTCCTGGTATTTGCTCGGCACTGTCGTCATTCCGTTTGCGATTTTCATATTGATGGGCAGCATGATTCCGGCGTGGGAATATGATGTGCGTGAATACCATTTACAGGTTCCTAAGGAATGGTTCCGGGCGGGCGGTGTCAGTTACATGTCGCACAACGTCTACGGCAATATGCCGCTGGGTACAGAAATGCATGCACTTTTCGCGATGCTGTATTCGTTTGGTGAACGCGATTGGTGGTGGGGAGCCGTAATCGGAAAAACGGTATCTGGTTGTTTTTCGATTTTGAACGCGACGATTCTGTTTTCGATCGGAAAGCGTTTGAGCGGATCCTTCGCCGGTGTCGGAGCTGCCGTGTTGTATCTGACAACTCCGTGGACCACTCAAAATAGCATCATTGGCTATAACGAAAGTGCAATGGGCTGCTATTTGTTACTGTCCGTGTTTCTATTGATTTTGTTGTTCACCAGAAGTTGGGGATTGCAAAAATCAGGACAAGACAGGGGAAAAAATGTTAATGAAAAAAGTAATTTTGGTTTGTTGCTGTTATTGGGGTTGATGATTGGAAGCGCGGTTGCGGCAAAATACACGGCGGTCGTTTTTGTTGCTTTGCCAGCGTTCGTTTTGTTCATTGCCATTCGGTTGCTTTGGCAAAAAGAGCGGATTGCTGTCGTCGGGAAGCAGCTGTTGATTATTGGCGTCGGCGCGTTTGTCACATGTGGGCCTTGGTTATCCAAGAATGCGGTTTTGATTGGCAACCCGATCTATCCGCTTGCAGAATCAGTTTTTCCATCCTCACGTAGTGTAGAGCAAAACGAGCAATGGAAGAGAGCTCATTCGATTTCGGGTAAACAAATCACTTCCGCTCAATTACAGAATTCAATGAGCTCATTGTTGTTTGGTAATTCGTGGCTGAGCCCGCTTCTGATTCCTTGCTTGGCTCTTGGCTGTTTGCAAGCAGCTCGAATACGCTCGATCTTGCTTCTCATCGGATTTCTTATTTTTGCGTTCACCGTTTGGTGGTTGGCGACCCATCGGCTGGAGCGGTTTTTGTTACCCGTCTATCCGATTGCTTGTTTATTGGGTGGAATCGGGATCAATTGGAGTAAACATAAAGTATGGCTGGCGACAATTGCATTGATCATGTTGATCGGCTCCAGTTGCAACCTTTTGATTGCAACGAGCCGGGTTGTCGGCGACGTTCGGATACTTGCACCACTGAAAACTCTGGATGTAGGAAGCAAGTCAGCGACTGACTACAACGACGAATTGGTGGCGCCCCTCTCGCATCTTTCACCAGCAATGGTGTGGTTAAACGAAAATCACGCTGATTCGAAGGTCCTATTCCTCGGAGAATGCCGGCCGTTCTATGCGGAATTCGATGTTATTTACAATACTTGTTTTGATGAATGTGAAACTTGGAAACGATTCAGGGGGCGGTCGTCAAATGAAATTCAAGCTGTTTTTCAATCCGAAGGAATAGATTTTTTGCTTGTAAATTGGTCAGAATTAAATCGTTTACGAAGTACCTACGGTTACAACGTCAATTCAACGCCGGGTGTGTTTGATTATTCGCGAGTCGTTCAACAATTGGAAAACTTGGTTTTGAGAAAGGTCTCAGACGTCGACCTGCCGAAATCGATTGAGTTATTCAAAGTCATTCGGTGACCGTCACTTCGAAATTTACGAGGCAACTCAAGGATCCTTGGCGGAATCAACGCGGTAGATTCAATTGGGGCGGAATTCATTTATAATGATTTGCTTTTAGAAGTTTCGTTGTTTTTTTGGATGGTTTGATTTCGCAAGCGATGTCCACGGAAATGGAAAGCACATCACCTGATCCCGAGCAGTTCCAAGGCGAATCCGAGGGCACCGGCAAATCGACCTCCGCAGAGCGTCGATCGGGTACAAAGTTCACTGGCACCGAACCCATATTTGGGGCGTTTACCCATTCATCAACGGTCATCGCGAGCATTCGGTTAACTCATGCGGGAAAGATTTTTTCGCCTGTTAACGAAGTTAGCTCGGCAATCACGTCGCTGGCTCGCGAATTTCGATTCAAAGGAGACTCCGTTCGGACCTTGCAGGAGATGCAGCGAATTCGCGGAATGTACAATGGTCGGGTTCAAGCGTGGCGGCAAGAGGAAGCAAGGCGACTGAACCAGAAAAAGTCGATGAACGGCAACCAGCTTCGTGATATGGAAAAAGAGTTGAATCGCGTCAATCTAGACATTTCCAGAGGGGATACGGTTTTTAATCGGATGGTGAATGATCTCGATTTGATCACGAGAACCGGCGATGAATGCCCGCTGGTTCGGCCTCAAAAAAAAGTGGTGTTGGGCCCGCTGAAGCAGTCAAATAAAGCAAAGACGCCAGCGAAGCCGAAAGTCAGCAAGACCTGGCTTTCTTTAAGAACGTTTTTCGATCCTGACGGATTAATGTTGTCGTTTAGGACTGCCGCGTTTGTTGATGACTTCGATGATACGTTACGCGAACATTGTTTCGAAAAAAAGAATTATGTTTCAATTCTAAATCATTGGTCCAACCGAGATCCCAATACGCGGGAGCGAGGGAACCTGTACTTGAGAACATGGATCATTCCGAAATCAGTCGATGCTTTATTTGATTTGGAGAAGATTCTTCCAAAATTGCGATTCTCGATTGAAATGATGGGCAAGGGGAACCAATCGACTTCCGCTGAAACGCACCGTAAACACGATTTAGTGTTTCAAACGACTGATTTGTCCACTGAAAAGACGATCGTTGAAAAACGACTGAATGACTACTTGCATGACATCGCTGCGACCAATTTCGAGCACAAACGTTTGTTGGTTCGCCGGCCTTTTGAATTCTATTTCGCGGATTATTGCTCCGACATCCCATTTGAAACTGCGATACAATTCGGTTTCAAACTTCAGCTTCACAAAAAGTAGAGTGATGAGAAAAACAACGTATCGGATCGTGTTATGCATTGCCTTGCCGTTGGTCGCATTTTCGGCATGCCAGAATGAGAGCGTCGCTACCAGAAAAAAGGGAACAAAAAATACTTTTAGGCGAAAAGAAATCGATCTTAGTCATATCGTCTTGCCGAAGGGTTTTCCCGATGGAATTTCAGTGTACAAGGTGGTTTGGATTGGCGACCAATACGACGAGGAACTCGATGAAACTAATGAGCAATATGGAAATGTCACCTGGGATACGAGTGCGACTGTGACGGAGGCGCGGGACTTCTATGCCAAGGAATTTGAATCCAGGCAATTGAATCCAAATGTATCAAAATTGACCGATATGCAGGGTGAAAATTACCTGGTTCGATACCTCGACAAAGAACGGAAGAAGATTTTCGCGTTTTCCTGTGGGCAACGAACCAAAGGTGGAACAGTTAAATGTTTCATTACTTCTCGAACGGTCTCGGAAGAGCAGATAAATGAGTACGAGACCGAAACTGCGAAATAGAAAGGTATCTCGCAAGGCATTTCATCGGATCAAAAAATTGGCGAAAGACGTTTGGCTTGGTGCTGGTTCGGTTTTGTGTTAACCGGCTTTATTTATCCCGAATCGTATACCAGCTCATCGCACCGGCCGGAACGTGAACGTCCACATCGATTGAATAGTCGCGATTTAGGTTTTTGGTTTGCCTGCGATTATTTTGATCCGAGAGTTGCGCTGCATCCCTGATTCCTGTGTAGTACAGATTCACCCGAATTTTTCTTTTAACTGCTTTGTCGAGGGGATTGTAAACCAGCAACATTCCTTTGTCGTTTAGATTCGGATTAACGTGCAACATCCAGTCAAGTTCTTGGCCGTCGGCGCGTCGCCCGTGGATGACATCGCTTTCCAAAATGTCCCTGTATTCCTTGAACCAATCGACTTGTGATTTAACAAGGGCTCGTGTCTTTTCTGAATCGAACAAACGCGGCCCACGAAAACACGCTTGGACGCCCAAGCCTAAATTTGACTCAAACATTCTTTGGTAGTGGTCGAGGTGTTTTTCCAGCGGTTCGATCGTCGCAGCTGCCCCGCCGCCATGGTATTGCGTGAGCGGGACAAACATCCAGCCCATTGATGGCGTTTTTGACCATGTTCCGTCATAAATATTTTGCCGCGTATGGATGACCTGCATTTCACGGGGTAACGACCAATTGACTTCGCGGTAACCCATTCCGCACTTGTTGGTTCCATTTAAAAAATAGTAGTCGGGAGCATTGATATAGATTCCTTTTTCGCGACACCATCGATAGAAATCATTGGCGATTTTCGCTTGAATCCAACGCGAGTCCGATTCGCCTTTTTGAAGTGGTAGTCGCTGCGTAACATCAACATCTCCTGGATACGGTCCGTCATGTTCCAGCAGAGTGAATCCGGTTTCTTCATAGAATTGATAGAGGTTCTTGTAATAATCCTGGCCCCATTTACTTGTAAGTGCAGGGCAATTTCCGTGCGTTGGCTTGCTACCGGTCGGCGAAACAATGTCATTGCCTCCACCGATTTTTCGACTGGAAAGCAAGGAGTACCCGCCAATTTCAACGTCTTTTGATTTCGCGTAATCTGCGATGTTTTTCCATTGTTCGACATACTTTGGGTTTCTGTTTTCGATATTAAAGCCGCTTCCGAAACTTAAAATGATCATCTCAAATCCGACTTCCGCAGCCTGATCAATGGCTCTTCGAACCGCATTGGGTTCGGCGACTTTCATGTGATGCATTAATGGGTTTTCGGTTACCCATGGTGCAATCGTGCGATACATTTTTCGAAGCGAAAGACTGCGTCGTTCCCGCTCGGTCGAATCGTAAATCAGTTCAAAAGTTCTAAACGAGTCAAAAACTTTTCCGGGGCCAATGTCTTGAGCAGGACCATAGGTCGGTTGAACCTTCAGCAAACAGGGGGTTTTGCGTAGATAGTTCACCTGCGTTGCGTAACGCGGATCGGCAGCCCAATGAATGACATGGTTGTTCGCGTTGTCAAATGTAAATCCTCCGAATGCGAAATCGGTCTCAACATGGATGGTATCTGGTTTTGGTATGGATACTCCCTCTCGGGTCTCAACACGGCTTTCGTACTCCACCATGGCCAATTGCTCGCTGGTAAATCGATCAACGGATACCTTCTCAGCTGAAAGGTTTTTGATAGAAATCCATTTTGAAAAAAGAGGAATTCCGTCATAGATTTCATAGTGAACCGTTGCCGAAAAAATCTGGTCTGACGTCTTCGACTGGTTGTAGTGCATTTTTAAATGAAGCCCTTTGGGTGGCCAAACAGCGTCGGGAGCGTGATGACGAGCCTGTTTCCAAGGAAAACGCTGAACGATATTGTCGACTTCGAAGCCTTTGAATTGAAGAGAATTCCGGTCCATTGTCATTTGGTTCAACCACTTGTCCGTCAAATACGCTTGATTCGGTTGTCCAATAAGACCACCAATTTTGAATTCGACTCCATTAACTGTGACGCGTGCTTCCGGTTCAACAGCGCGAAGAATGTTTTGCCCGTTTGTCAGGTTTTTGATTGATACGGTTGCTGCATTGGGCGAAATTCGGAATCTTCTTTCAATCAACCCGTTGGTTAGAAAAATTTCATTGGCCAAACTGTTTCGTTTCAGGGAAGAACGAAAGCGACTGGATTCAATCAGCCAGTCTGCCTTTTCAATTGAATTCGATGGCGAGACGACGTCGAGATTACGGACTTGAGATTCCACTTTCAAATCGGACTGTGAATAACTCGTCGAACATGTGAGGAATACACCGGATGTGATTGCCAAGAGCATCGTGCAACGAGCGACATGGAAGTTCGGAATAATCATCTGTATCGATTGGTGACAGGCTGAAATAGTGAAATGAAAGTTTTTCTTACACGCTAAGCGACGCTAATTTTTTGCATGATGACGTGTTGTTCGTCCGGGGCGATTTCACGGACGTCGGTAAAAGCATTCGCCGTTTCAACGCAGACCATGGTCCTGTAACCATCGTCCGGAAAATCGGCCATTCGGTTTGCCTTCGAAATCCAAGGATTCCAAACGACGGTCGATTGGCTGCCAGATTTCTTGATCTTGATGACGCGATTCATCGTTCGATCTACAATTGAGACTTGGTGCCCGGATTCGATGTAGACTCTGTCAATCTCCTCGCGAATCTTGATCTCGCCCTGTTGCTGCTTGGGTAAGTTGTTGTCGAGTTGATCGATATAATCGACCTGATCCAAGCCCGATAATTCAATATTTGAGGCGTCGGTAACATTGAAATAAGAATGAATAGCAGTTCCGATTCTGAAGGATGCCGCTCCGGTGTTCCTGGTTTCTAATTCAATGGAAAGTTTTTTTCCTATTTCAAATCGGAGTTTCAATTCAAATGAATGCGGCCATATCGACTTGGTTTCAGCGTTGCTTTCAATCTTTAACTCAATCGTCACAAAGTCAAATGTTTCTTGGGTTTGGACGACGGTCCAATTTATGTTTCGAGCAAATCCGTGTTGTGGCCGATTTTCTTCGACAGCCTGACCAAACCACGGCCAACAAATTGGAATTCCACCTCGAATCGGTTTGCCTGCCTCAAATTTTGATTCGCTGCTCATCCACAACACAGGTTGGTGTTCTGTTGGCTGAAAATGAGTCATATGGCCGCCGTTCAGGTAGAATTCCGCGGTCGCATTCGGGTGGGTGATTGTGCATTTGGGAAGACCGCCCTCCCCCACTTGAAAGTTAATTGAATCGGTGGCGTAAAGTTTGTTTAATTCTTCGAGCGTTGGCAAAGTGTTTTCCTTGTTGGGGGCGTCAGGTAAGTCGCGGAAATTGGAATTTATCTCTGTGTTTAGTGGTCAATTTTTTTACCAAACCGTTGCATCGAATTAGAGGTGATGTCTTTTCCGGCTTTCAGAAACCTGTTCAACATTCTGCTAATTGTTCTTAGTCGGCCAAGTGTCACTCAAGCGATATCCGGCTGGAAACGGATCCGATTCTAACCGATAGATTTCCTGTTTACCTGTAATCCAAGCTGTTCCCGAAATTTGGGGAATGATCGCGTCCAGTCTCGAGAGTTTGGTTTCTTTCAAAATCTTGCATTCAAACTGGGAGTCGATTAGTGACTCTCCGTAGAAAACTTCATCAACGGCGATTTCGCCGTTTGCGTGCATCAAGGCGAGTCGAGCGCTGCATCCCGTTCCTGTCGGGCATCGGTCCAGTTTCCCGGGTTGAATAGCGACGGCATGCCGGCCAATTTTTTTGCCGTTTTCTTCACGCATGGGTAAAGTCATCATGCAGAACGAAATATGCTTCCAATCCGGAAGGGTTGGGTGCGAAAAACCGAGTTGTTCATTCGCCGCGTTGGTAATCTTGATTCCAAGTTCCGCGATCTTGCGAGCTTCAGTTGGCACGATGGCGAATCCCAAGGATCTTGCGTCAACAATGACAAAGCTATCGCCGCCGAATGCGACATCGACCTTAAATGGTCTCATGCCATCGACTTTTAAAGTTGCGTTTCGCCTTTCAACAAATGACGCAACATTTTGCAAATGAACTTTGGTGACTTTTCCCCGATTACAGTCAGCGATGACTTCAACTAAGCCGCCAGGAGCTTCAAGTACGAGCTTGGTTTGGGGTTCAGTCGCTTTGACCAAACCGGTCTCCAGTATAACGGTTGCAACGCAAATCGTATTTGACCCGGACATTGGTGGGGTGTCTTCGGGTTCCATGATAATGAAGCCGAAGTCTGCTGTTTGGTTTTTTGGCGGGACGAGGAGGTTGACATGTTTCGCAAGATTCCCTCGAGGTTCGTTTAGAACGAAATTCCGCAATGTCTGATCATTCGCGATGATCCGCGACTGATCCCAAATCGAATCTGCAAGAGGCGGTTCAACACCGGCGACAATGACATCCCCTACTTCTCCGGCAGCATGACAATTTACAATTTGAATCGCGTCATTTTCTGTTTGCACTTACGATGTGACCTCAATAAATATTTTTGTTTTGACAGAGTTGGCAATAAAACATTCCTCGTGGGCATCGTCGTGCATTTGTTGCACTTGCTCTGTCGACGGAGTTTCCTTCCAAGTGATTTTCGGACTTAAAGTCACGTTTGCGACCATCAGTTTACCCGCATCGTTCCTCGCCATCACGCCTATCGCTTTGTCATCATAGCGTTCGATTATGCAATTGTTTTTTGCTGCGATTGAAAGAAACCACAACATATGACAGCTGGCGATTGACGCGACGAATGCTTCCTCCGGGTCGACGAATGTTTCATCCGAAAGCGGCGGACGAACGATATGCGGTGAAGCGGAAGCAGAGCAAACCGCTCCGCCATCGAATTTCCATTGATGGGAACGCGAATATCGATTGTCAAGAAACGAATCATTGTTGCGTTGCCAGAGAATTTGAGCCGAAATTTGCATCATAAAAAGGTAATGAATCGAGAACGGAAGGCAGCATCGTATTCTGTTTTTTAGTTTCTTTGCCACTATTCACTTCAGGCTTAGCATCTCTTCGGAATCGAATTACTAAATTGAGTTTGTGTATCGTTTTCTGTAGATGTCGCTGGTTGTCCAGGTGATTGAGGCGTGCGGCTCGACATGCGAATTGACGGACGTCTGACCGTAGGTCATCATAACAAGTCCCACCAGCATGTTGATTTGCAATTTGAGTCGCTTGTGAGGAATGATGCACGTTCGATAAGCGATGCCGTTGTGTATTTTTCCTGGATAGGACTTTCGAAAACAGATTCAACATTCAATTACCTCTTGAACTGCGAACATAACAACAGATGCACGCTCACCACCCAACGCTCTGCTCTAAATTATTGCTTACATTCCAAGTCGTCGTCGCATGCGCCGCTTCAGTGATTGATGCACAGGACTGGCCTCAATTTCGCGGACCCAACGGGAATGGACACGCCGAAGCGATGTCAGTACCGACAAAGTGGAGTGAGGATGAAAATGTAACCTGGAAGACTCCGCTCCCGGGACGTGGATGGTCGTCACCAGTCATTAGCGGCAATTTGATTTGGATGACAGCCGCAATTGAATCCAAGGAGGGACCGGTAGACTTAATTGCTTTATGTGTTGAAAAAGAATCAGGAAAGTTGCGTTCTCGCGTTCAGCTATTTCATGTTGACGAACCTGGTGGAATTCATGCGTTGAACAGCTACGCCTCGCCGACTCCAGTGATTTCAGGTGAATCGGTGTTTTGCCACTTCGGCAATTTTGGCACAGCCTGCCTCGATCAAAAATCGGGTCGAATCAAATGGAAAACCGATCGCTTTGAATACGAAACACAAAACGGACCTGGCGCGTCGCCCGTTGTTTGGAAGAATCTATTGTTATTCAATTGCGATGGAATGGATGTTCAGTTTGCAGTGGCACTTGATCAGGCAACTGGAGAGACTGTTTGGAAAGTTGACCGTAGTGGAAAACTTCCAGAGAAAGAAGATTTTAAAAAATCGTATTGTACGCCCGCGATTGTTGTTACCAAAAATGGTCCGCAGTTGATTTCGCCTGCGTCGGATTGGGTCTACGCTTACGATCCCTCATCTGGCAAAGAACTTTGGAAGGTCAATTACGGACAGCTCGGATTTTCAACCGTGCCCAAACCGATTTTTAAAAATGGCACGGCATTCGTATTGACCAGCTTTATGAAGTCTCGATTATTAGCGATTGATTGTGAGATTTCAGCGATGGAATCTGACTCCCGTGTTAAATGGACAAACGACACCAATATGCCTCAGAAACCCTCGTTGCTTCAGGTCGAAAAGCATCTTTATGCGATTGGTGATAGAGGGATTTTGACTTGTCTAAACACCGAAACGGGCGAGCAGGTATTCAAAGATCGCATCGGTGGGAATTTTGCAGCGTCACCTTTATTTGCTGGTGGGAATGTCTATCTTTTCGATCAGAAAGGAAAGACAACAGTCTTCAAACATGGGGACAAGCTAAACATAATCGCCAAGAATCAGCTGGATGGAAAGTTTATGGCGTCGCCTGCCGTCTCAGGAAATTCACTTTTTCTGAGAACCGATAAAGCAATTTATCGAATTGACTGATGGCAAAATGTTTTTGCTACCACTCAAGGGTCATTCAAAAATTTACATCAAGGAAGTGAATTGAATCACAGGGAATTTCATTCGCTCGGACGTAACGTATCCGAGGTAGGTTTGGGGACTTGGCAGCTTGGCGGTGCGGAATGGGGCGACGTTCCCGAGAATCAGGCGATTGAAACACTGCAAGCCGCTGCAGAGTCTGGGGTGACGTTTATTGACACCGCAGATATTTATGGTTCAGGAAGAAGTGAAACACTAATCGGCAAGTTCCTTTCAAATCGAACTGATCGCGAGGCTTTTACCGTTGTGACAAAGTTCGGGAGAGGATCTGATCCGGGTTGGCCCGACAATTTCAAGCATGAGAACCTCGTCGCACATGCCGAAGATTCGATTCGTAGGCTTGGTGTCGATGCATTGGATCTGACGCAAACGCATTGTGTCCCCAGTGAATATCTGGACGACGGATCGGTGTGGGAAACGATGCGGTCGTTGGTCAAGCAAGGAAAAATCAAGTCTTTTGGTGCATCTGTTGAGTCGATGGACGAAGCGGTTGAATGTCTGAATGTAGATGGGCTGGGTTCGCTGCAAATTATTTTTAACGTTTTTCGGCAAAAACCGATTGACGATCTGTTTGCGAAAGCCGCTGAGAAACAGGTTGCGTTGATTGTTCGTTTACCGTTGGCAAGCGGATTGCTGGCGGGAAAGTTTTCCGCTGAATCGACATTTGGAGAAAAGGATCATCGATCGTTTAATGCAGATGGTGATGCATTCAATGTTGGTGAAACCTTTGCAGGACTAGGTTTAGAGAAAGGCACCCAGCTTGCAGACCTTTTAAAAAAATACGTTCCAGATAACGCGACAATGGCACAATGGGCTCTTCGGTGGTGCTTGGATTTTCCTGAAGTCACAACCGTGATTCCGGGTGCAACTCGATCTGAACAAGCCGTTTCAAACGCTGCAGCGAGTGATTTGGAATCGCTTCCCGAATCGGTTCATGCTGAGCTGCGTGAATTTTACAAGGAACAGGTTGAGCCGTTTGTGCGAGGTAAATATTAGGTCTTTATTGAACGCCTGTAAGATTCATTTCCATGAGGCGTTTAATATCTCGGATGTCGATTTCGTAAATATTTAGAATTCTGACCGCAGCACCGGGCACGGATACATGTAGGCAGCCTCCCGAGATTTTAATGCTTTTGACCTGGCTCCAAAGAAGGTCGCCGTTTAAATCGTGTTGCGACAAAGCAAATCTAATGGGCGAAATTGCGATTGCGCATCCTTGGAGAGTTTTGGAGTTGGAAACTGTGCTGACCGTCGAAAAAAGGAGCAGGATCAATCCAGGGATAGTCAACAATAAGCCAATAAAAAGGAGGATGGTACGTTGGTTGTCTTCAAATTCGGCAACGCATGATATCATCACAAAAATACCGACGAAAAAAAGTGAAGTCCGAAAAGCTTGGCAATCTGTTTCCGCTCCCGTTTTGGTTTCGCATATTCGGATGCGGCTCGGATGCCGAAAACCGTCTCTTCGCTAAACTTGGCAAGGTGGGTTCGATAGTCATCGTCCGTTAGCGACGATGGAAGCGGTTCGGTTTTTGGCGGACAACGACTGATCAACAGCTAGGCAAGTTGTTTGACCTGATAAAGAGGGACAACCAACTGTGCAACAATACACTCATTTTAATTTGTTCTGACAATGGGCACGAACCAGATTGCGGATCCGGTGGAATCTTGCGAGGTGCGAAGGTCACTTTATACGAAGGCGGGATCCGCTCGCCTCTTATTGTTTGGGGACCTAGATTTATCGAAAAGAATAAAAGTGGATTGCGAAATAAGCGTTCGGTTTTTTCAGCAATTGATTTGGTTCCGTCATTGATGAGTTTGGCAAAGGTCGAGGTCCCCGGCGACGTAAAATTGGACGGCGAAAACCTCCTACCGACGCTTTTAGGTAAAAGTGATCACAGCCGCCATCGTCCGCTCTATTTTCGTCGCCCTCCAGATCGCAAACGTTGGAAAAAGATGACCGATTTGCCCGACCTTGCCATACGGGACGGAAAGTGGAAATTACTGTGCGATTATGACGGTTCAAAACCACAGCTCTACGATATCTTTTCCGATCATGGTGAAACGAAAAATTTGGCATTCAACCCCGCTTACAGTGAAATCAGCGGGCGAATGACAAAACAAGTTGTCGCATGGCACGAATTGATGCCTGCAGATAAAAGCGCTGATTTTAAGTAATTCTGTTGCGGAAAGAATTTATTTCGTCGATCATGGACAAGTTCATACTTGCGCAGGCAGCACCGGCGACAAGATGCCGCCAATACTTTGATGCTGCTGCAAACCGATATCCGGTTACGAAAGGATCGAACTGATGTCAAAACCAGAACATCCAAACATTGTCAGGCGAACTGCCTTAAAGGCCGGCGCGATCGGGATCTTAGGATTGGGATCCGAACATATTTCGCGGCTGCATGCAGAAACAAAGCCGACAACATTCACCGCTAAAAATGTGATTTACGTCTTTCTGTCTGGCGGTTTAGCACAGCAAGACAGTTTCGATATGAAACCCGATGCGCCCGAAGAAATTCGCGGTGAGTTCAATCCGATAGCCACAAATACGGTCGGTTTACAAATTTGCGAACACATGCCGCACCTCGCCAAGATCAGCGACAAATGGTCGCTTGTCCGGAGTATGACTCATCCTTTTGCGGAACATTCGCAGGGGCATATGGTCATGCTCTCAGGGCGTACTGATTTGCCGACTGGATTCGATCTAAGCAAGCCAAAGCCGACGGATCATCCATCGATCGCTGCGATCGCCGGGCAATTGACTAGCACAACAAATAATCTTCCGCCGGCAATTATTTTGCCAGAGAAGTTAATTCACCGCACAGGCCGGGTTTTGCCCGGTCAATTCGCCGGGCAAATGGGGTTTCAGCGTGACCCCTATTTTCTGGGTTGCAGTAAATTTAATCCCGCTTCATACGGAGCTTGGCCTCAATACGGATTCAATCATCAGCGCGGTGAAGAGAATCCAAAAGGCTACCAGTTTACGCCACCTAGTCTTGATCTTCCCAAAGGCGTTTCGAAAAGTAAATTTGGTGAACGAACCAATTTGGTTCAGCAATTTGATCAGCAGCGATCGCAGTTGGAAAAGCTCGCGGAAGTAGAATCTTTTGATAAATTTCAAGAACGCGCGATTTCTCTGTTGGCAGACGGTTCGATGCGAAAAGTTTTTGACATTGAAAATGCTGATTCTAAAACGCTGGACCGGTACGGAAAGCATACATTCGGCTGGTCATGCCTCCTTGCAAAACGACTTGTTGAATCGGGCGTGAATTTGGTGCAGGTCAATTTGGGAAACAATGAAACTTGGGATACCCATGGAAATGCGTTTCCCAACTTAAAGAATTATTTGTTTCCGCCAATGGACCAAGCAGTTTCTGCATTGATTGAAGATCTCGATCGCAGTGGATTGTTAGAATCGACATTGATCGTGATGGGAAGTGAATTTGGTCGGACGCCGAAAATCTCCCATTTGCCGTCTGCGTATGCATTGCCTGGACGCGATCATTGGGGGCAGGTCCAAACCGTGATGCTTGCCGGAGGTGGCGTGCAAGGTGGCCGTGTGATCGGCAAATCCGATAAGCATGGTGGCTTTCCAGTCGACGATCCCCAAAAGCCGGAAAATTTAGCTGCGACTATTTACCAAGCACTTGGTTTGCCCAAGTCGGCTTCGTGGTACGATTTGGTCGATCGGCCAATGCCGGTTTATCATGGCTCGCCGATTCGCGGTTTGATGTAAGTCGTTCAGGTTTTCGCAAAGATGGTCTCGAATTGTATTAAAAAATGGGGAGAAAGCGTAGAGATTGATTTTGATGAAATTGTGATCCGCCAATTATGGGTATAAATCAGTTCTGGCAATGTAGGCATACATCCGCTGGCGATTTGGTTGGAAACGGCGAATGTGAGATTGTGTTGCATCAAGTTGGTCGTGGACGAGATAACTCACAAAGCGGGTTTACTTCTGAACCCATACTTGAAGCTTATAAACTGAATGAAGCCATATTATGGTGTATTAACTTCGGAAAAATATTCGCCAAGGTGCACACTACACTCAGTTTACCGTTTTCGATGTTGACGGTTGCGGAGACGGTAATGCCGAAGTCGCTCGCAAAACAGCGGATGGAACCCGACCATGGCAACGGCAGGGTTGTTGGTGAAGCCCATGCTGACTCTCGAAATGCACGAGGCTACATTCTCGACGGTCCGGAATATCTGCCGATTCCCGATGGGGGACCGGTTTATGCCTGGCAACCCAGCCATACGATCCGCCGATAGGCGATTCGAGAAATTTTGGATAACGATTCGCCACCGTGATTTGATTAGGATGCGTGCTTGAAAATGAATTCAACAATTGGTGTCGAGTCTTTTAAGCCGTGCGGATGATGTCCGATGTCTTTCTTTCCTATCAATTCAATTGAACCACCAAGTTTCTTGTAACGATCAGCAATGACCTTAGTGTTTTCTTCCCAGGGAACGACTTTGTCGGCGTCGCCATAGACGTGAAGCAGGGGGACCTTTGCTTTGGCGAGTGATGCCAGGTTGTCGATTGGGTTTTTGTCGTAAGCCATTGCCTCGGCTTCATCTTTGAAATCGTAAGTCTTAAGTACTAGATCCCAGTCCCGTTTGCTTCCCTTGCCGTTTCCTTTTCCGCCCGGCCAGCTTTTAAAATCGCAAACGGGTGCGTCACCGTAAATGCAGGCGACTTTTTCTGGGTTCGCTGCGGCCCAGTTGTAGCAGTAAAGTCCGCCGCGGCTTAAGCCTACAAGTGCGACCTTTTTTGAGAGGTGGTACTTCGATGTCATCTCGCTGTAGAAGTCATTCCAATGCGCGACAGCCTTTGGGCAACCCAGCATGTTCGGTACCCGCACATAGGCGATGTGGAATCCCTTTTTCAAGAGCGCGATGTCAGGCGCCAGCTTGTGACCAAAAAATTCACCATGCCAAACCCACGGGCGATTTTTCGCAACAACTTTGGGCGCAACCACCAGGACCTGCTTACCGTCAACTTCAAAATCGAATTTATCAAACCCGTTCCAATTTGACTTCTTGCCCGGAAATGAGGGCGATTCTTGGCCGTAGAGCGTTACGCCAAAAGAACAAATTAGAGTAATCGAAATTTTAAAGACGAGATTTTGCATTGTTTTTTGATGTTGAATTGTGTTTTGATGGTTAATGGTGGCAGACAGCGTTAACTGCCTCCAGACATTTTACCCCAAAGACGTCCGCGGATCTGGTTCTTCAACCTAAGTCATGTGTAGCGATGGGATCGAGTTAGTCCGAATGCAAACGTGCTTGGCAAAAAAAAATTCTACCAGCCCATCGATCCCGGAATACCCTTGAAGGGGCCGACGACATCAGAAGTGATCCAACCGCCGTAGAAATTTCCCGGTTGCGGTTGCGCCTTTTCCTCCCCAACGAAACAAGCGTCCATCATATGGGCATAGAACGCGACATGTTTCTCAATGCTTTTAAATTGCGGAACAGGTGATAGATAGGACCATGCCGCGTTAGTCCTAACGACGTCATTTCCAATGACGTCAAAGTAGCTTGCCGTCCCCTTGAATTCGCAAAAACTGGTTCGCGATACCATTCGTAGAGCGTCGTCCCGGATGTCTTCTAGTGGCAGGTGGAAGACAGGTGGGTGGCTGGTTTCCAAGACCTTCAAGGCTTTGCTGGTCTCGGCAATGACGATGCCATTCAAGATGATTTTGACAGGTCGATTTTCCAACTCAATGATGGGAGGTCTCGGGAAATCCCAAACCGATCGTTGGTTGGCATTTGGCGATATCGGTTTGGGATGCATAAGCTGTCGCTCTTGTTTGACCCTAAAAAAACGCATTTAAGGTGGTGGTACTTAACTGAGGAACGTGTGCAATTCTTCGTCGTGAAAGCCGACGAAGATTTTCTTGCCACGACGCAACGTAGGAGCACGCAAGTTTCCGCTGGGTCCAATCATGATTTTCACCAAA
>CAJQQR010000043.1 GCA_905480545.1 uncultured Pirellulaceae bacterium
AGATCCCACCGGTGCTAAGATCAACGTCAATCATGATCGGACCACTGGTGATGTCAGTGTATCGATCCGGCAATTCCAACCGCATTAGCTCACGCAAAGCAGCCAATCGGATTCGGGCAGCGTCCTTCGGGCCTCTCGCAAAGTTGGGAATTCGAACCGGAATGGGACGGGTCTCAAATGATTCCCATAAATCCATGATCAGGTTATTGACGCGGCGGATCTGAACTTTCGTCCGCGATTTTTTAGCATCGTCAGCCGACGCTGCAATCACACCTAATGTCATCGCGCTGAGAACACCAATGATCGCAATCACGATCAGCAGTTCAATCAGCGTGAAGCCGACGTTCTTTTTTAGATTTTGGGACATGGATGAATTCGCAGGGTTCGATTTAGAAGCGAAAAGATTCCTAAACAAGCTTCCTTTAGTTATCAACATCCAATCGAGAACCGTCTTTCAGATTCGTGATGTTGTCTCGATGAGAGCGATAAATGGTCAGATTCAAATCGGGTGATGAATCATCCGAATTTGTGACCAGCCGAACTGAGGTAGTGCCGGATGTGTAATCGTACTCACCGGTTAAATCTGCGCCGAACTCGCCATCCATACCAGCTGCAATCAATTGATAGGTATGTTTGGCATTGGTCGCATTGATAAACGCTGAAGCATCCGTATTCATGTAAGCCGCAATGGGTTTACCAGCACTCGGAATACCCGGATCGGTTCTTATCTGCCCGGCAAAAAGCTCCGGCGAATGGATCGATGGATAGACGGATTGATTTCTAACCAGATCAACAGTTCCAGCATCAGGAGCGTTGGTACCCCGTAGCGTGCGAGCATCAAAATAGACGTAGGGGTTTTGCGGGCCGCTTGCCGGGTAATACTCCATCCATCCGTCGTTATCCAAATCCTTTAACCGCGTTTCATCAAACTCAAAAAATCTCGTTGCCTTGTAGCCTGGATCATCAATGTAACCATTTGCAAAACCGAGGACTCCCAAGGGAAATTCAGGATTCTTTGATACGCCGCCAAGCCAAACCACCAACGCCTCTGCACGATCAATCGTCTGAGGTCGGCGATTCCCGGAAAGAGTGGCACCATACCAAAAATCGGAATTGCCAAAATCCGTTTCGTCGACGATATCGCCGTAGGCTTGATTCGGCGAAATTTGGCGAATGAAATCATTCAGGACATAAGGATTGCCAAAATCGACCGGGTAGACACCGTATTCGTTTTTAAATTTTTCCAGGGCCCCTTCAATCTGCTTCATTTCCGATGTGATCGTAAACTCTTTCGAGCGTCGCATTGCGCTCATGATGGCGGGCGTAACCAAAGCCGCAAGAATGCCAATGATGATCATCACCACAAGGAGTTCGATCAGTGTAAAACCGTGCCGTTTTTGTTGTGCCATGGTTATCTTGTTTCGTGTTGAGGGTTTAAAAAGGGGAGTTCAAAAACCGACAAGTTTTGTTCTTGAAAATCCTTCTCAGTGGTCGATCGCATTTTCGTTGATCGCGTTTTCTTAAAGATCCAAAAAGCCGAAGCTGAACCGGCCCACATTCCAGGGGCCGATTCACTTTTTTCGGCCTACCTATTTACTAATCACCACCGCCGGCCAGTCCGCTAATCATCGAGACCAGTGGAAGGAACAATGCGGCCACAATAAACAGAATCGTCAGACCGAGGAAAATAATCAAAAGAGGTTCGATCAACTTGATCATACCTTCGGTCAGCACATTGACTTCTTCTTCGTAATAATCGGCGACCTTATAAAGCATCACATCGAGTTCGCCGGTCTCTTCACCCACGTCAACCATGTTAATCACCAACTCTTCGACACATGGTGTCTTAAACCACAGCAGATAAAGCATCCCGGTCAACACACCCAATGCCAACGATCCGTAAACCGCAATCTGGACCAATTCAGGCTTGATCAACAAGATTGCTAACGGAGGTAACGCTCCGGTTGCAATCCAAAAGAAATGCGCTACCGGATGATAATTGGTCTTGGAAAAAATCCGTAAAGGTCGAGCGATGGTTTCACCTTCGCGAATCGAATCAGAGACCTTGAGGAACAATTTTTCATAAACGGAATTACCGGATGTCTCTCGGGTAATCGCAATTGATTCCAAAATCGGAACACCACTGGCGACCAACGCACCGAGCGTCCGTTGGGTACGTGCCAAGTTGCTCTTTTCTGTCAGCTTTCCGAGGACTGGTACCTTGAGAATGGCCAAGTCAAAACCGAATCGGCCCGCTTTGAATTTTCGCACCAGCAAGATGAACAAAATTCCACACGTCGGAATCAAAGGGATCATAAACCAGTATTTCGCAATCTTATTCGATAACTCGATCAGCAATTCGGTAATCACCGGCAACTTCATCTCGAATTCTTCAAACATCTTTTTGAATTCGGGAATGATGAACAACATGATGAACGTCAGAATCATGACCGTGAACAAGACGACCATGACCGGATAGATCATCGCACCCACGATCTTGTTCTTCAGCGACTGAGTTCGCTCTTTAAATTCAGCAAGCCTTTGCAAAATGACTTCGAGTGAACCGCCCGCTTCACCCGCTTTGATCATGTTGACGTAAAGTCGATCGAACGTTTTGGGACTCTTGCCAAGTGCTTCGGACAAGGTTGATCCGCCTTCGATTTCATCGCAAACGTCAATCAACGAGTTTTTCAACGCACCCGGTTTTTGCTGTCCTTCGAGAATTTTCAAACTGCGCAAAATCGGCAGACCTGCATCCTGCAGAATGGACAACTGACGCGTGAATCGAACAATCGTTTTGCCACCGGCACCGGCCACCGCAAACGTCTTTCGACGCTGATTCGCGGTCGCCGCCGAGCCGCTTTTTTCGGCTTTCTGGGCGGAAATTTTGGTGACGAAGTATCCCATCTGACGAATTGTCGCCTGGGCTTCATCCTGTGTTTGCGCTTCGATTACGTCTTCAATTTCCTGCCCTTGGGCGTCCATTGCTTTGAATGTAAACGTTGGCATTCTGCTAATCCAAATGTGAGTGTTGTTTAAACCGCCGTTTGACTTGCGATGAAAATATCTTCTTGATTTTAAAAATTGCTTTTAGGATCGTGAGTAAGGCAATTCCAAACCGACGCGTGAGCAAAAATCGTTTGCTCACACATCGGTGATCCCTCGTTAAGCTTCCAAAACCGTTTCGCGAACAATTTCGTCCACCGTCGTTGTGCCATCGAAAATAAATTCAATACCGGCCTGACGAAGCGTCACCATTCCTTTGGAACTGGCAACGTTTCGAAGCTCATCCGACGATGCATTGTTCATAATCATGTTTCTCAATTCGTCATCGAGAATCATCAACTCGAACAATCCAACGCGGCCCTTGTAGCCTGTGTTGTTGCAAATATCGCATCCCGCACCCCGGTAGAATTTCTTTTCCGAAAGCGTGTCTGCATCCAGCTGCAATTCCAATAACATGTCTTCGCTTGGCTCAGTTTCTTCACGACACTCTGAACAAATTCGCCTAACCAACCGCTGCGCAAGAATCGCTTCAACCGTCGCGGTAATCAAAAACGTCGGAATGCCCATGTCCTTCATCCGTGTGACCGTACTGGGGGCATCATTTGTGTGAAGCGTGCTAAACACCAGGTGACCGGTCAACGAAGCTTGAACGGCAATTTCTGCGGTTTCGATGTCACGAATCTCACCGACCAAAATTTTGTCTGGGTCCTGCCGGAGAATCGCCCGCAAACAAGATGCAAACGTGATCCCCACTTCATGATCGATCGGAATCTGAACAATTCCTTCGATGTCGTATTCCACCGGATCTTCGGTGGTAATGATCTTATCTTCGACGCTGTTCAACTCGGAAAGTGCCGAGTAAAGCGTGGTTGTTTTTCCCGATCCGGTTGGGCCGGTGACCAAAACGATTCCGTTTGGTTTTTCAATCACCGTTCTGAATTTGTCCATCAACGCCTGATCCATTCCAACGTTATTCAGATCAAGCGAAACAACACTTCTATCCAAGACTCGAAGGACCACACTCTCGCCAAACATGGTCGGACAAACCGCAACACGAAGGTCAACAGGGTGGCCACCAATCGCCAATTCAATTCGACCATCTTGCGGCATTCGCCGCTCGGCGATATCCAGGTTCGCCATGACCTTGATCCGCGTTGTGATGGCAAACGCCAGATGTCGAGGCGGTGGAACCATCTCATACAACACACCGTCCGCTTTGATTCGAATTCGGAATTCGTCCTCAAACGGCTCAAAGTGAATATCACTGGCATGGTCTTTAATCGCCAATAGCAGCACCATGTTCAACAGTTTTCGAACCGGTGCGGAATCCACTAACTCCGAAACGTCACCAAGGTTGATCGGACCATCTCCCTCCATCTCCTTGGCGGCTTTGATCAAATCTTCATCATTTTCCAAGTCCGAAATGATGCTTTCGATGCTTTCATTGTCGTCGGAATAGTACTTGTTAACCGCCTTGTCGATCTGACTCTGGGTCGCAACCAGGAGCCGAACTTCAAAACCAAGGAACCGCCGTAACTCATCTTGCATCGAAAGGTTTTGCGGATCGCACGTCGCCACAGTAAGCACATCGTCGGACAGCCGAATCGGAATCACGCGGTACAACTGCGCCATCGCATCGGTAACTTCCGCCAAGACATTCTTGGGAATCTCAACACCTTCAAGATCGACGAACTGAATGTTCATCTGCTCCGCGAGCGCTTGAGCAACTTGCTCATCGGTCACCAAGCCCATATCCTCGGCGATCTTACCCAAAAGCTGACCCGGGTTTTGGCTTTGCTCCTCAAGCAACATTTCCAGTTGCTCATCAGTGACAAAACCCATGTCAACAAAGATTTGTCCGATGCGACGAATTGCCATTAGTTACTCCGATTTGTGTTGTTGCACATCGATTACTAGTTCAGTTGATGACTTCATAGAATTATTGCCCGGCCTCTAACTCATCTTCCGGTTGATCCTCAAGCATGGCACGACGTGCATTTGCAATTCGCTTGGCCAAACTGTCTGGATCCTGAGCTTTTCCCAGGACATCTTCCATCGAAACCCGCTCTTCGACCCAATGAGTGAAAAGCGAATCGTCCATCAAGTTCATTCCGAACTTCGCACCGGTTTGAATGGCCGAGTTAATTCGGAAGGTTTTGTTTTCGCGGATCAAGTTAGCCACGCCCGGCGTCACAACCAATGTTTCATACGCCGCACAACGGCCACCGGAAATCTTTGGTAACAATGTCTGAGCCAAAACTCCAATCAACGTTGTCGATAATTGCGTTCGAATTTGGTCCTGCAAGTTGCCCGGGAATGCGTCAATAATCCGGTTCACGGTTCCTTGTGCACTATTGGTATGCAAGGTTCCGAAAACCACGTGACCGGTCTCCGCAGCTGAAATCGCCGCCTCAATTGTCTCCAGGTCGCGAAGCTCGCCCACGAGAATCACATCGGGGTCCTGACGTAAAGCTCGACGAATCGCCTCGGAAAAACTGGGGACATCGACGCCAACTTCACGCTGATTGACAGTCGACTTCTTGTGGTAATGATAAAACTCAATCGGATCCTCAATCGTGATGATGTGGTGGTCCTGAGTCTCGTTTAAAAAGTTCACCAAGCTCGCAAGCGTCGTACTCTTTCCAGAACCCGTCGGTCCAGTCACCAAAAACAGACCGCGTGGACGCATCACCAATTTGCACAAAACATCCGGCAAACCCAGTTGCTCTGGCGTGAGCATGTCGGTCGGAATTTGACGCAAGACCATCGCGATGTTGCCGCGCTGCTTGAAAATGGAAACGCGAAATCGAGCCTGATCACCAAACGCAAATCCAAAGTCAGCACTACCTGCCTCTTGAAGCTCACGCTGACATCGCTCGGGTGCGATACTTTTCATCAACGAAACCGTATCGTCTGGCTCAAGAACTTTGGTTTCCAGTTTTCGCAATCGCCCATGCAATCGGAAAACAGGGGGTTGGCCGACAGTGATATGGATATCGCTCGCACCTTGCTTGACGCACGCCTGTAGCAATTTGTCAATGAGAACTGTTTGAGCTTCGGCCATTTAGAATCTCCAATAATTGCCATCGCTCGCAGTTGACCGTACTACGGATCTCCAACAATGGGATTTACCGTGGCCGGAACGACTGCCGATCGATGCAAAACGACGAACTGTGCATTGCGCCGGTTTGAAACAACGCTACCGCAGAACGACGGGTTAAAATTTAGATGTGTGTAAGTTAGATCGTTCAGATTTGGATCAACTTTTGACGGCCGTAATTCCCAAAAACAAACTGTCCAGCTGATTGCGTTCGGATATTCAGTTCCGTGATGCGATCTTGTTTTGCTTGAGCACTACATTCGGCCGTTTGAAGATTGTCCGAATCGTGAAAAAGGATAAGCGTATTTGATGAAGAAAAGAGAAAAGGAAAAGTTGCTGGACTGTCTCTATTATCCCCGCAAATCCGAAATAATCCAGTTTTTGCTGCGAATTGACCGAAACATTGCCAAGAAAGTGGTGTTTCGATCGAATCCGATCGATTTTATCGGTCGGTGCCTGATTGCCATCCTCCCAACCAAACGGCGCCGGCACAAAACGTGTCGGCTGATCAACGCCCAATATCCCAGCGGGTTAGGGATGATTCCCCTTCATCCAAAACAAAAACGAATGCCCCCTCGGAATTAAACTCCCTGCAATATCGATCCATGCGGATGTTTGGTTTGGACCTTGGGGGAAATTTGGGGGGGGAAACCGATCAGTCCTGCTCGGTCTTTTTGGCAACCCGGTAGACTTCTTCGATCGTGGTGACACCCTTGAGCACTTTCTCCAAACCATCGAGATACAGAGTGTTCATCCCCTGTTCTATCGCCAGTTTTCGGATTTCGGTGGTGTTCGCACCTGCAAAAACCAGCTCGCGAACCTTGTTATTCACGATCATTAATTCGTAAATACCAATTCGTCCCTTGTAACCCGATTTGCTACAAGCGTTGCAACCCTTGCCCCGCATAAAGGTCGCGGTCTCCAGTTGCTCCGGAGTGAATCCTATTTCCTCCAGAACCTCATCGCTCGGCCGATATTTCTGACGACATTTGGGACAAATGGTCCGGACAAGACGCTGCGCCATAATGGCAATAACAGAACTGGCGACCAAGTATCCTGGTACGCCCATGTCAACCATTCGTGTCACAGCACTGGGCGCATCGTTCGTGTGAAGAGTACTGAAAACCAAGTGTCCAGTAAGTGAGGCCTCGATTCCGATGGATGCAGTTTCCTGATCTCGCATTTCGCCAACGAGAATAATATTGGGTGCTTGCCGCAACATTGAGCGAATAATGCGTGAGAAATCGAGTCCGATCTTGTGATTGACCTGGACCTGATTGATTCCTTGCAGGTAATACTCGACCGGATCCTCAGCGGTAATGATCTTTCGATCAGGCCGATTAAGGGCGCTCATCGCTGCATAAAGTGTTGTGGTCTTTCCAGAACCGGTCGGGCCGGTAACAAGAATAATTCCGTTGGGGCGTTTGATCAGCTGGTTGAATTCCTTGAAATTCTTTTCACTAAATCCGAGCTGACGAATCCCAACTTTGATGTTGTCTGGATCTAGTAGACGCATGACCACTGACTGGCCATGATTGGTCGGAATGACACTTACACGAAGATCAAGCTCTTTTTCTCCGGCGGTAATCTTAATTCGTCCGTCTTGTGGGCGACGTCGCTCCGCAATATCGATTTTTGAGATGATCTTGATCCGGGAGAGAAGTGGGCCCAGCAAACGTCGCGGCGGGTTATCACGTTCATGGAGGATGCCATCAATTCGGTAACGGATGCGAACGCGATTTTCAAAAGGCTCGACATGAATGTCAGACGCCCGCAGTTGGACCGCCTCCTGAATCATCAATTGGACCAGTTTGACGACAGGGGCGCTATTTTCGTCAACCAAGCCGTCGTCTTCTGCTCCAAAGTCTGCATCCTCGGTTTCGGTAAAGTCGATTGCCGTATCGGTGAATTCCTGAAGAATCGAGTCCGCAGATTCACCCTCGATTTGCCCGTATAAACGGTTGATCGACTCACGAATTCCGTCGATGGGAGCCAATGAAATCCGCACATCGCGGTTGAGAATAAAACGCAGTTTTTCGATCGTATCCACATCAGACGGGTTGCTGATCGCGACTCGTAAAACACCGTCCAGTTCATCAATCGGCATCACATTATTCTCACGGGCAACCGATTCCGGTACCAACTGAATAACATCATCTGGAATTTTGGTCCGCATGATGTCGACAAATTCCACACGATGCTCCTCAGCCACCGCTCGCATCACTTCTTCAGGCGTGGCGTAACCCAGCTTGATCAATGTGTCTTGTGGAAGTTCATTCGTATCGCGTGCGACCTGATCTGCTTCGAGGAATTGGTCGTTACTGATCGTCTTTCGACGTATGAGTATTTCGGCAAAACCTGGAATTGTCGAAGCCATCGGCTGCTCCAAAAAAGTGTGATTAATATTGAATAGATCGAACCGCACGGCGGCTAAATTGCGTGCAGAAATCGACTCATTGGTTAGCGAAACCGTCCGCAGACTGTCGCCTGAACCATTGACTCATCCGAAAAAAGGCTGGCTTTTCCCGTGAATTCCTTCAAATGAGAACGATCCGAAATCGCAGTATATTTTGAATTTTACAATGAGTGTCAGTAAAAAGCTTAATTTCGTCGGGACAATATCGCTTCATCCTGCAGTTATTTTCCATAAACGGGCAGGGCAATGTCAATTATCAGGATTGTCGTAGCGATCCAAAGAACGCGAACCCATGGCAATCCATTGATTCGCCGCCATTGACTGACTCAATTGTGAAATCCTCAATCGACCAAGGTTCCGCTATCCTTAGCGGTCGGGTGGTCGGCGTCTTGGAGCCGCAATTTGGTTTCGACGATCTGTTCGCGAAGGGCTTTGGATAATTGTCGAAAGACGTCAGCACGGTCGTTTTCACCGGCTCTTTCAAACGCCAAAGCCGTCCTATCCAGCTCGCCTACTGAATCGTAGAGAACATTGATCGTCTGCTGCACCTTGGACTCGATGTTTAGTGGACTGAGCGTTGGGGTTCCGTAAACAACCACGGTCGGGTGCGGATTTCCCGGTGTGTATCCAGCTTGTCTTGTCGGCCATGGAGCCGAATTTGACTGCGTTTGCATCATCGGCGGAATTTGAGGACGAACATTTTGGTGGTGCGGATGAAAGGCTGCCCCATTCATTGCGGGGAGCGGATGGGCGAACTGAGCCTGTTTGCCACGCGTCTTCGGTTTGGTGGTTGTGGGTCGCGAGGTCCTTTCTGGCGTGGTTTTTGGTGTGGCCGGAAAGTCAGCATTGGTTGCCTTGCGTACTGAAGGGGGCGCGAGCAAGGGGTTTTGAAGGTCAAGCACTTGCGCTGACGCTTTGGCATCCTCTGACATTAACTTTCCAACCTGTGCTTTAAAAAGGCTGGAACCTTTTTGATCCGAAAAGATCGCGAGCCCTAGTTGTTGACGGATGTTTTCAATCTCTTTAACCGCTTCTAAATTGACCGGTTTCTGATCAACACGTTGATTTCGTTTGGAATTTTCGTTGTTCGATTCAGCTTTTTCCGTTTCAATCAACGGCTGATTTTGCTGAAAATCACTGAACGATTTGTTGATCTTCTGAGCAGTTAACAGGCCGTTTCCAGTTGGTTTTTTGGGCTGACCTTGATTTTGATCCGAAATTTGGGGTGCCGCAATTGCAACGCCGGAGATTGAAGCGACCAGGAATAAAACAACCGTGGTCGCATTCAAAACGAGCGCCAAGCGTTGGGGAAAGACCTTCTTCATTTTTCGTAAACCTGAGAATTATGTACAAAAACGACGCTTTGTTGCGGCGGCAGAATGCTCAATATAAAACGAGTTCATCTCAGATTTAAACACCAGTTTTGACAGCATATACGAATGCATAAGCGATCATTTGAGCTCTTTTGCATGTTGCCGGCTCACCAGCGGAAGCTCATTTTGGACATTCGCAAGTCCCGGCTTCAATTGATCATGTTGTACCGATTAGTAGGGATTTTGGCGTCGATCGGCGATCATTCGCTCAAAGCAAATGAATCGACCACCAATAAATTGACAATTTCCGCAAACTATCGGTATTCTGAACTAATCAAACATTAGTTTTTGAAATACCCTAGAGTGACGAGCGGCGATGAGGCCGTAGCGAATTTGGTGGAGTGATGAAATGAATCGTAATAAATGTTTAATGTTGGGCCTGATCGTATTGGTGCTGACTTTTGCCGGACCGGCGAGTGCTCAGCAGGCTTATCAAACACTCCCTGTGAATCCAGCTTTCGATATTTTTCAGATCAAGAAAAATAACGGAAACGATCAAAAGAAAGCAGAAGTGGTCCTGCGAAAGCTGATGACCCAACAAACCTCAGCTGCCCGAAGTGTGATGCGGAGCCGGGATGGGGTGATGCCACCCGCTTTTCAGAAGTATTACAAAGAAGTCGTCACACCGCTATTCACCCGATACGATGCCGAGTCGCTTTCTACGCTAACCAAACGTCGAGAGGAAATCATCCGTGATATCAACCGTTGCAATACCAATCAGGTTCGTGGCTTTTTGGTAGCACAAGTTTTCTACCCGGAGATGATCAAAATCATCGACGGCGATTTCCACCCGGCTGTCCGCTATAACGCCTTGGTGCTCGTAGGCGAATTGGACCAAGTGCCAGGCAAATCAGGCAAAACCGCACCACGACCGTTCACACAATCCATTACTTTTTTGCTGGATCATTTCAACAAGCAGGTTGATCCGAAACTTGCCTACTTGAAATATGGCGCGTTTAAAGGGATTTCTCGAGCAGCCGGAATTGACTCTCAGTTACAAGCTGGTTTCTTTACACCTGACCAACGAAATCAAGTCAAAGCGATTTACCGCTCCATGCTCGGTGCAAAGCCGGCCAATCTTTCGGCGGATCTTTTTGCGGCAATGCAACGAAAAGCCGTAGAAATCATGGGCAACTATGGGGATCCATCTGACGGCGATGCGTTCGCAAAATTGATTGACGATCCAACCGTTTCAAAGTGGACGAAGCTTGAAGCATCTGTTGCCTATTCGAAACTCAAAACTCCTCCTGCGGCCGTTGCAGCACAATCAGCAAAATCAGAGCCCGTTGTCAGGTCGATTGGAAAATTCATGCATGACGTTCTTCGAGAGGAGAGCGACTACCTGGACTATCACCAAAAACGAATTGCCATCTTGGCTGTCAGAAAGAAGGAGATCGCTCAAGGTTCGACATCCGGGTCCGGAATGGGTGGCGGTATGGGTGGCGGTATGGGCGGTGGACAACGGGACGGACCTTCCGGCGGTGGTAGCGGAGCAGGTGCTGGTGCAGGTGCTGGTGCAGGTGCTGGAGATGGTGCTGGAGATGGTGGCGGCGGCATGGGTGGCGGCGGCATGGGCGGTGGCATGGGTGGCGGCAAGAAACGCGGAGCCGTTGAATTGGGAGAACTCCCAACCTACCGCATCGAAACATCGCGTCGACGAATGAAGACGATTGCAAACGGACTGAAAACGGCGTTCGGTGACCAGAATGATTCGACCGCTGGTCTGTTGCGATGGGGACAAGGCAATTTGCAGTTTTACAGTAAAATTAAAGATTACGTGTCCCAAGCGGATGAAGCCGCCGAGGCAGGTGTCTCTGATTCAGAATTGATTGAGAGCTTAACTGATCATCTAAAGGGCGAATACGCAAAGGTGGCCGACAAGTTGGCAAACGAACTGGGAATCGCCGCAGCGGACGAGAAAAAAGCAGATGCGGACGCAGAGACCGATGCAAAACCTACACCGCCAGCAAATAATGATGATGAGAACAAATTAGACGGTGGTTTGTAGAAATCGCCCTTCGGTCCTTTTCAGGGTCAAAAAAATGGCCTCCCGAAATCGCTAGAACCAGGCACGGATGATTCGTCTCATGCTTGAACGAATCAAGCGAAATGAAAATCTCGAATTTGTTCAATCAACGCCGTCAAATGTCAAGCTTTTACGATTAACTTGACGTTAACTGCGAGGGCGTGTTTTCAAACTAAACAAGCCGTATTGAATCTCCGGCTGCTGCAACGCCGATTCGATAGAAGTACGGCTTTCCCCAACGAAAGCCGTGGACGGTGGGGCCATTCAGCGTTAACTTAGAATGTTGAAATTACGCGCCGCTAGCTTTCTCTTCTTTCTTCTCCCGCGACGTTGTCAAAAAGTTAATGACAAAAAGATTCTTTTCAAAGCCGGTTTGGATGTTCGGCAATGTCGCCATCATGATTCTGTGCGCCGTTTTCTTTCTTGTGCCATTCGCGCTTCGCGGCGCTCGCATGGCGGTTCAAGATATTCGAAACGAAGTCACCGATTGGCTTCCTAGTGATTTTCCCGAAACCGAAGTGCTCCAATGGTTTCGTCCAAGATTCGTTGGCGATCAATTTGTTGCAGTCAGCTGGGACGAATGTCGACGAGGCGAGTTAGCGTATGATGCGTTTGTTTCCAAGCTTCAATCGGAGAGTGTCGAGGGGCAAAACAATCTTTCGGACGAAGAAGCTAAAATCAAGAAAATCGCCGACGAATTAGCATTGCAGCAGACTGACGAAAAGTATCATTCCGATTGGGGTCAGAACGGTGAACGCTGGCTAATGGGTCGCAAAGGCCAATGGTATTACATCACCAAAGTGGGCCAGCTATTTAAATGGACGGGCAAGAACAATGCGTTCGCGATGGCATCTCGCGGTGTCGCACAATTCCTCAATGGAAAATTTGAAGTCAAGGGCGAACCGGAAAACCGGATCCCTGCTGACCCACGATTTTACGAAAACCCAAAACTGTTATGCGCCCGATTCTTTCTAAAGATACAATCCGGCCCGGAGATTTTAGAAGAGCTGATCTCTGAAGACGGTCCGCTCAAGTCCATGCAGAATGCGGAGCTTGAAGCGCATAAGCGATTGACTGGGACGTTATTTGGGCCAACACCCTCCACAAGTTTCGATTGGAATGATCCCAAGAATTCATTTTTGAAGGAATTAACGAAATCGCAGCTGAGTGGTGATCGAAACTCCATCGCTGAAGAATTTGAAACGTACGTGATTAGTTTGGCGAAAAACCCGGAAAAGGGGCACGACTATAACGGCGATCCGGCAAACATTAACAAAGCATTGCAGGAAAAAAAATTCGAGCACTGGTATAACTTCTTCAAGAAAATTGACATGAAGTTACCGCCTCGTCAGACAGCCATCGTTGTCGTGTTGAATTCGCCGATTTTAGGCGAACTGGACCGAGTTGTTGGACGTGACATTCTCGGAAAGCCGATGGGTCGCTTGCGATACCTTGCGGCCAATGAATGTGACATCAGTAAAGACGAGTTGCACTTGGGTGGGCCACCCTGCGATAACGTCGCGATCGACGAGGAAGGGACGATCACGCTCGTTCGACTGGTCGGATTGTCATCATTGGTTGGCGTGATCATTGCCTATCTCAGTTTCAAAAGCGTTTTGGTCACCATTATGGTGTTCTTCGTTGGTGGCGTGAGCGCGATTTCCAGCATGGGAATTGTCTGGTACTCCGGCTCGCAATTGGATGCGATCTTGTTGACGATGCCGTCGCTTGTTTATGTGCTGGGGCTTTCGGGTGCGGTCCACATTGTGAACTACTATCGAGAGTCGTGTTACGAAAACGGACATCGAGGTGCGGCGGAGACGGCTGTCCGATACGGCTGGTTCCCTTGTACATTGGCTGCGTTGACAACCTCACTGGGCTTGATCTCTCTATACGTCAGCAACCTGATTCCGATCAAAAAGTTTGGCCTGTTTTCTGCAATCGGGACGATGGTCACCGTGACATTGCTGTTCACCTATTTGCCTGCTTCATTAAAGCTATTCCCTCCTGGTTACAAAAAACGCCGCCAGAAAGATATCGACGCAAAAAAAGGGCGTTCGTTGTACGATTTGACGAATGACTTTTGGTCGTGGGTTGGTCGATGGGTGACGAAACGCCATACGATCGTGACAGTCAGCACAATTATTCTAATGCTGGTTGTTGGCCTTGGCATTTTCAAAATCAAGACCTCCGTGCAACTACTCAAGCTTTTTGATCCATCCGCAGATGTCGTCCAGGACTACGTTTGGATGGAAAATAATCTAGGCAAGTTAGTTCCGATGGAAATCGTGCTCGGATTTGACCGGGACGCTTTGGATAACGATGAAGACTATGCAGGTCAGGAAATCAACTTTCGCGAAGCCGCTCTGAAATACTCTCGGGTTGATCGAATCGATGCAGGCTCGATTGTCCGATCTGAATTGGAACGCGCATTTGGCGAAGAAGGCCAAAACATTGTCGGCAAAGGGATGGAGATTGGTGATTTTTTGCCATTCGACGATAAAGCGAAGCTGGGTAACTCGATTTTTATCAATGACACGTTATCTCAAAACCAGGATTCACTCGCCAAAACGGGGTTAACGGCGACGGAAAAAAACCCTACTGCCGAAGCCAATTATGGTTACGAGTTCTGGCGGGTCAGCTTGCGTTTGGGTGCGTTGAACAACGTGGACTACGGTTTGTTCGTTTCAGACATCAAAAAGGTTGTAGAACCCATCATCACGGCCTATCGGTATCGTTCGTCGATTCTTAAACAACTAACGGAAAAATTCGAGAAGGAAAATCTTGCCAAGGGAGAAGAACTAGGTCCAAAGGATAAAATCGAGGGGAGTGTCTTACTTTTGGGCTACGATCGTGGCAGCGACCCCAGCCTGACGGCAGCTGATCCAGAGACGTTTCTCTGGAAAAAAGAGCACTTCAATCAAACGCAAATTTTCTCGAGAACGATACAGCGATTATTGAATTATCGCGGTTTCAATCCCAAGCGACCGGGTGCCACGAATCAAAGTAAGATTCTGGCAGCGTTCCGCCCAAAGAAGGGTAGTACGCCTGAAGCTCTTGATCAGAAACTTGCTAACGCGGATTGTGTCGTTTTGATCCAAGGTCATGAAATGTATGACTTGGAAGCAATCAAAAAACGAGTCCCTATTTTCATTGACGCTCGTGATCACCAGTTTCCAGAAAACTGGACAAACGAAGACATCATCACGACTCGCGAAAACCGAATGATAACCCTGGCGGGCAATCAATCTGACAATGCCAGTCCAGTTGACGATGTGGATGTCGTGGCAACCTACTCAGGCATCGTTCCCATTGTTTACAAAGCCCAACGATCATTATTGAAAAGCTTGATTGACAGCATCTGTTTGGCGTTCGTGATGATTGCCTTTGTGATGATGTTACTGCTGCGAGACTGGAAGCAAAAAGTTAGTCTGAAGAATTCGTTGAATGTAACCGGTGGCCTGGTTTCCATGTTGCCTAACATTTTCCCGGTTGTTTTGATTTTTGGTTTGATGGGCCATCTTGGCCGCGAAGTCGACATCGGATCGATGATGACTGCAAGTGTCGCAATGGGTGTCGCCGTCGACGATACGATTCACTTTTTGAATTGGTTTCGCAAAGGGTTACGTGATGGGATGGATCGCGTTGGCGCGGTTCAACTTGCGTACAAACGCTGCGGTGCGGCGATGACCCAGACGACCTTGATCGGTGGTCTTGGATTAAGTGTTTTTGGACTAAGCACTTTCACACCGACACAAGGCTTCGGGGTTTTGATGCTGTTCTTATTGATCGCGGCGTTGCTTGGAGACTTGATCTTTCTGCCGGCAATCTTGGTGGGACCATTAGGAAAACTTTTTCAGTTTAATAAACCGGTCAATGGGAGTGGACGGACGGATCGGTCTGACTCGCCAGTTGTCCTTTCAACGCGAAAGCAGCTGGAAGCATTGGATTCGGACATTGAATCCCGTGATGCCGAAACCACCCAGACGCCCGTTACAGATGGGCGGCAAACGACACCGCATTCCAACCTGCGGGACTCAAGGCAGAAAAAGCTGGAAAGCGATTGAGATGAAAGCGATAGGGGTTTAGTTTGGGCAAAGCTCTTCTAAACCAAGCTTTTTCATCTTCTTGTACAGCGTGGTTCGGTTGATGCCTAGCCATTCGGCGGTTTCGTTTCGGTTGTAATGATTCTCTTTCAACACGCGGAGAATAATTTGTCGCTCCGGTTCCTCCAAGGCCTCCTTCAAAGTCTTGCGGATATCCGATGCGATGGCCAAGGGTGCCGATTCACGGCGCAATGTTGTCGGCAGATCCGATAGTCGAATCCATTCCGATCGGGATAACAAAATCGCCCGCTCGACAACGTTCTGCAATTCTCGAACATTGCCCGGCCAATGGTAAGCTTGCATCTGAGCGATCGCTTCTTCGTCAAATCCTCGAGTCTTTTTACCAAGTTGATCGCTCGCTTTGGCGAGGAAATGTTCGATTAAAAGTGGTACGTCGCTTGAACGCTCACGCAGTGACGGAAGCTCTAGATTGATAACGTTGATTCGATAATAAAGATCCTGTCTGAAGCGACCTTCGGCAACTGCCGTTTCCAAATCTTCGTTCGTCGCAAGGATCACACGAGTATCGACATGGTGGGTCGTGGTCCCGCCGACCGGCTCGAATTCAAAATCTTGAAGCACTCGCAACAGTTTAACTTGTAAACTTTGCGAAGCGGTTCCGATTTCGTCCAGGAAGATGGTACCGCCATCTGCCTGCTTGAACTTCCCGACTTTGTTTCCTGTCGCACCGGTAAAGGAACCCGCTACGTGGCCAAAAAGCTCACTTTCCAATAGGTTTTCCGGCAACGCCCCACACGCGATTTCTACAAAAGGGTCTTTCCGTCGACTACTCGCTCGATGAATCGAACGCGCGATCAATGACTTGCCTGTCCCACTTTCACCGGTAATCAAAATCGTTGCTTTCGTGTCGGCGACACTTTCTACAATTTCAAATTGCCGTTTCATCGATTCGTCGTAACCGACAACGCCATCCAATGAAAAGCGATGATCCAATTCGGCCTTCAACCGATTGTTCTCGTCAATGACCTGCTGTTGATTCAACGCCCGTTCGATCGCAATCTGTAATTCCTGATCAATAATTGGTTTGGTAAGCAAATCAAATGCTCCGGCCCGGATGGCTTCGACACCTGTGTCCATCGAAGCATATCCTGTCAGCAGCAAAACCGGTGTTTCGGGCGAGTTCCTCTTGCAAAAACGAAGTAATTCGAATCCGTCAAGTTCGTCGAACCGTAAATCAGTGATGATCAGGTCGAATTCGCTGGATTGCACCAGTGATTCGCCTTCTTCAACGGAAACTGCGGTGGTCATTTGATAACCAAGTGATCGCATCCAATCCGCCATCGATTCCAGCAATCTCTGGTCATCGTCGACCAAGAGGATAGAATAGGTTGATTGGTTCTTTGTGGACTTCATTCGATAGACTCGCAGATTACATTTTTCACACGGGGTTACAATCCGTAGTGACTATGTAGGTTGCATAAGCCACCAAGTCAAAAAAGTTCAACACGTTGAAATCAGGCATCATTCGTCTGGAGCCTCCAAATCGGATTTATCCGCACAACATTCACTTTCGCCGTAACCCTAAAACAGCTTACGCCAGCATCATGAATTCAATATCCGCCGATCCGAATTTCATGGATCAATCAAACCCCGGGAAGAAGATGCCGATCAGAGTCTTAATTGCAGACGACCACGAGGTTGTAAGAAGCGGACTGGTTAGTCTATTTGAGGAATCCGACATTACGATCATTGGCGAAGCATGTAATGGCGAAGAAGCAATCGAAAAAGCGATCGCACAACGCCCTGACATTCTTTTGATGGACATTCGGATGCCCGGCACCGACGGAATTCAGGCGTTGGCACGATTGCGTGCTGAAACACCGGAGACCAAGGTGGTCGTCCTTTCGACATACGATAACCCAACCTACGTCGCTCGTGCGGTTGCCCTGGGTGTCAAAGACTATGCACTCAAAGGCACATCTCAAGAAGAATTGATCAAAACCATCGAGCGGATCGCCAGCGGGAATGATCCTGAACCCGATAGTATTTTGAGCAAAGTCAAAACGGCAATGTCGGTTCGGCGAAACACCCGGGATGATATCCCGTTGACCAATCGTGAAACTCAAGTTCTGCGTCACATCGCACTGGGGTTGAGCAACAAAGAAATTGGCGTTTCACTTATTATCAGTATCGAAACGGTAAAAGAACATGTCCAAAATATCTTACGCAAAATTGATGCGAACGATCGGACACAAGCTGCAATTTGGGCTGTCCGCAAAGGCTTGGTCGACTAAAACGGCCCTACTCTCTTTCACTTCAGGATGATTTTCTTGCACGCACATGCGGTGCAAATGGATATTGCCGACGCCCCAAACCGTATGAAATCCAACGATTCATTCGTGTAAGGATTGGCGATACCTCGGCTGACTCGTCGCACTTGGCCTATCCCATTCCTTCGTCGCAATCCAATTATTCTTCATTTCGTTTCCACCTTATTGACGCCCGCAGGTGTGGTGATAGCAATTGCCCCACGATTCGATCGATAAAGATCTCAAATTCCAGGATGGTTTTTGATTTGAATTTCGAACGGACAAAATTTTAGGGTCATCAAGTTGGACATCGCAACAATCGTTGGGTTGATATTGGGCATCGGACTGGTTGTCGGATCGATCTTGATCGGCGGTAGCCTGATGCCTTTCGTGAATGTCCCATCGTTGATGATCACGGTGGGCGGTTCGATTTCCGCTGTCTTAATCAACTTTCCGATAAACAAATGTTTTTCGTTGTTCGGCGTGTTGAAAAATGTGTTCATGTACCCCTTACCGACGGCAACAGAGTGCATCAATCAATTCAAGGATTTTGCGACCGTTGTTCGTAAAGATGGGATTCTCGCTTTGGAACAAAGCCTTGAGTCTGTGGATGATCAATTTTTGAAACGGGGTACGGAAATGGTAATCGCCGGAACCTCGAAGGCGGAAATACAGGAAACATTGGAAATTGAGGTCCTCTACATCGAGCAGCGACATCAAGCCGGCAAAAAAATTGTGGACGCAATCGCGGCAGCGGCACCCGCATTTGGAATGATCGGAACGCTGATTGGTTTGGTTCAAATGCTTCGAAACCTAGATGATCCAAGTCAAATTGGGATCGGTATGGCAACTGCGCTTTTGACGACGCTTTATGGAGCCTTGATCGCAAATATGTTCTGCCTGCCACTTGCAGGAAAATTAGAAACTCGCAGCCAGGAAGAAGTCCTCATTCGCGAGTTGATGATTGTCGGTTTGCTCGGATTGGTAGAAGGTCAAACGCCACGTAACCTTCAAGATAAACTTGTAGCGTTCGTTTCACCATCGAGTCGAGAACCAGAATAACGACATATTGCATTTTCAAGAGCACAAGTTAGCTCATTCATTTGCTGACTTTTGTCAAGCTATTTCAGAAACGTCACAGGCAGAAACCATGGGCAAGGAGAAACCGCCACCGCCACCAGCAGATGATATCCCTGCGTGGTTTATGACCTACAGTGACGTCATCACATTGTTGATGACATTCTTCATTCTGCTTCTTACCTTTGCAACGACGGAACCGGAGCGGTTTGAAAAGATTCAAAAGACACTTTTCCAGGGTGCCGGCATGACAGGCTTGGCAGGTAAAGCTCCCGACGGGATTGAAAAAGACTCGTTCTTTCGGCGTAAACGACCACCTTCTGCTCGAATCGCGATGGAAGGTTCAGAGATGCCTCCGACAAAAAAAGTTCCTCAAACTCGATCGCCGGATGGCGAGTTGGCTGGCTTGGATTCGGACGAGTACAACGACCTTGCGGATCAGTATGCGGTCGAATTCAATCTCTACGAGATGGTTTCGTCGACAGGTCAGGTTTTTGCTACCGGTCGCCAACAGGCAAAAATGCTGGCCCTGCAAATGTTTCGACTACCCATGCAAGTCACATTTGAAGTGTCAACCGATGAGGCAATGGACCGCGCTGTTGCGTTTGCACATTTCATTTTTAAAGAATTTCAAATAAAGCCAGGGCAGATGGGTGTCAGGATGAATAAAAAGATCCGGCCTCAAAAAATGAATATGATCATCGAGCACCATCTCATTAAATAAGAATACGGTCATGGTAAAAAAGAAAAAAACGCCGCCGGCAGCCCCGAGTAAGGCCTATCTGATCTCGTTTGGCGATACGATGACGGCCTTGTTAGCGTTCTTTATCGTGATTAATTCGCTGGCCAGAGAGCAAACCGGCGCGAACTTATACACCGGCACTGGTTCGTTTGTGAACGCCATGAATGCATCCGGATTGCCCGGACGTTTTGAGACCAAAGGCTCAAAAAACGTTTTTCAGAAGTCTGAGGCCGGACCGCTTTATGTTGTTGATGATCGCATGAAAAAAGAGCTCCAAAAACCGGGGAACGGACCTGATAAAGCAGGCAATGCACTCCGCGTCATTGATCGTGAACGAGATATGCTCCGGCGTTTTTTGATCGAAATGCAAGAGATGGGGGACATCAAAGCGCTCCCTCAGACAACAGGAAACGTCGTCTTTGATTTTTTTGAACCCATTGAAAAAACAAGCCCGTTGGTCTCAGACAATGTAATGGATGTATTCCGTCAGGCACTCTCGCGTGCAACATCAACCAACTATCAAGTCGACATTGTGGTTTGGGCGAGCAATCCCGGGATCACCGCATGGACAAAAGCGACCCATGAATCGATTGCTGTGAAAGACGATTTAATTGACCGCTTGGGTGTTCCGGACCGAGTGCGTTCGATCGTTACATCGACGGGACGGCCCTGGCTATTTAGCGATGAAAAGCGTCCGAGGTTTTCGATTTCAGTGCGAAAATTTACGAGATAATCATTGAGTATTGGTGCGGCTGGCACTTCACTGGCACTTCACTGGCACTTCACTGGCACTTCACTGGCAAACCGATCCATATTCTGCGTCAGTGTGCAACACGATCGCAGAGCGGGTCTTTTTATGCATAACCTGTAGTGCTACCAAATTGGTTGGACCCTCAATAGCTCCAGAGGCGGAAGTCAATGAATCGTTCCTGCCTTCAGCTGAGAAACTCCCATGTTTTTCTCCGGCTCTTCTTTAAGGATCAGCCTTCGGTTTCAACAACGGCATTTGATAACACGCCGCTTCATCGGAGTTACGAACCAGTAGTTTGTCACCATTCACGGCAATGGTGTTCCATGTTGTCCCCTCAATCGCTTGAAATTTTGTCACCTCTTTTGGCCCCGACCGGCTTCCGGCCTCATCGTTACTGCGGGTTGTAGGGACGAGCGCTAAATACCCCTTCTCCGCCAAGATCAAGATTTGTTCTCCGCATAGAAGAATCTGACCATGCCCATAGTTTTTTCGGCTTTTCCAAACACTCTTTCCTGTGCGAATATCGACACATTCTAACCGGCCGTCCGAGAGGCCATACGCGTAGCCCTTTTGATACACTGCATTTGTAAATTTGGTTTTGAGCACTCGGTTGTTTGACCAAAACCGATTCAGCTTATCCCCTGGAAATTGCAACAAACGAGCGCCCTGACCGTAGCCCTTGGTCAGAAGCAGCTGTTGTGACGGAAGGACCACAGGCTGTGACGTGCTGGCATTGGTCGTTGAATCCCCAGGCCACCCTTCGGTCCATATGATTTTTCCTTCAACCGGGTCGTGAGCGGTAACGTTCGACTCGTTCACCGAAACGATCACTTCACTTCCTGCACCTCCATGCCGTGACGGCATGACGATTGGTGAAGCGTAACTTATCTGCGTCTTTCCAGCTCGCCATATTTCATCGCCGGTTTTACGATCATAGGCAACCAAGGAAACAGCTCCAGATTTTGGACCGCCTGCCGGTGCAATGACTTTATCTTCGTAAATCAACGGGGACCCGGATCGCCCCCACGTCACCGTCCCTTTTTCTATCTCGACGGATGTATCGAATTCTTCAAAAAGTTCTTTCTTCCAAATCAATTTGCCATTTGAACCGTCCAAGCAAACAAGCGTTCCATTCCCGCCAAGTGAGTAGACGAATCCGTCATAAATGGTGGGTGTCGAACGCGGCCCTATTTTCCCGAGCCAAGATTGATGCCGCTGGGGTTCGCTATGAACCCATTTCAATTTGCCCGATTCAATTTCGTAACAGGTGGTAAGCTCTTTGTCGCCACGCTGTTCCATCGTCACGGCGTATCCGTTCCGGGTCGCAAAACCAGAGTGTCCGGGGCCAATGGGTTGTCGCCAGAGCAATTTTGGTTGTTCTGCTTCCCAGTCGATCGCGAACTCAACATCAGGAACTTTTCCATCCCGATTTTTTCCTAAAAATTGGGGGAAATCCTCAGCTGTTTCTGTTCTAAGATCGATGGCATTTTTTCCGGCATTCGCAGCAGTCAATTGGTAATCTTTGCTTTTAACGAACGGCAAATGGAAACCAACCGGAAACAGGTTTCCATTGAATTCGATACACAAACCGATCACGGCGGCGGCAAGAAGCTGAAGCAGCAAAAATCCACCGAAGACCAATCGACGTGAAAATCGTGTTCCCCAATCGCTTCCAAAACTGAACCATGTCATGATCGACACCGGTAAAACAAGAATACAAACCAGCATCGTGATCAGATTTCGCGTAGCTTGGTCGATGGCCGGCGCCATGTTTTCGACTTGTTCAGCCGCGAAATGCAGAACAAAAACGCCGACAAGGACGCCCAACCAAATCAAAAGCCAAATAGGTTTTGGCGCATAAGACTTCTCAATCGGATCTTCTTCATCCTTCGCCCTTGTTTTGACCTCTTTTGCGGAAGTCGAGTCAGTTTTCATAACGATCATTTCTTTTTGGCATCTGATTACTACGCTTCGATGAAGCTGCCCTTTTTTGACCTGAAGTTTATTGTTCTGACGACGTCTGGTCGAAGTTGATTTTTCTTCGTCCAAGCTGCTCGCGATTCGGCGTTGGAATTCAGCCAAAATCCAATCAAGAGCTAGGGGACTTACTTTGCCGTCCGACGAGTACGATTCAATCGTGCTATCGAAACACCGGGAGTTCAATGGACGCTGGAAACCTCACTTGAGATAAAAGAAATGTGGCTGTTGAGGGAAGATGCCCAAATTACTTTCCCATGACCTCAGGAATATAGTTTAGCGTGTAATAGCCGACTGCGTTTCGCAACTTCCCACCCGACTTGGCTGTCACACCGTCCAGATGCAATTCATGGACATGACCTTCATGAAGTTTATCGACCGTCAATCGAACGGATAAACCGTCATCCGAAACCACGGCTTTGGTGATCTTACAATCCACATGATCGACTTCTGGACTACCGTAGCTGCTTTGAAAAATATAGGTGTATGTCGGCATTGAGTATGAGCTGACATCACTAGCCGTCGCGGGATCAACTGGCTCAGTGAACTTCAATTCAAACCCGTCGTGTTTGGCTTTCATGTTGAGGACTTCGAACGGAGTCTTCCCCGTCCACTGAACTCTCTCAAGCGAAAACGGTTTAGTGCCACGCGAGCCCCAACCGCGATTCGTGCCGCTTGTGAATAGCATACCGTTGGGAGCTTGTTCAATCGCAAGCGTCCCGGAATTGAAACCGGTCAGAAACGGAAAGCAGGCCCCCTGATAATGCCCCTTCACTTTCTGAAGATCGACACGCATGATCCAACTGAAGGTTTGGTCGCCGACAAACATCTGGTTTTTAAATGGACCGAACTTGCCGTTTGACGTATCACAAACAATTCCACTCGCCGATTGTCCCATTTTCTTATAGGGAAATAGAATGGCAGGCGGTTCGTATTCGGGGATTTTTTTTGCTTCGGTCATAATCCGGCTACCACTCATCGGATCCTTTGGACGTGGCCCAATGGCGTCGGTTTCGGAAAACCACTTGTTGCCACCCGGGTGTCCCTGAAACGAACCTTTGCGGAGCCACTTTAAGCTGCACGTTCCATTCCATGGTCCCTGGTTGTCGGTATAAAAGATTTCGCCGTCGACGTTCGCACCGATTCCGCCGGGTGAGCGAATTCCGCTGCAGGTTGCAACCGTTTTCCCATCTTTGTTGACTCGCAAGCACCAACCCCGATACTTGCTGTTACTGTTAAAAGATCCCGTTAAACAGAGGACCACCCAGATGTCATCATTCTTGTCAAACTTAGAACCGAATGCATATTCGTGGTAGTCGCCATCGATTTCCCATTCGTCGGAAATCGTTTCGACGATATCAGCCAAACCATCACCGTCTTCATCTTTTAAACGACTGACTTCGCCGCGTTGAGTTGCATAAAGCCAACCGTCTTTTTCAGCCAAGCCTAGGACTTCGTGCAATCCGTCCATAAAAAGTTGGTTGGTGATTTTCGCCGGATCCTTTTGAAGCGGATTTTGGAACATATAAATATCACCACGACGAGACGAAACCGCGATCCGCCCGTCTGCCATCATTTCAATGCCACCCCCTTCAAGGACGACCCCTTCTGGAGTGGGAATCGACTCAATGACATAAAACTCGTCACCACGCGGTTTCTCAGCCTTCTCTTGTGCGAATGTGTGATTCGACTGAAAACCAATCGAAGTGAAAGTAATCGCACAAAGCATTGTCGGCAAAACACAAAACAGATTCTTCATCAAACTATCTCAATTTTTTTCGTGTTGTTATTTCGTTTTAATCTGAATTTACTGTGGTCAATCTAGTGATGAGTTACCAAATGTATTCCACGGAAAACTCAGCTGAACCGTCGCTCAAATCGATTGGAACCAAGAGCTCCTGTTTACCGCCGACTTGACGAATCAAAGACTTCTGGCCATCAGAAAGTTTTAGCTGATAATCTCCATCCATTTCAAATGATCCTTCGTCACGTTTTTCGATTTTGCCTGCAACCGCCGCGCGAAACCAAACTGATTTCGTCGACTTCGACTCCATCGAAAACTTTCGCATCAGCGTTATAGCGTCTTGCTTCGTTGTTGGTATTGGTTGGTCGAAAATCGTGACATCGTTCAACTGATAGAGAAACGCGGGCTCGCGATCTTTATTGAAGCGGTACCCTTTGAATCGCATTCCTAACTCTTTGGCTGTCGATTTTGGCCACGCTTTCTCGGCAACGTCCGGCAATGCGAACGAAACTGCATCATCAAATTTGAGAACGTTGTCACCCAACGGCGGTTGGTACCCCTGCCCCCTCCCCGTCCAATGTCGCGATGCATCAATGAACGCCCCTTGCCAAATCATCGCAAGTCGAATGTTGTTTGCATCAAACGCAAGATTGACTTCTTCTGGATAACCAACACCAATTGCGCGTGAGCCAGCACCTTCAATAAAATTGCGGTACATTTTTGGCGCATCAATTGCTACCAGTTGTAATTTTGCCTGAATGAGACCTTTTGGTTTTGGAGCATCTTCTCCGTCAGACAGAAATTCCCAGATGGCCGCGATTTGCTTTTGGGTATCACCCTCTAAAACATCGGGAAAGAAAGTTTTTCCGGACGGCCATGATTCCGGCATTCGAGTGCCAGGCCGGTATCGACTCGGTTTCAGCATGTACTTTTGAAACCAATCCTTGTTCAATCGTTTTGACATCGATGTCAAGCTGATCGCTTGAATTCCCGTTGCCCGGTACTTGCCAAACGTATGACATTTAACACATGACAGTCCGTTTTCTTTTTCGCTGGTTCCCGCAAACGCTTTCCCGATCGATTTGACCTTACGACTCGGCTCGCTGAATTCCACCTTGACGATATCGGTTAACTTATCAACCTCTGCGAATTGCTTATCCAAATCGGCAATGTTGTTTTTGCCAAAACGGGGCATTCGTGTCAGCATGTAGGGGCGTTCTTTGGCTCCGTTATCCAGCACCGCGGCCATCCATTGGGGATTCAGTTTCCCGCCAACGCCTGTGATTGCTGGAGGGAGTCGCCCCTCATCACCCATTTCCGGTTGATCTGATTTGAACCATTTTTCGCGACCGTAAATCTCAGACGATTCACCTCGGCGATCAACAACGCCACCAACAAAATTTCGTTCGTGGCAAGCATAACAATTCAATGTCGCCAACTTTTGATGGATCTGCGTTTCGGTTGATGTTGAAACCGCCGAGCCAGATTGAATTTGCTTCATTGCGGCACTGATCGATTTTTTTTGTGCACCATTGAAACCGAACTGCGGTACATTCCCTGTTGCATCAAGGCACCCACCAGACGAAAGCTCATTGAACTTCATTGCGGTAAGTGTTCCAGAAAGTCGATCTCCCGACACTTTCATTTCGTGACAATTCGCACAACCGACTGACACGAAATATTGTTGACCCAGTTTTGCTTTCTCAGCACTCCAGACGAACCCTTCTTCGTTCATCGGTGGTTTTTTGGTTGCCCGCAAAAGCCCGTCCATCGGTTGGTTTGGCAGTCCGGGACCAGAGACTTCCAATTTCAGTTGCTCTTCTCCACCCCCCTCAAAGTATTCGATGCGGACATCATGAATTCCCGCATCAAGCTTAATCGAACCGTTTTTGAATGTTGTCGGGTGGATACCGTCATTAAGAATGACTTGTTTCCCATCGATCACCAAACGGGAACCGTCATCCGATCCCAATCGGAACTTGTAATCGCCCTTTTTGGCTACTTCCCAAAAACCGGTAAACACGACGGCAAAATCATTTCGGCGTGGACCTACCACTGGATTTAAACTTGGAGCAGAGCCGGTTGATTTTGGTTTCAGCGAATCAAAATCGGGTAGCTTCTTCCAGCTGCCTTCGTAATACGCAACATTGATGTTCGACTTGGCTTTTACGTCCCTAAGAAGATAGCTCGCAATGTCTTGAGCTTCTTTACCGTTAAGTGCAAGGTGCGGCATTCGCCCGGACGGACGCGCCTTTAGCGGGTCTTTCAAGAACTCCCCAAGTCCAGGGATCGTGTACTTTTCCGACAGTTTCCCAAGAGGAATGGACGTTCCGATTTTGGTTTTTTCGTTCTGTGGATTGTGACAGGCGACGCACCCAATCGAATGAAAGAGTTTTTCACCGTTGCCAACAGGCCCGGCAAACGCAGGAGTGTCTACGGTTTTTCCGGTCGTCGCAAGAAAGTGGCCGATCGATTCGGCAATTCGCTTTTTTTCAGCAGCCGATTTTCCGTTCAAGACATCCGGCATGGATGTTCCAGGTTTGGTTCCGTGTGGATCAAGCAGGAATTTTTCGAAGTATTCGGGCCGGACTCGATTTCCGATTTCAGACAATACCGGCGCCTGTTTCGGTGCCGCGTTCCATGAAACCACCGCTCCAGTATGACAGGATGCACAATTCAGTTCGTTGATCAACAATGTGCCCCGCTCTATATCGGTGACATCTTCAACCTCGATGAACCTTTCGAAGGCCGGAATGATCGGATGATGCATTGTTTCCTGTGCAGCTGAAACATTGATAAGCTGCGTGCAAGAAACAACGAAGCTGCACAGACAGAAAAATGGGATTGATTGAAATCCGACTTTCATTTCGACCTCAATGGCTTGTCGATAGAATAGGTAGGGGAAAACGGTTGCCCAAAGG
>CAJQQR010000044.1 GCA_905480545.1 uncultured Pirellulaceae bacterium
GAATTTCATCGCTCAGAGAGAAAAGTGAAGAAATACGTAAAGAGCTTTTTTCAAGCCGCGGTGATTCGACGCGACGCCAAGAACTTTCGAAGCAAATGTCAGATATTTCAAAGGAAATGAGCGAAATCAGTAGTTCGTCGGGCGGTTCTGGTTTTGGAAATTTACGGCGCAGCGAATCTTTTGCCGCGCTTTTAAAAATCGGGACCATTTTGCAATTGCTCAGTCTAATCGCGATTGTTGTTGGAGCGGTGTTTTCCATCATGTCGAACAGCCGACTGGTCGGATTGGCGATTGCAACCGTTTGTGTTTCTGGCGTTGGATTTTTGTTAAGTCTTATTTTTCAATCGATCCCTTTGTTGCAAGAAGGATCGTTGCCCAAGAGCTTTTTGTATTGCGCGATGATACCCCGCATGTTCGAAGTCACCGACATTATTCTTACATGGTTGGTTGACGGCGGAGTCGTCGCAATATTTTTACTTTATTCAATTTTTCTGATGAAAGCGGCTGAAATCAAAAGGGCCAGAACAACGCAGTCTGGCGCAAAAAACGCATTGGTCAGCTTCATCGTTTGCGCGTCAGCACAATTGCTTTTGATGATCTGGTGCTTGATCGATTTCAGCACAGCATCACTCTGGCCGTTATTTTTAGGATGGATCATTCATTGGATCGTCAACGCGGCAATGGTGGTCGGACTGGTGTTCTTGTTGATCAATCTGTTTGGCATCAAACGGCATTACCGTGTTTAAAATAGGATTTGTGACATTTCGCGTTCTATTGAATCAGGGCGTTTGCAAATGAGTATCGAGTCTACAAATGAAAATTCATATTTGATGCTGAGTGACGCTGGTCCATTCCGACCAGAATCAACCGCTTGAGCCTGCTAGGCAGACATGCTTGCCAGACGTATACATTTGCCAGACGTATACATTTGCCAGACGAATCTGTTTGCCAGACGAAATTCGTGACGCGAAAGAACAAGCGGACAAATGCAGACTCGACACTTGATCCTTATTTTGCAGAATTCAATTCAATAAATTGATCAAACTGTTTTTGCCAAAGCGTTTCCATTTCCGCAATTCGGAGCGTTTGAGAGTCTGACAAATCGCGCGTCTCCGCTGGATCGTTTTCCATGTCGTACAGCGACCATGGTTCACCCTTTGCCGAGACAATTTTCCATTTGTCAGTCCGCATCGCGCGGTTGCCTTCATGCAGCCACCAAATCGTTTTTGATTGTGGCATCGCTTTCCCTGAAAACAACGGTGCGATGCTACGCCCCGGTCGAGCGAACGTATGTTGCAGTGGATCGATCTCGATTCCGGCAATATCGAGAAGCGTCGGCACGATGTCGATCACATGCCCAAGCGTTTTCTCCAACATGTTGTTTGCAATTTTTCCGTTTGGCCAATGCGCGATAAACGGTGTTCGAATGCCTCCCTCATGTACCCATGTCTTATGTCGGCGAAATGGGGTGTTGCAAGCCGTTGACCAACCGGGGCCAAGACAAAGATACGATTTACCCGAGCCTGCCGAGGCCGTTGGATCATGCCCATCATCCCGCACCATAATTTCTGCGCTGGCTCCGTTGTCAGAAAGAAAAACGATTAATGTATTCTCAAACTGATCCATCGCTTTTAATTGTTCTAAAACGCGTCCAATCTCCTGGTCCATTCGATCAATCATCGCTGCATGGATCGCCATTTTTTTCGCTTGAAAGTCCCGTTGTTCCTTTGACAATTTGTCCCAGGGTAGCGGGCGATTCACTTCCCCGTCACCTAATTCCTTTATTGCATTTGGGAAATCGTACGGCGGGCCAATTTGGGACTCCACTTTTGAAATGTCACCCGCTACGATCCCAAGCTCGCGAATTTTTTTCCAGCGGTTCGCTCGGATCGAATCCCAACCGACACGGTACCGTTCATCGTACTTCTTGATGTCATTGGGCAACGCATGTAACGGGAAGTGGGGTGCGGTAAACGCGAGATAATGAAAGAAGGGTTTGTCGGGATGATCTGACTCATGCGATTTCAAACATTCGATCGCATGATCAGCAATCGCGGTTGTCGCGTAGTAGTCCGAGCCGACATCTACGGGATCAAGTTTCCGATCATCTTTCCAGTGGATTTTCGGGTAAAAGAATCGGCCTTGGTCTTTCAAATAATATGAGCGATCAAAACCGGCTTTCAACGGCATTCCATCCAAATGCCATTTGCCAGAATGATAAGAACGGTAGCCTCCGGCCTTAAGGAGTTCCGGCAACAACTTTGCATATTCTGGACGTTTTCCAATCTTCATTGCCGGCAATGCATCTCTGCGAATTTGTTGAGCATAATAGCCGGTCAACAGCGCCGCCCGCGTCGGCCAACAGCGAGCTGTATTATAGAACTGTGTGAACCGCATTCCATTTGCGGCAAGTGAATCGAGGTTTGGCGTTTCGATATCGCCACCGTAACACCCCAAATCGGAGAAGCCCAGATCATCAGCCATGATCAACAAGACGTTTGGTTTAGGAGTTACTTTTTCGGCTGTTGAAAGAAACGTCGATTCCAAATCGCCCAGCGTCGCCCCTTTGGCTGCTTGGGCAGTCGGCCAACTTAGCAAGCAACAGCAGAGCAAAGAAAAGACCATCATCGTGAATTTGATTCTTGATTTAATCATTTTGTCAGTTTCCGATCACACCCATTGCAGGAATCATCCCCGATTCCGTGCAGGATAAAAACTTAAACTTGGCGTCAAAGGCATTTTCAACTGCGTCTACGGCATTCGCAAGGTGTTTCATCATCGTCCCGCGTCTCGAAAGTTCGTCAAGAAATCGAAATCAAACTTCGATTCGGCTTAGCGGCTTTTGGTAATCGATTTAGATGCCGTATGTGAAAAGGCTTAACGCGAATTACAGCCTGTCGATCCTAAAGAAGCTCAGTTCCAATATCCGCCAGTTCGGAGCGTTCACCCTTTTCCAACGTGATGTGAGAGTAAATATCCTGCCCCTTCATTCGGCTAATCAAATAAGTGAGTCCATTTGATTCGGTATCCAGATACGGATGATCAATTTGATGAATGTCTCCAGTGAAAACAATTTTCGTACCTTCCCCAGCCCTTGTGATAATCGTCTTCACTTCATGGGGAGTCAAGTTCTGTGCTTCATCGACAATAAAGAATATGCGTTGTAAACTTCGTCCACGAATGTAAGCCAACGGAGCGATGACCAATTTTTCGTTTTCCAACATCGTATTAATCCGTGTTGCATTTACGTCGTTTTCATCGAACTGATGCTTGATGACCGAAAGGTTGTCGTGCAGCGGTTGCATGTAAGGATCAAGCTTTGCAGAAATATCGCCTGGCAGATAACCAAGATCACGATTGCTCAACGGCACAACCGGTCGAGCCAACAAGATCTGCCGATAATTCTGACGTGATTGCAATGCAGCGGCGAGTGCTAGAATCGTCTTTCCAGTTCCCGCTTTGCCCGCCAACGTCACCAGTTTCAAGCTATCGTCAGTCAGCGCTCGAAGGGCAAAACTCTGTTCGGCGTTGCGAGGAAGCACCCCATAACATCTCGCCTTTTCGACTCGCACATAAGAATCAATAGACTTGCGATAGGTTGCCAACGCCGATTTTGAACCGTTCCGAAGCACGAAATTCTCATTCGGATTCGGCTCTAATTCAACGTTGAGATTACGTGCCGGAATCGTTTCACCATTGCGATAGATTTCATCGATCACATCAGTGTGGGTCTCGATCGTTCTCTTGCCCATGTAAAGTCGTTTACTCTCGACCTTGTCGGAGTTGTAATCTTGCGCCGGAACGCCCAAGGCTTTCGCCTTCATCCGAAGGTTGGTGTCTTTGGAAACGAGGATCACGTGAAATTCTTTTTCCAAATGTTGCAAACGAAGTGCAGTATCGACGATTCGATGATCCGGGGAATCGCTCAGAAAAATCCCACGAAGCTTGGGGTCTATGTCATGCCCCAACACGACTCGGATCCGTCCCAGATCATCAGCGATCTTCGCACCACGGCCGCTCAACATATCGCCGGTCAGACTATCAAGCGAACGAAGGAACTGTCGAGCTTGAAAGTGAATGTCACCGTGCCCTTTTTTGAAATTATCGAGTTCTTCAAGAACGGTTATCGGGAGGGCAAGGTCATGCTCTTCGAATCGACGAATGCAGCCCGCGTCGTGCAGACAAACATTGGTATCCAAAACGAATAGTTTGCGTTTGTTGGCGTCGGCGCTGCTTATCATTTGAGTCAACTCTTGATTGAGACGTCCGTGTGCTCTTGAAATTGAACATATCGGGCAAATCATTTTTGGGTCAAGCCAGTTTCCCCCTCAATTCTTCGTAGGACAACAACTTCGTTCAAACTTCACGTCGCCTTCACGGTAATGTCGAAATTCCATTCAGATTTGGGAGAAAACGCTGTTTTGAACCGAAAAACAGGCATTTTATTTGCTGGACTTGCCTCAAATCCTCTTTATCTAAATAATTACATCTGAATAGACACCCTATCGCTTATTTAGCGGCTTTCAATTTGACTTAATGTTTAATATTGGGTCGCATTGTCAACTGCGGCCTAATCCATTCGAATTGACAGGTGAACGTCCGAGTTTTGGCGGTAAAGTTTTCAAAACAAAAATCAATCAAATCAAAAAATGAGTTCGAATAGCATTCAAAAGACGTACAACAAACTTGAGCTACTCAAGCTGATGTATCTCAGTCGAGAAGGGGATCGGCGCGAGGGTGTGCTTTTACGGCAGGGCAAGGGTTGGTTTCAAGTTTCGGGCATGGGACATGAATCGCTTGGCGTGATTCCACTGCTGATGGAAGAAGGTGATTATCTTTTTCCTTATTACCGCGATCGCGCGATGGCTCTCGCAAAAGGAACGACCAACCGAGAGCTTGCGGAAGCTTATTTTGCGAAACAATGCAGCAGTAGCGCCGGGCGTCAAATGCCCGGTCATTATTCCAGTCGAAAAAAAAACATATGGAGTGTGCCCACACCGACCGGCGCAAATTTACTACCCGGCTGTGGAGTTGCATGGGGCATGCAAATGCAAGAAAAATCCAATTTGGTTGTTGCAACGATTGGTGATGCGGCCAGTCGCCAAGGCGAGTTTTACGAAGCAGTTGCATTTGCAATTGAACGTAATCTACCAATCGTCTTTCTCGTAGAAGACAACCGCTACGGAATCTCAACGAATACGGACAAATTCAATCCTTTTAAATTGGAAGTCTTTAATCACGAAATTGTGAAGCATGTCGACGCTCGGCATCCGGACCGCGTTTGGGACGCAGCGGTTGAGGCGTTTGAAAAAGCACGAAGCGACAATGGTCCAACATTGATGTTATGTGAGCTTGATCGCCTTTGTAGTCATACCAGTAGCGATGATCATCGTGTTTATCGACCCGCTGAAGAAATTGCTGAGATGTTTGACCGGGATCCGATTTCGGTTTTGGCCGATGAACTGATCGACACCGGCGAACTCACACAGGAAGACTGGGAAAACATACGTCAAGAAATTGATGAGCAAGTCGATCGCGAATATATTGAAGCAGAATCGAAAGAGGATCCCGTTGCAGAAACTGTCTTGGATCAACTTTTTGCAGAATCAACTGCAGAGCACAACTTGCCTGTAGCAGAGCCTCCGCCGATCGAGGGTGGTCGCAATTGGCGGATGGTCGACGCCGTCAATCAAGTCTTTAAATCGGGACTTGAATCCAACAAGGACTTTGTTTTCTTTGGCGAAGACATTGAGGATCCAAAAGGGGGCGTTTTTCGTTTGACGGCAGACTTGTCGGATACATTCCCCGACCGAGTCTTTAACGCGCCGTTGGCAGAAGCCACAATCGCTGGTGTAGCATGCGGTCTAGCATCGTATGGAATGCGTCCTGTTTTTGAGATTCAGTTCATTGATTTCAGTGGTCCTGCATGGAATCAAATTTCACAGAACATCGGCTCATTGCGTTGGCGAACCAATGGCGATTGGAGTTGTCCCATGGTGTTGTATGCTCCCTACGGAGCGTATTTACCTGGCGGTTCGATCTGGCACAGCCAAGCCAACGAAGCTTTCTTTTCGCACATTCCAGGCATCCAAGTCGTGATTCCGAGTACTCCGGAAGACGCTGCAGGTTTAATGTGGACGGCGATGCACGCTGAGGATCCGACCATTTACTTGATCCCCAAACATCTTTTCCGTCAACAAATATCCGTTGATGAAAACGTGGCTGCCGTTCCGTTTGGTTCGGCTCGAATTCGCCAAGAGGGAGATGACGTGACGCTTGTGACGTGGGGCAATTGCACTGAGCATGCTGAAAGCGTCGTTAAAAAGCTGGAGGATGAAGTCAGCGTCGAGTTCATTGACCTGCGAAGCATCGTTCCGTGGGACAAGCAGACGGTTCGCGACTCGGTAGAAAAAACTGGACGGCTAGTTGTCGTTCAGGAAGATGGCGAGACGTGCAGCATTGGCCAATCGATTATTGCGGAAATTTCCGGCAACCCAGATAGCTTTAGCAATCTTTTCGCTGCTCCAAAATTGGTGACCAAGCCAGACGTATACATCGGCTACAACCCGATTCATGAGTATGCGGCGTTGCCAGACGAAGAAGAAGTGATCGCCGCGATCCGACTGGTGATGGAAGACTAAAACGGAGACGACTGGGTGCCTTGCGAGATACCTGCGTACACCATTGCGTCCGTATGCGCCTGATTTCAGTCTAGCGGTTGATTCGATTCTTCTTAGTCTGTATTAAGCATCCTTACTCTAACACAACAGACGAACACTTATTCTTGAAAGCAAACGATGCCAACCATTGCCGTGCGAATTCCTCAAATGGGCGAAGGCCTTCAGGAAGCTTTGCTGGTCGAGTTTCTGAAACAACCGGGCGAGCAGATCACACGTGATGAACCGATCTATGTGATGGAAACCGACAAGGCGACCACCGATGTCGAGTCACCCTATGACGGAGTCTTGGTCGAATGGACGGCGGAACCGGGAACCGTGATGGCGATTGGAAGTGAAGTCGGGCGAATGGAAGTTGCCGACGGCGTCAAGGAGATGCCTGCTGGTCACGGCCCAGCCGATGAGGCGACCGCTGACGATGCCAAACGAAGCGAATCTGATTCGGCCAATGAAAAAAGTGGCGGATCTCAGTCGTCCTCAAAAAGCAAACGGAGTGATGTGGTCATTCCACCACGAACCAAAAAGTATTTGAAGGAAAAAGGCTTACTCGACGTCGCGGATTCGATCCCAGTGGCTGGCAGCAAAATGATGCCTGATGATGTCGACAGGTTTCTTTCGGCTCAAACCAAAACGAACGCGACTTATACCCCAGAAGAAACGGACGAGTATGCGGAAGCGGAACTTCCTAAATCACAAGTCACATTGAATTATCGATTGGTTCGAGGTTCAACGAGCTGCGTTCCGGTGACGGTCATGCAAACGGTTGATTGGGAAGCGATCTTTGCCGCCAGAGAAAAACTGAAGTCAGAATCCACAGGTGACACGAAACCGCCGTCTGGTTTCGCGATGATGATGCATTGCGTGGTTCAGACAATGATGGATCATCCGAAATTCCGCAGCAGTTTAGTGGGTGACGGCAAGTACTTGCGGACCTTCAAGAATGTCAGTCTTGGAATCGCGGTTGGGCTTCCCGGCGATGAGTTGCTAACCGCCGTCGTCAAAAATGCGAACCAGCTTTCTCGCGAACAGTTTTTTGCCGCTGCAAATGAGCAAATCGAATTGGCTCGATCCGGTACCGATCAGGCGGACAGCTCGGTGACGATTAGCGTCTCCAATATTGGCTCGGCGGGCATGCGATGGGGCATTCCAGCTATTGTTTCTCCCGCCGCTGCAACGCTGGCTCTTGGTGAAGTCTACGAACAACCTATTCCAGATGGCGATTCGTTTAAGTTCCGCAAAACGGCGGAGTTAACGCTTTCGTTTGACCATCGTCTGATTAACGGAATCGGTGCGGCTGACTTTATGAATCAACTCAAAGAAAAAATTGAATCATACGTTTAAAGCGATGGGGAATCGAAGGTTGAGATAATTGACGGAATTCAAAATAAAATTGAGAGACGCAATGGACGGTCATGACTTGGAGGGGGTTCGTCGACTCTTCGATAAAAGCGATCTAGGGTGCGATGGATATGGTGTACGTTCATCTGTTCTCCACTTTGCGGCAACTTGGGGAAGTTTGAAAATCGTTTAAGTCTTGGTCGAAAACGGTGCGGACATTAATCAACGGGGCGGAACGTTTGCCGCTCCAGTAGTTGCAGAGTCGCAGTTGCAGAGTTGTAATTGCAGAGTTGCAGTATTTCGATTCATTCAGGCCATCGGCCCAGCCGTTTACTAGCCTACCTGAAGGATTGAGTAACGCCCTAAAAATAAAACGAAACGACGGAGCGTGACAACTCAGAAAACGGGGTCTGGCACTCTGCGTTTCATCTTGAAATCGTCATTAGCCCACCCTGGCTTAATTCGCTTTCGCCATTTCTCCGGACTCAAGTGCCTGAACCCCTTTTTCAACTGCTGAAAGTCCCACCATTTGCAACGCGATTTTGTTTTGGAACATTTACCACTGCAATGTTACGAATGTTTTCCACTG
>CAJQQR010000045.1 GCA_905480545.1 uncultured Pirellulaceae bacterium
CAACGTTTCGGGCGATCGCAATGACCGAACCCATTTTCAAAAACGTGATTCGTTATTCTGCACCGATTCATTGGTTTTGGGTTGTTGCGATCTCTTGCATCGCCATTTTTTTCCTGTTGCGAATTTATCTTGCAGAACGAGGTCAGAGCTCGAAGTTTCTCAGATCGTTTTTGTTCTTGCTTCGCAGTTTGATCGTTTTATTGGTTCTTTTATCCTCACTGAACTGGAATTTAGAAACAAAGAAATTCCGAAAACCGACGATCGTATTTTTGTTCGACAATTCCGCAAGTTTGCAGCATCTGGATGAAGTGGACGATCCAGAATCGATTTTAGCGAGGCTTGAGGAGCTGAAGGCCGATTTGCCATCGCGTTTGAATCTTTTGAGGCTCTCGGTTTCGGAGCAGGCGACTCGAATGAATTCGATTTTGGATCAATTCGAAATCGTCTCCTATTCTTTTGGAAAAGACCTGATCCCGATCGGTTCGTCGTCGAATCTTTCGGCTGACGGTAGCATTTCGGGATGGGTTTCAAATCTTAACGCCCAGGAAACAGTTTCAAATCTGAATGCGGCGATTAAAAGAGTCATCGCAGCCGGCGGCGGTCAGCCGCCGGCTGCAATCGTAGCATTTACCGACGGAATTGCGTCGGACGGGCGGGAACTCAATTTATCGAAGAAATACGCAACAGCCGAATCCGTTCCCGTTTTTTTTGTAGGGCTTGGCGATCAAAACCCGGCTTCCGATATTTTCATCGAGCGGGTTGGTGTCAACAAAAACGTTTTTGTGAACGATTTGGTTGAGTTTGAAATCATGCTTTCGGCAAACGGTTTACAGGGGCAGAAGACGGTGGTGTCGCTTTTTGATGCAGAAATGCGCAAAACGGTTGCCGAAAAGGAAGTCTTGATTCGTAGTGATCGATTTCGCTCACCAATACGATTCAGAACTAGGATGAATCAGTCGGGCCGCTTTGAATATTTGATCGCGGCAAAATCTGTTGAACAAGAGTTTGACAAATCCAATAACGAAAAAACTGTTTCCATTAATGTTAATGATGATCAGATTCGAGTTCTGTTGGTTTACGACTATCCCAGCCGCGAATTTAATTATTTGAAGCAGTTTTTAGGGCGCCCGTCGAAAGGTGAAAATGATCCGGATGCCGAATTCTCCATGAATCGAATTCAGCTGGATACTTTTTTACAACAGGCCGATATCGAATACGCCGCCACAGATCGGCATGCAATTAAATTGTTTCCGGTTAACAAGGAGCAATTGTTTCAATACGACGTCATTATTTTCGGGGACGTGAAGCCAAATTGGGCAGGAAAAGTTGCGGGTGGAATCGGCCAAAGTGAATTGGATCACTTGAAAGAATTTGTTGAAGAAAGGGGAGGGGGGGTCGTTTTCATTGCCGGCCCGAAGTTCACTCCCTCCGCTTATTCCAACTCCTCAATTGCTGACCTGTTTCCGATCGACATGAAAAGCATAATCACACCGATTTCCGACGGTCAGTCGATTGAAACGGCGGATTTGACGACAGAATTTCAGTTGCGGCAGACCCCTGCGGGCCGCCGATTCCTTCCGATGGATATTTCGGACGGGTTGGGGCAACCGAAATCTTACCTGGACTTTCGTGGTGCGTACTGGTTTGCGACCAGTCGTAACAAAAAAATTGCTGCACAGACTTTTGCCGAATTTGAATCTGAGGGGCGACAGCTTCCAGCCATTCTTTTTCATACCGTTGGGAGTGGCAGTGTTCTTTATCACGCGTTTCCCGAAACGCACCGTTGGCGATTCCGCCAGGACGAAACGTATTTCGGTCGGTATTGGTCGCAGATGATTCAATATCTTGCTTCATCGAAGCTTGCAATTAACGAAGCGGGTATCGAGCTGGAAACGGATCGGTCTCAGTATTACCGCGGTGAAGCGGTTACCTTAATTGCGACTTTGTTTGATCGAACAAAAGTTCCCGACCTCAACAGAATTCGACTTGGTCTATTGTCGGCCAGCGGTAGAGAAACTCCGATCGAAGTCCTGCGACGTTCGTTTCAGTCCAATGTTTATAACGGTACCATCGACGGGCTTAGCCCGGGAAGCTATCGGGTTAAGCTCATTGATTATCCGAATATAAAAACTAATTTTGAAATTGTTGACGGCAGTCGCGAAAATATTCGACAACCGATCAATGAAGAGCATATGCGTAAGCTGGCTGAGGAGTCAGGCGGAAAGTTTCTTAAGGTTGATGAATTGGGTGAACTACCGCGAGCCTTGCCAGCGACTGATTTGATTGAAATGGGTAGTGATCCACCGTGGTTTTTTTGGCATCAATGGCAATTCATTTTGTTCTTTGGGGCTGTTGTTGTCGTTCTACTGACCACGGAATGGATCTTGAGAAAAATGGCGGGCATGATCTAGTGGTTCATCAATGTTGAACTGGCCGGTAGCCACGCTCGCCAGAGCGTGGGATTCCGCCGTTTGGCGACCGTAGTTAAATTGCAATTCAGGTTTGACGTACCACTAGCGTAACGGGCGTGGGATGAGGCCTGGTGTTGAATTGCTTGCATTTTCAATTCGACTTCAATTGGTAGAATGTCGCACTCGCTCTCACTTCGGTCCCCTAACAGAGTCGCAACCGGGCATCTGATCTAACAAGTCCGTCCGAATTCGGCAAACGATTAACGTGACCGCCGCATGGCAATCTATTAACGATGGCAATCTATTAACGAAGGCAAGCTTCTTGGAAGAGCAACAATTTTTTTATTATCTTACCGCTGTCCCGGTTCTGGGAATCGCCGCTCAATGGATCGCATGGCGTTTTAGATTGCCGTCGATTTTATTGCTTTTGATCTTCGGAGTCGGACTCGGATCCGTATTCAACATTGATGAGATATTGGGCGATATCGCGCAAGTCAATTCCGTTGAGGATCCGCATTCTGTTGACGGTCCAGTGAACATTGGAACGGGCTCCGAAGATGATAACGACTCGAAAGATGAAGCGAGTGACGATGCTGGCAAAAATAAGACGCGTCCGCCCATTGCCGAAATGCTGTTGTTTCCCCTTGTTTCGCTTTCGGTCGCCATCATTATGTTTGAAGGTGGTTTATCCCTTCGTTTACGAGAGCTGAAAGTCGCGGGACGCACCGTCTTGCAGTTGGTGACGATCGGTGCATTGGCAACATTTGGTTTGACGTTTCTTGCGGCCTGGTTGATTCTTGGTTTGCATCCGCGAATTGCCGCCTTGCTCGGAGGTGTATTGGTCGTGACCGGACCTACGGTTGTGATCCCGCTACTTCGCCATATTCGTCCCAGCAAGAAAATTGGTTCAATCATCAAGTGGGAAGGGATTGTCATCGATCCGATTGGAGCGATTCTTGCCGTCTTGATTTATGAGCAGCTTTTTTTTGGGTTGGAGCATGCACACACGATGCTTCAGTCCTTCTTCGCGTTGATTAAGACGATCGCGATTGGAGTCGTTTTTGGCTGGTTGGGTGCCCAGCTCTTGATTCAATTGGTCAAACGCTACCTAATTCCAGATTTTTTGCATGGCGTGTTTTTTCTCGCAACGGCGTTGGCTGTGTTTGCGATTTCGAATTTATTGCAAGAAGAGTCCGGCTTGGTGACAGTAACGCTGATGGGCGTCATCCTCGCCAATCAAAAGCTGATTTCCATTGATCATGTTTTTCATTTCAAAGAAAACCTCCGAGTCTTTTTGATCTCTTGCTTGTTCATTGTGCTCGGTTCGCGGATTGATATTTCAGCGATCTGGAATCTTGGCTGGCATGGCGGGGCTTTTTTGATTTGTTTGATTCTCGTCGTCCGGCCCATTTCGGTTTGGCTGTCAACGATCGGAACGGGCTTGGGGATTCGAGAGAAAATATTCCTGGCATTCCTTGCTCCTCGCGGAATTGTTGCAGCAGCCGTATCGTCTGTGTTTGCTTTGAAGATCGTGACGCTGCTCAATCCAGAAGTTGCCCCTGAGTTGATTGCTGATGCGGAAAAGATTGTTCCGATTACGTTTCTGGTCATCTTCGGCACCGTTTCGATCTATGGATTGGGCGCCGTACCTTTGGCGAGAGCGTTGGAATTGGATGATTCAAATCCACAGGGTATGTTGTTCGCTGGCGCGGACCGATGGATTTGCGACGTGGCAATCGCTGTCAAAGAAGCGGGTTTTTCTGTGTTGTTGGTCGACACTAGCTTTCGGAAAATTTCGACCGCGAAAATGGCGGGGCTCAACGCCGAATGTATCAGCATTTTGTCGGAACAGTTCATCGAAGAAAATGATTTTGCTGGGATCGGTCGATTGATGGCGATGACGCGAAGTGATGAAGTCAATGCGCTCGCCGCGAACGAATTTGCCGAGATCTTTGGCCGATCAAATGTCTTTCAGCTGCCTGCTCTCGCTACGGGGCATCGCAGTGCATTGGGTGATAACATTAAGGCAAGAGTGCTGTTTAATGATGATTTAAATTATGACGAAATTCATGATCTCTTTGAAAACGGTTGGCAAGTCAAAACAACCAAGCTGACTGAAACGTTTGGCTATCAAGAATTTGTTGAGCAATACGGCGGGAATTGTCACGTCCTGTTTTTGATTGAAAGCAAAACGTTGATCAAGATTGTTGAGCCCAACACAAAGCTCGAACCCAAAACCGGGCAAACGATGATCTCACTGGTACTATCTGAAAAATAAAAACAAACATCGTAGTGGTATGTCAGACCTGAATTGCAATGTCGCTACGCTCGCCAGAAGGTAGAATTCCAATGCTGGGGCGAGCGTAGCTACCAGTCAGTTCAACATTGACGAACCATTAGTGCGATTGTTCAGAATCGAAGTGTTAATATGAACTTGCCGCTTCTCAAAATGCTGGTTTTTGAATTCGTCTGTGGCGGTGGTTGGTACCGGTACCCAAATTTTGGTTCGCCCGTTGAAGCCTTAAACGAATCCATGCTCCGTGAAGGGGCTGCTATGTTGGATGCGGTTGTAAAGAAACGCCTCGAACAATTGAATAATGAGGCGCTATTGTTGGTGCCGATCGATTCGCTGCTACTTTCGGAAATCGAATTCAATGATTCCTTCCTGTTTAATGGTTTGCTAAATGCAAAACCGTTGTTTCAATGGAGCGATGATCACCGTGTTCAGTTACTTCCTGTCGATTCACACGCCAAGTTGAATGGTGTACTCGAAATGGACTTGAAAAACTGCGATTCTGCAATCGTGATCGCACCGGAAATTGAGAACGCCCTGTTCGACTTTACGCAACAAGTCGAATCAAGTGGTGTGAAGTTGCTGTCGCCTAACTCTGAGGTCGTCGCGATTGGCTCGGACAAGTGGTTAACCTATCGCCACTTGGGCAAATACAAGATCCCGACTCCAGAAACATTTTTAGGATCCGATTCGATTCGCGATTTGAAGGGAAGGTATGTTGTCAAACCACGCTTTGGTGCTGGATCCATGGATGTAAAAAAAATTCACTCTAATGACCTAATTGCCTGTGGCGTTGATTCGAATTGGGTAATTCAGCCGTTGGTGGAAGGCATTCCAGCAAGCATCGCTGTTGAGTGTGAGCAGGAATCAGGTCGCAAGCTTATGTTTCCGCTGATGCGACAAGTTTTTTCAAGTGACTCATTTCATTACCTTTCGAGCGAAAAAATCAATGACAATCATTTGCGAATTCGGGCAGAAGGTTTGTTAAAGAGAGTCGTTGCAACGCTCCCGGAATTTAATGGGTATCTTGGAATCGACATCGTACTTGGGACCTGTTCTGATCTTGATTATGTAATCGAGATCAATCCGCGGTATACATCGTCGTTTTGTTTCGTATAGATTTCATCACGCAACTATTCCACGGGATCGCGGAGTGGGATTTGGCTGCTGCAATCTTTTGCGTTGTCGTTTCAAGCTGCGTCACAATCCCCACCGTCGACTCGGGCGTCCTACCGACGCCAAAACAACCATTGCTTATCTTGCGTTAACCTATCGAATGTCGATGTTCTAACCATTGTCGGTTAGCAGGCCATCGGTGTGCGTTGTGTCTTTCCCAATGACGACAAGTGGCTTGTCATCTTGAGCAAATGAAAACTGCGAATCGCCAATCCAGAAAAGCAGCCCTGGAATCACGCCACAACGCAAATGTTCTATCCTGAACGGTCCAGTTCCTTCAGATTTTTGACTACTTTTTCTTTCCTTCGATATGCACCATCAACAGGGCGACATCTGCTGGCGTGATTCCGCTGATTCGACTTGCTTGATCCAAAGAAATGGGGCGGAATCGATTGAATTTTTCCCGTGCTTCGTTTCGCAAATGCACAATCGAGTCGTAGTTGAGTGTTTCTGGAATTCGCTTTTCGGCCAAACGTTTCTGCTTATCGACCTGGATTTGCTGACGACCAATGTAACCAGAGTATTTGACATCGAATTCGATTTGTTGCGCTGCCTCGGCCGAGATCGATTGTAGCTCAGGCAGAATTTCGCAAATCTCCGCCCATTGAACTTCGGGACGACGTAAGTACTTTTCAACCGTGCCATCTCCGTGACGGTTTTCAACAAGCAGTTTTTTCCCCGTCTCGATCTCCATCAATTTCGATTCGAGCCTCTCGGTCCGATCGTTTGTAACGAGGCCAAATTTCTCGGCGACGGGTGTCAGGCGTCGATCCGCATTGTCTTGTCTCAGAAGCAATCGATACTCGGCACGGCTGGTGAACATTCGGTACGGTTCGTCAACACTGGACGTTACAAGGTCATCGATCAAGACACCGATGTAAGCTTGGTCACGCGTAAGAATGAGAGGATCCTTCGACTGGAGTTTCAATGCCGCATTGGCACCGGCAATCAAACCTTGCGCGCCAGCTTCCTCGTAACCCGTTGTTCCATTGATTTGACCGGCAAAGAAAAGGCCGGAAACGTTTTTGGTTTCTAATGTCGGTTTGAGTTGATCGGGTGGACAGTAATCGTATTCAACCGCGTAGCCATAACGCATGATTTGAGCATTCTCCAAACCAGCGATCATCGTGAACATCTCATCCTGAACGTCGCGCGGCAAACTGGTCGAAATCCCGTTGACGTAAACCTCTTGTGTGTTACGGCCTTCAGGTTCGAGGAAAAGTTGATGACGGTCTTTGTCGGAGAACCGCACAACTTTGTCTTCGATCGAAGGACAGTACCGTGGACCGCTGGTATTGATCTGCCCCGAATACATGGGGGCCCGCTCAAGGTTCTTCAGAATCAGATCGTGAACAGCTTGGTTGGTATAGGTGATGTAGCAAGGGATTTGCTCGATCGAAAGTTTGCCGCTCATGAACGAAAACGGCTGAGGAGTTTCATCGCCGGGTTGCAGTTCGACTTTGGAAAAGTCAATCGTGCGGGCGTTCAGTCGCGGCGGGGTCCCTGTTTTAAATCGATCGAGCGCAAAACCAAGTTCCTGAAGTGATCCACTGATTCCACTGCTGGTTCCTTCGCCTGCACGTCCACCTGGGGTTTTGGCTTCACCCGTGTGCATAAGTGCAGAAAGAAATGTTCCGGTCGTCAAAATGACTGCATCAGCCTTATAGATGACATTGCCCAACGCTTTGACCCCAATGATTTTTTTCGATGCGTTGGCTGCGGCATCGCTGGGATCTGAATTGGTAGCATCCTCATACAAAAGCTCTTGTACGATCTCCTGCCGAAGGGCCAAATTTTCCTGACATTCCACCTCGTTTTTGACAAAGTTTTGATACGCTTTTTTGTCGGCTTGAGCGCGAGGACTGTGCATCGCTGGACCCTTACGCATATTGAGCATTCGAAACTGAATGCCAGTTGCGTCGATGGCTTTTCCCATCAATCCGCCGAGCGCATCGATTTCGCGAACGATATGCCCTTTTGCAACGCCGCCGATTGCCGGGTTGCAACTCATTTGCCCAACGGTATCGAGGTTTGTGGTGAGTAATGCCGTTTTGGCACCCATTCGAGCAGCTGCGAGGGCGGCTTCGGTTCCAGCGTGCCCCGCGCCGATCACTAAAACGTCAAAATGGTATTGTATTGAAGTGTTTGCCATCGAATTTCATTTGATGCGAGGTACGCTCGCCCTATTCCAAAAGTTAAAACCAAACTGCGGTCTGCGGTCTGCGGTCAGTCTTGTGATTGTACGGTATTTTGCGAGTGAGGTACCGGATACAATACGAGACCCCACCCTGCACCTGCTTATTAAATTTTCTTTGAAGCGTAATGTCGATCACCGATGAATCTGAAACGCTTGATTTGTCTGATGTGAACACGGTCGACGTTGACTGCGAAAATTCTGAATTCCCAACTATTGCGGTTTTTGTAACCGCGGTATCAGCCTGTGTCTGCATGATTTCCGGACTGATTTGGTATTTGGCTGGTGACCCATTTTCCGCAATCGTTTGCTTGATTTCGCAAACCGTTTTGGTTTCGATCGTGATCTGGCAAGCATGCGATCCGTTCGCAGATGCGGCAGAACATGTTGGACATGTTTTGAAATTACCAGGTTCGGTTCGTGGTGCAACGCTTGACGCGATTGCCAGTTCTATGCCGGAGCTTTTTACGGGGATCATTTTCGTCGTCTTAGCCGTTTTGTACGGGCGTGAGGGGGTCGATTTACAAGAGGCCAGTGGCGAGGGCTTTGCGTTGGTGATTGCGACGTGCGCGGGTAGCGCGGTCTACAACATGATTTTGATTCCTGCCATTTGCGCAATTTTCATTTCCTATTACCGACCAAGTCGTCCGACGATCGACGTCGAGTATCGCGTCATTGTTCGCGATGGGGCTTGGTTTGTGCTCATGGAGATTTTGTTGATCGTTTTTCTGTTGCAGCAACGGATCGAATGGTGGATGGGCGTTGTTTTTCTTCTCGGATATGCAGCGTACGTAACGGTTTTGTATTTCGATGCACGACGATTTCAAAAACAAATTTCGCTGATCGAAGGCTGGATCGCCGCTGGAATGTCAGGTCCAAAAGCTTTAAGTGCCTATGCCGAAAGTGGTAAAAAGGTTTCACGTGATCTGCGTCGACGGTTCGAAAGTGTTTCCAGTTCTTCAAAGAACGAGGTGTTTGGAGCAATGAAAGGCGATATAGGCGAAAAAGATTTGGTTGGCACGGAAGTTACTCAAGAAGCCGATGAGGAACCTGATACAGCTGGAGTTTGTTTTGGGATTTTTTCAATTCGATTGAACTTGTTGACTTCTTGGTTGATCATTGCCATCGCAACTGTTTTTGCTGCAACAGCGTGCTATTGGTTGGTGGAAATCACACAGGTGACAGCGGAAAAGTTGCATGTACCTGTCTTTTTTGTGGCTGTGATTTTGGCGGCAGCCGCGTCTAGTGTGCCGGATACTTTTCTCTCTGTAGGATCAGCCAAGAGAGGCGACGATGATGGAGCTGTTTCCAATGCATTTGGATCAAATATCTTTGACATTTCGATTTGCATTTCGATTCCGTTATTGGTCGCTTCGTATCTTAATAATTGGGAGCCGATTGTTTTCGCTGAGTCTGCATCGATTGTTAGCTTGCAAGTGATGTTGGCGATCCTGACGGTGATTACTCTGAGTGTGATCGCGCATAAGCTTCAACTAACACGCCGCAAGGCCTACTTCTTGGTCTCGCTCTATGTCGTTTTTATCGTTTACGCAGTGGTCGGATCACTGGGAACGTTTGGTTAGGAGCGGGTTTGGGTGTTGTAGATCCAATTTCTCATTGTTTAAAGGATGCAATCGGCCAAGGCGTTCGAACGATACTGGGACCCATGTTTTGAAATGCGAATTGCAAGTGATTCCGGTGTCCGCGGAAGTGTGAATTTCGAATGAGACTGGCTGTTGTTGATTCGGGTCGTTTGGATTTACCCTTGGCCGCTCTCGAAATTCCACAAATCTTTTGATCAGTTGGCAGGTTTTTTTGAAAAGCCGGGTGCTAGATTTGATTTCAAAGTTACAATTGTGGCACACGCGATTTGCAGACGGTGAATTGCGACAAAACCGAGTTTACGGAATCATTAGGAACGAAAAATGACGCATTGTTGGCATGATGTAACGCCAGGTGAAAACCTTCCCAGCGAGTTCGTTGCGGTGATTGAGATTCCAATGGGATCGAACATCAAGTACGAACTCGATAAACACACGGGGTTGTTGAAGGTGGACCGTATGCTGTTTTCCGCCGTGCATTATCCTGCGAATTACGGTTTTATCCCTCAGACCTTGGCCGAGGACAATGATCCAATGGACGTTCTCGTGCTTTGTCAGGAGCAGATTGCTCCGATGACACTGGTTCGTGCCAGGGCGATTGGTTTGATGACGATGATCGATGGTGGTGATCCCGATCACAAAATCCTGGCCGTGGCCGTCGACGATCCAGAATACAACGGCTACACAGACGCAGCACAACTGCCAAGTCATCGACGGGCGATGCTACGTCGGTTCTTTCAGGATTACAAAGCACTGGAAAATAAGTCCGTCGAAGTCGACGAAATTCAGCCGGCTGCTGAAACAGCCAAAGTCATTATCGACTCATTGGAAGCCTATTCAATCAAGCGGCGAAGCGGATTTAGCTCAAGCGAATTCGGAAACTTGTAAGCTATCTACTTGTATCGAAACCGAAATCAAGAACGAAAAAAAGCCGGGTGACAGACCCCGGCTTTTGACTCCAAGGTTGGAATCAGGAGAGTGTTTCTTCATTGTTTTTAGCAATTGATTACAAATTACCCGTCGGGATGTTTAGGCCGAAAAGGCCTTGATCAGCGACAGAAAGATAAGGCATATCGTTATGCCCGGAAATGCTGCTACTACGTAGCTTCCCACCAAAATTGATCATGCATCCAAAACCAAGTGTGTAGGCTGCCTCCGAGTAGCGATTGATACCACCATCTCCAACGCTTGTTGATGGACGAACGTAATGAAAATTGGCATAGGTGGCGAATCGATCAGTAACAGGATTAATCATTCGGGTTCCGATGATCCAGTCGCCCGGATCGTCGGTCAAGCCAGCGTAGACGGTTGAGACCGCTCCGTTAGACCACACGTGCGAGTAATAAAGATTCGCCTGTCGTTGAGCTTGGACGCGGGCGGTGTCGACGCCGCTTACTGCAAAGAGGTCCTTGTCCAAATTTTGGGTGCCCCAAAAACCAATTTCATTGTTTTGGTTTAACGCATACCCGATTTGATACCGAACCTGAGACAAATTGATGTAAGAATCTTCTTCACCCCAATTCTCACCCATGAAGTGATCGAAAACGACGCCGAAGCTCCACGGCTGGTCACTCATTATGTCACTCCGTTGATAGACACCGGCGGTGAAGTAATTGGCCAATTCAGCAGAATTCGGTTTTCCTCCCGCACCAGCCGATCCTTCTCGCCCCATCCAGTCGTACGCGCCGTGCGAGAAGCCAAATTGATACCTCAGGTTTTGAAGACCCGTTGGAAGACTGAGGTTAAAACCACCAACCATTCCAAAGTTATTGGGGTGGTTGTCATCACCTTTGTTTGCAAAAGCATTCGCCCCACCAAAAAGGAAGACGTTGTTCAGCAAAGTGGAGCATCGGTAAGACTCGTAAACGACGTCTTCGTCGCAAGGGGGCAGAGGATCTGTGGTTAACTTTGGCGATGCTTGGGGCCCGACAAACTTGTTGTCGATCCGCTTCGGCTTGATGCCACTTCTTGAATAGTCAAAATCTGGAGCGACGTCCTGTGCCGCAGTCCATTGCATAATTAATGCAATGAAAAGTATAGCCGTGGATCCAATCGTGCAGCTGTTTTTCCACAGGGTCATATTCCCCTCCAGTGGTTTGGTAAAGCACTATAATGTCGTGGTGGGTCGCTAAGAGGGATCGGCGCATTTTTAGGGGGATGTCGCCCGGAAATCCAGAAATTGATAGCAATTGGATGAATGCGTTGATGGTGCTGGCTAAAAAAGGGTTTGGCCGATCTGTTACCAACAGTCCGGTGTCAACCAATGTTCAGGCCTCAAATTTTGCGCAAAAGTCAAAATACGCGGTTCAAGATTGCACGGACGTTGGCACGCGAACCGTGATGAACTCCAACCATGCCGTTAAGGCGTAGTGAAGGCCTGCTGCGTTCCTTTTTCACCATTTTTGTAAAGCGAACGGCCTATCGGTCTACAATGCGAATCGCAAGCGATTCGATGTTCACAGGCATGCAAAGTAGGGTGGCGTCGACGATGAAAAGCTGAAGAGTGATGATCAGCCAAGTATTCGATTACGTATCTCTGAAACGACCGAATCAATTGGAATGCGGATTTGTTCAAGCGAATCACGTTCGCGAATGGTAACCGATTGGTCGGTTACGGAATCACCGTCAACAGTAATGCAGTAGGGAGTTCCTGCTTCGTCTTGACGACGATATCGCTTGCCAATGGCAGCCGTTTCATCATAGAAGACATTGAACTCTCGTTTCAGCGCGAGGTAAATATCTCGTGCTGTTTTGCTCTGAAATTCATCCTTCTTGACCAACGGGAACACGGCCGCTTTGATCGGGGCAATGCGCGGATGGAATCGCATCACGGTTCGCAGCTGCATCTTTCCATTTTCATCCGGGGCTTCGTCTTCGTAATAGGCCTCACAAAGAAATGCCAATGTCGCTCTATCCGCACCAGCCGATGGTTCGATCACATGGGGCGTGTATTTCTCATTGGTTAAATCGTCTCGATACTGCAGGTCTTTGCCACTACCACGATACTTCGGTTTTCCCTTTTCGTTGAGCTGCACTTCCAGCGGGTTTGACTTTTCATCAAGCTTGCCTTCCATGTGGCTGCGTAGATCAAAGTCACCACGGTGTGCAACGCCTTCCAGTTCCCCGTATTCGCCTTCTGGCAGGAACGGAAACGCATACTCAATGTCAGCTGTGCCAATTGAGTAGTGTGCAAGCTCATCAGCATGATGCTCACGCATGATTAGGCTTTTTTCCGAAATTCCCATTGTGTGATACCAGCTTAAGCGTCGGTCACGCCAGTACGAATACCATTTTGCGGAGTCGTCCGGATGGCAAAAAAATTCAATTTCCATTTGTTCGAATTCACGCGATCGGAATGTGAAGTTTCGCGGCGTAATTTCGTTTCGAAAGCTCTTTCCGATTTGTGCGATTCCCAGTGGAAGGCGAAAACGTGTGCTGTCGATCACGTTCTTAAAGTTGACAAAAATTCCTTGTGCCGTTTCGGGGCGGAGGAATGCCACATCATCTTCACCGCCTAATGCACCAACTGTTGTCTTAAACATCAAGTTGAATTCACGCGGGCTCGTTAGCGTATCGAGGGCTTTAGCTTCCGGGGCGAGAACGCTTGTGGTTTCTTCGACCGAAATCAGATCGATGACTTCGCTGCTGTAAACCAAATCCTCTTTGTTTTTCGCACGAAGCTTGAAGAATTTAAGCGCCTTTGACTCGATTTCTGATTCACAAGCTTCGCTCGCCAGTGTTGTGACAAAAATCTTCTGCCCCTTGGCTTCGACCCAACGCCCGACGATTTGATCGTGTCGGTAGCGTCTTTTCGATTGTTTGCAATCGACCATGTAATCATGGAAAAGGTCATAGTGACCCGAGCACTTCCAGATCTGCGGATGCATGATGATGGTTGAATCAATTCCGGTCATGGAAAAGACGCTGGGTGCATTTTCAACGACGTTCAAGTCGTCGTGCCCGGTCACCATGTCTTGCCACCAGGCTCGTTTTATATTGCGTTTGAGCTCGACGCCAAGTGGACCGTAATCCCAGAAACCGTTCAGTCCACCATAAATTTCACTGGACTGAAAAAGGAACCCACGCCGCTTGCAAAGCGAAACAATCTTCTTCATTAATGAGGAATCTGCTTCGGTATTAGCCATCGATAATCTGCCAAAGAATGAAAATGCAAACCGACAAGTGTAATTAACGAGACACCAGATGGTCTATGCCGGTTTGATATTCCATGTATTTGTATTCAATTTTGGCAGAATGGGGATCGAATCGATTCTGGAAGCCAATTCAACATCAGCTTCTTTTTTCAGATGGATTAAGTTTCGCCCTCCTGTCGATTGTTTTAACGCACCCTGCAAATCAGACTTGGACGACGTCCATATTTTCCGGCAAATTTCGGCTTGATCATTGAAGTTGACGACAGATTCAGACGATAAGTTTTCGGCTACCATGCCTGCGAAAATGCAATCCTCCAGCGTGATTTCCCCATTGGTCCCAGCGCAAATCAGATCGATTTTAGGGTGCTCAGCGATTGAGCGAGCGATTTCCGAAAAATTGCAGAACGATCCGATAAATACATTTGACGACTGTTTGCATTGGTTCATCGCCTTTGTTCCGTTGGTCGTCGTGAATGCGATTGTTCGTCCAGAAACTCGCTCTTCCGTGTATTCAAAGGGCGAATTTCCAAAATCAAACCCTTCGATTTGGATGCCTCCCCGTTCACCTCCGGTAAGAATTGATGAATCGCCCCGTGAAAATTTTTGGGCCTCTTCGATCTCCAGAAACGGCACAACTGAAGCCGCGCCGTTGTGAATCGCTGTGCATATCGTCGTCGAAGCACGAAGCACATCGATGACTATCACGTTATCGGCAAGGGTTTGACTGCCAATTAACTGCGGCAGCATAAACACGCGAACCGTCCGATCAAAATTTGTCATACGGTTTCAAAGGAAAATTTCGAATCGTTGTTGAATAAGCCTATGCGTTGCCCGGTCCAGATTGCTGATGGTCCAGATTGCTGATGGTCCGGATTGCTGATGGTCCAGCTCAAATGATGTAACGCAGCACGTGAACGCTACCTGATTTTTGAAAAATTGACCAGGATGTTTATTGTCTTGGCTGTCGGGTGATTCGTCCTGAGCACCAGCTTTCCATAGTTGGCTTCTTGAGGTCCAATCAGGCTTGCCTCAGGGCAATCTTTTGGAATCGTGATCCGAACCACTAACTGATAGAATCGGCCGAATTTTTTTGATCGGTCTTTCAGGAACTCTGCCTTGATGTGCTTCGGTGATGGGTATGTTTCGTTTTCATCAATTGTGATTTCAAGATTCTCAAGATTCTCTTTCGAGCTGGTGTTCAGTTTTAACTCGACAACCGAATCTTGGTTCCCCTCAATGGTGCCGAACCGAAGCAGGTTCATATCGTCGAAAAATACACATTCCAGCTGACCAGGTAGGTTTACGACGCTGAATGTGAAATCGCCCGCAACCTTTCCTTTAACCGGGATCTCGACTTCGCCGCGAGTGGTCGCCACGGTCATCCGCTGATTGATCGGTCCGAGAGGCAATCCCTTTTTGGTCTTCAATGTCAAAACATAGCCGTATTGTGCATCGTCTTCAGCTTTAAGTTCGTCCGGATCCATTTCAGTAACTTCAACATCAAAAAATTTGTCTGACCCGTTCGATTTTTCAAAGCTAATGCCTTCAATTTTCAGTGGTGCCTGCTTTTCTGGGTTTTCAGTTTTGTACGCATACATTCTGATTCTCGTTTCAGCCTCTTCACCTGTCTTTACACCGTTAAAGACCACGACGCTAGGCTCAGGACGGACAGGTTGAACGACTTTACCTTCGACAAACAACTGAATCGTCTGCATATTCGGGTCGTTGGTTTGGAGTGTTGCTGAGGTTTGAAAACGCTTGGCGTAATTGTCCGAGTGGTAGGTCAGTGTAACGGCGGACTTTTGACCGGGAAGAATTCGTTTTGTCTTGTCTTTCAAGTCACTTAGCGTGCATTTGCAGGTCACTTTGATCAATTTGATTTCGAGGACGCCTGTTCCGGTATTTTCAAAGAGAAAGGAATGGCTTTGCGTGGTCCCTTTTTCCATCGTGCCGAAATCGAAGGTGGGATTTTCAAGCAAGTTGGCGATCGGAATTTCTGCCTCCGCGCTTTTTCCAACGCTTGTCGTTTGGTCGGTTGATGCGGTTTGAGAATTGGAGGTACTCAATACCTCACGGAATACTGTGAATTTTTCTTCGACACCATTGAATTCGGTACTCATTCTGGTGTACCCAAGTCCGATGCCGATTGCCATAGCGGCCAAAATCACGATCAATATTCGCATTGTTCTCTCTGCTTTTTTCGTTACTACGTGTTACCGCGTGGTGATATCATTGATTTCGAAAATTTCAATTGCCCTTTCGATGAGCCTCCAAGAGTTCAAAATAATCATTTCGGAGGAGTGCCAGACAACGAACTAGGGTCTTTATCGCGCTCATTTGCTACGAATCCGCTGTAACTCTTGTTCAACGGAATCGTCTGAGTTGGAATTGGAGTATCGAAACGGAAAACGGCCCAAGTCACGATCCTTGTGCGGGTTGACCGCATTTAAATCTAACGCCGCTTCTGCCCATTTTTTCGCGTTTTTAGGATCTTCGCATACGTCAAACGCGTAGGCCAGATAGGCGACATGTTGTGCATCGTTTGGGCGTCGATCATGAGCCGTATGGAACTGTTCGATCATCGCCGCATTCACGCGTTTCAACATTTCGCCATTCGTCCCGTCTTTTTGCTCCATCGTAGCCACGCGCTTTGACAAAGATAAGAATAACTTTCCGGATTCCAATGCGACTTTGCTATTGTGCGGACGGGCTTTAACGGCTTTTTCGGTCGATTCGATTAACGTTGCGAGATTTTTTGGCGTCGGTTGCTGCTCGAATTTTCGAAAAAGCAGCTGCGTCTTAAAAAATAAGAAATTGCCGTCGGCCGGATCCGCAGCAATCGCTTTTTCCATTTCTGAAAAGGCCAACTCGACCTGGCCTTTGTTTATGGCTTGCTCAGCAACACGTTGGTGCCGATTGGCGCTCTGAATTGGGTCAACGACTGAAAAGCGGAATAGAAAAATTCCAATGACGCAAATTGCAATCCCGGCGATGTTGAACCATCGCTGAGTTGGCCATTGATAGGAATTGAAATGTGACAGCGTGGCTGCCAGTAATACGATGCCTAAGATGGCAACGCTCGGGAAGCTTATTCCACCGGAAGCGCAGAGCCCGATCGTAAACGCAATCAACGCGACAGGTTCAGATACTGAATGAGAAGAAAAGATGCAGGTTTCGAATTGCGATTGATTCAAAAAGTACAAGCTGCCAAAAAAAACTAGGCATGCCGCACCGGCGACAAAAATCAAATCGTAATCCATTCCGCTGGTGATGGCTTGAAAGCAACCGATGGCCCATCCTAACACAGTTCCGCAGACAAGAATTGCATTGAACGTTGTCCCGTTCAAATCGTCCGGTTGACCGTTATCGATATCGATCGGGCCCTTTTTGTTGAGGGCCATGTTCTGAATTCGCTCGCTTTCGACTGCCTCGCGAAGTGGTTCACCAGTACAGCATCTACAACTATTTACCATCCACAAAATACATCCTGCGATCAGAAAGATGACCGCAGGAGTTCCTGCATTCGACCAAATTTCCACCACGAAATTATGGGGGTCAGAAACGGTCTCGCTCGATTGCGGCAGTTGATAGCTTGAGTAGTACTGTTGGAAATTTCCAGGACCACAGCCCAATAGCCAGTGGTCCTTGATCATTTTCGTTGAGGCTTGCCAATATTCAATTCGATAAAGCAGAGACTTCGAAGCTTCTTTCATGGCCTCTGTCTTGATTGCACCAGAGAGCCAAATACTGGATGCCGAGACGCCGAGTAAAACAGCGCCAGCAACTGCCCATTTCCATGGAAACTGACCCGCTGAATTCTTCCAATTCAACGAAACCAAACCTATCGTTCCCATTCCCACAGCCAAAAGCCCAGATCGGCTTTTCGTGATCCACAAGCTATAGAGCAACAATATGGATATGGCCGCAGCGAACACAATCATCAATCCCGATTTGGATTTTGATTGGATCGCATGAATGAAAAAGCCCAGTGCCAAAATGCAACAAGGCGTTAAAAACGCGGCGAGTGAATTGGCAAGTACAAATGTTGATGTTGTTTCGGTGCTGAAGAGTCGATTCTCCCACATTGTGCGTTCGACAGAACCTACTTCGACATTGCTAATGCCACCTTGGCGAAGTGCGTTTTGTTTGCTTTCTTCGTCGAGTTTTTGGTAGTCCGTTCGAATGGCCGGGAATACGGAATGTTTCTGATAAAGACCAGCACATGAACAACCTATTGCTATTCCCAACGCCCCCAAGATTGCTGCCCTGCGAAATTGAGCGGTCTCCATCAACGACCGCAGCGCAAAAAAGCCAACCGCAAATCCAACCCATTGCCAAATCGCATTGATCGTTGGACGAGCGTGTCCAGTTTCAAGCAGGAGCGACGCGATTCCGCTGGCAATCGCCCAAAGGCAAACACCGTAATAACAAGCATCGACCAAGCTCCATTGCAATCGTTTTTTAGGGTGGAGCAGAAAATCTGCAAAGACACCAACACCGACCAATAGCCATAGCAAGAGCATTGGCCAATTTTGAAACGATTCGGGTGATCCTTCTGGTACCAGCGGCGCAGCGACAATCAGTCCAATCGAAACGATCTTTGTCAAAATCGAAGCAAGCTGACGGTAGTTACGGTCTGCGTTTTGAATTGGCGACGGAGCTTCGCTTTTTCGGGTTCGCTTTTTCGCCATCCGTTTCTCGAAAGTTAAACTGTTCCGTGTGGTCGTTTTAGTCAGAGTCTTTTGCTTCACGGATTTTGCGTCGTGCTGTCGACTCCAAAATAGCAATCAAAATCAAGACGCACAAAACAACCAAACCCAAAATGACTGCGCCGAGCGTATCAACACGATGCAAAATCAATGATGCCAAGCCGCAGGTCGCGGTCAAAAGATAGATCGTCAAAACAGCTTGTGTTTTAGAAAGTCCGAGATCGACCAGGCGGTGCGACAAATGATTTTTATCTGCCTCAAACGGGCTTTTGCCTGATCGAATACGAATCCAAATCACCGTAAGCATATCGTACATTGGGACGGCCATCACAAATATCGGGGCTAAGATGCCGTGCGGCGATTTCGATTGGTAGCCAGTGTAAGTTGCCAACAAAGTCGCAGCAGCAATGATAAATCCGATCAAATAACTGCCCGCATCCCCCATGAAGATCTTTGCCGGTGGTCGATTGTGGAACAAGAATCCTAAAATGGAACCAGCAAGAACGAGCAACAAACCGGCAACAAAAAACTGTGGGTTTCCGTTTTCGCCTTCGGGAGAAATTAGCAGGACGGTCGCCAGAAAAACCGAAGATAAAAATGCAACGCCACCAGACAATCCGTCCATGTTGTCGAGCATGTTAAACGAATTGATCATCGCCACAATCCAAACCACGCTGATCAAGCCCGGGATCAAAGGGATGTCAATAAACGCAGTGGCTCGCCAGCCTTGCCAACTCACACAAATCAACGCAATCAAGAACATCGCGCCCAGTCTGGGTTTCCAACCGATCCCCCAACGATCGTCAGCGAGTCCAACGCCGGCAAGAAGGGTCGTGGCCCCGAGCAAGATCCAGAGTGAGTCGAGTTTTGACGCAATGCCATCGAGGTGCGGTTCGGCAAATTTCGGAATCAATTTGGCGACGAATTCAACATCGCGAAAAAGTAATACGATCGATCCCATCGCAAAGATTGAAACGAATCCGCACCAGATGCCGATGCCACCCCCCAACGGAGTCGGTGTCATATGAACTTTTCTTTCACCAGGTTGATCAACCAGCCCCAGTCGTGTGGCATTTCTTCGAACGACCCAGGTTACCAACCATGCGATGAACGCTGGCGGTAAGATCGTCACAGCGACAAAAAAGAAGATTTGTTGGGGAGAGAGATCCACTGACGAATCAATTTTCGGAAAGGCGAACGAGAAAAGCGATTCTTCAGTTTAACTGATCTGGACCGTTTCAGCTATCAACCGCCAACCGTGCGGATTCGTCGTCGACGCGGGTCCCCTAGCCCAGTAATACCCTAGCCCAGTAATACCCCAGCCCAGTAATACCCCAGCCCAGTAATCCCCGAGCTAATCCCTATTCATGCGAAATCGACTGAACTCGTTTTACCATTTTCAAGCGACTAAATAAGGTCAACTTTGCGACGAGTACGTTTGCGTTTCGCCTTTTGGCAGTCTTCACATTCACCGCTGATAATGAACCGATGACCGGTCACCTGAAAGTTTGACTTCTTCGCCAATTGATTTCGAAGTTCGATCAGTTCATCACTCTGGAATTCAATTAGCTTTTCACAGGTGTCGCAATAAAGATGATCATGTTGCGGATAACCATAATCATGCTCGTATACAGTTCGACCATCCAATTCAATGGTTCGCAGAAGTCCTGCTTCGACGAATTCCGAGATTAAGCGATACACTGTTGAACGACTGACGTAACCATCACTTCCTTTTCGCGGAAGCCGATCAAGTAGTTCATCAACATCAAAATGGTCATGGCTACTAAAAATCTGTTCAACAAGTATTTTGCGAGGCTTGGTGTTGCGCATCCCGCGGCTTTGTAGGTACTCTTCGAAACGCTCGGTAGGCGTGGATGCGACTTCGACTCGTTCTAATGGCTGAGAAGGCATTGAATTCAAAGGGAGGAATTGTCAGGCGTCGCATCTATTTTAAGAAAAAAGCCATAAATAACAAGTTTCCAATGGAAAAGACGCATCAGCTACCGCAATATCGGCTTTTCGAATTTTCTTCCCAAAAGTTCGAGCGATCGCTGAGTGCCATCCTGAAACTGTGTTGCCCCTTGCTGGTGCGTCGGTTCGATAGTTTTACCGATGGTTAAACCAGGCGTGCAACGGTAATTGCAAGGCAAATGTTTGGAATTCGAAGTTATTCAATAAGTAACGACGTGCACTGGCAAGATGGAATCGTCCAGTGCTGAGCCTGATAGATCGACATCGATGCATTTCAACGCGAAATCCAAAGGCATAACATCAAGACGGGTCGTCGCGAAATTGAAGCGAGCGAATCATCAAACCTCGATGCTAAACACCTGTTTGACATCAATGCATTGGTTTGATTCCAACCAATTCGAGGTCGAACTGATCATCGTTGATGATCAGCCGAAATCTAGACTTGGCTTTGTTGTTCACCTTGGCAAATAGCCTATGCGAATTCGTCGAGCAAGCGACCCAGAGCAATATCCAGCTTGTCACTGGTCTCGTAAATGCCGCCCTCAATTTGAGCCCGAATTTCTGCAACGCGATCAGTGCGAACATCTGAAACGCCGTGAACTCGGTTCAAAAAGGTTGCTTCGGAAGAAATCTCAAGCTCATCCATTGGCTGCAGCGACGTTTCCGTTGCTTGCATTTCTTCTACCGGAGCAACGTCCGAAGAAGGTTGGATTGATTGAGCACCGTGTATCGAAAATGGTCCGTTAATTTGCATTTCACATCCCCCTGGAATGCGTATCAAGTATTCCGTTTTAGTGATTGGTTTGTAACAAAATCTACGTACGAAGCACATTAAAAATGGTTCAACCAGTAAAGAACGAAAACTTGCCCGCGACTAAAAAAAACGATTGAAGTAAAGCAAGCTGAAAATCAAGTTGCAATTAAATGTCGCAAGCGTGCGAAAGACGCCGGCAACGGATTAAGTACTCAATCGCGTTTTTTCGCTCAAAATGCTGCGGTTAAACAACATTTCAAAGCGGCAGTCCATGTCGAAGGACGAACAATCCGTGCCGTGGGTGATGACTCACATGCACGCGATGAGAATAACTCACTTATCGTCCGAACTTTCGAATGCTATCACTGCTTTCGTTTCGTTCACTGTTGTACCGAATAATGGCTTCCTGCAGCGTCGTAATAACTTTGCAGGTGAATTCGATTATTCGCCAAGGTTCAATTCTTCACAACTTATCCTGCACGTGGCTTTGATGTCATCATCAATGCTATCGCACACGACTTATTAAGAAAAATTGGTGCCCGGCAGATTGCCTACGCGCGCATTTTGCCGAGCGATTGGGAAGCTACGAAATGGTCCAATTCGACGCAAGATCGATTTTGGAAAATTTTAAAGAGCTGCGTTTGAAACGATTTGCGTGTCATGGTCGAAAGCTTGTTTGCTCGAAATGAAGACAAAGTTGATTTACGGACTGGTTTGTCGATAAAATGAAGTTAGAGCCGAAATATTGTTGAATTGATTCCTCCTGCCTTGTGACCTCAACCAGATGTCCGATTTTCCCACACCGGGACCCAAAACTTGTCCGTCACGTTCCGTCAATCGCCGAAAATGGTTGCAAACGGGTTTGGGCGCCGTTGGCCTGACTCTGCCGGGCTATTTTGCGATAAATCAACTGCAGGCCCAGGCGGCAATTGCGGACGAATTCAAATCGCTGTCAGGTTCGGGAGTCATCGGTGGCGGTAAAGCCAAGTCAGTCATTGTTCTGTTTTGTTGGGGAGGCATCAGTCATTTTGAATCTTGGGACCCCAAGCCCAATGCGTCGTCGGATATTCGCGGAGAATTTCATCCGATCTCAACGAATGTTCCGGGGATTCAAATCGGACAGCATCTTCCTCGTCTTGCCAAGCAAGTCGACCAACTGGCGATCGTGCGTTCGGTCTATCACGACTGTGCGGCTCATGGAAAAGGAATGTACTGGAACATGACCGGTCACTCGCCACCGCAGCCAGGCGCGGCGGCGAATTTGCCTCCGTCGGCAGAAGATTGGCCGTCGCTCGGTTCAATGGTTAGCAATTTCAAAAACGCCCCAAAAGGATTTCCCTCCGCGCTTCGATTGCCTTACCCACTTGTGGATAACGGCACATTGCAGGCAGGCGAGTATAGCGGTTGGATGGACAACTCACTTGATCCAATCGTGGTCAAAACGCCGGGTGGAACTCCATACGGCGGTGTCAGTCGATCTTTGGGCGCTGCTGAACTCGACCTTTCGGCCAAGATCGACAAGAAGCGGTTTGACGGCGTTAAGGGCCTAATCAATTCGTTTGATAGGCAAGTTGGCTTGTCGACTTCGTACGAACAACGTGACCATTTTCGAATGCTTGCCTCGGATATGTTGGTGAGCAAAGAGGTGCGACATGCATTCGATTTAGACAAAGAATCCAAAAAAACCAAGGCAGCCTATGGTGACCACATTTGCGGTCGTTCGGTTCTACTTGCCCGCCGCCTTTCGGAAGCTGGCGTGCCTCTAATTACAGTTTGTTGTGCTGCGGGTGATTTAAATGGCTCGGTCGGAGATCATTTCGACACACATGCGAACAACTTTAACCGGTTGAAGAACACGATGTTGCCCACGTTCGATCGTCCGGCCGCAGCATTGCTGGAAGATCTTAAGCAGCGTGGGAAATTGGATGAAACGTTGGTTGTTTTCTTAACAGAATTTGGTCGAACACCCAAAATCAACGGCGGAGCAGGGCGGGATCACTTTCCAGATTGCTATTCAGTCTGTTTCGCAGGGGCCGGAATTCAGGGTGGGCAGGTTTATGGCAAGAGCGATAAGATCGGAAGCGAGCCTGATCTTTTTGGCTGCAAACCAAATGATCTGCATGCCACCATTTTCAAAGCCCTTGGGATTTCAACCAACGCCAAGATCCACGATCAGCTTGGGCGTCCGTTCCAAATCACCGACGGAAAGCCATTACCTCTATTCGGATAGAGAAAAAGACTTTCTCAATTTTGTATGGCGACGATTGCGGTGTTTAAATGATGGCCCACCCAAAGGCAAAGTAATATGAATTGGCTATCAACGTTTTCTGTCGTATTCTTGTGTATCGTTGTTTTCTCTTACGCCTCCGCGAACTCGCAGGTTGATTCAACACAGGAACGCCATGCATTAGAAAAACCGAATTCGCCGAAAGTCGATATCGAGATGCAGCGGTTAGTGTTGAAGAAAATCAATGCTGTCGATTTCGAATCGCTCAAAGAGCATATGGCGATTCACTATTTGCTGGATATCGCGAAGTCACTGGATAAAATCGACAAACAAGAGCTTGTCCAGAACCTTGCCGGCTGCAACGGTGCTATCCGAACCGATCGCATTCGCAATTTCGTCCAAATCTTTATTTGCTTGATCCGATATTCCAAAGCGTTGAGTCATTCGCCGGTCGTACTCTCGGCTTTTGCCCGAAGTTCACCGAACCTAGCCTTCAGTGATTCTTCGTCATGTTCAGTGAAGTCACCAGCGTCCAGTTGTCGCCGACTTTCTTGAATTCGATTCACCAATCCATTGTGTTTCCGAAGTAGATCGATACCTGCGTCGATTGCCGCATCACGTGATGCAAATGCGCCGGTCGAAACTTGGACCTGGATGAATTTTTCATTTTCGGGCGATAAATCATTAGCCATTATTTTATTTCTTGTTTTGGTAATCGTGTCATAAATTGAGAAACGCGACCAACATTCACCGTTTCAGCACAGGTTTTTTTCGGATCATTCAAACCCCAATGACCGGCCGATACTATCTGGATTTAGCCCAGAAATTTTCGATCCCACGGAGGCAGGCTCGGTGGAAATCATCCTTCGCCGCCCTAATATCCCGCTGAGCCGGGATGTATAATGAACCGATGACGTCAGGTAAATTTTCAAAGCGAGCTCCTACCATTGTCTTTTCAAATTTCGAAGCACTTGTTTGTTTTTCCGCTGTTTGTTGTTTTCGGTTTGGGAGACATTCTTTCGGCAGAAGACGACATGATCGATTTCAACAAAGTCATTCGCCCTATTCTGGCGAAGAATTGCTTTGCTTGTCATGGTCCCGATGAAGGGAGCCGCGAAGCTGATTTGCGACTTGATCTCCGTACGGCGGCGATCGACGCGAGCGCCATCGTGCCCGCCAATTCCGATGGTAGCGAGCTGATCAAACGAGTTCTTTCGGATGATCCGGATCTTAAGATGCCGCCACCAGACTCTGGTCACGAATTGACCGATGCAGATATCAAAAGTTTAAGAAGCTGGATTGATAGCGGTGCGAAGTATGCAACGCATTGGTCTTTCATTCCACCTACTAAAAAATCTCTTCCGGCGATTTCTGATGCCGGCTGGCCAAAGCATGAACTCGATCACTTTGTCTTAAAGAAACTTGAGGAAAACAAGCTTTCGCCATCATCCGCAGCGAAAAAGCTTCAATTGCTGCGTCGTGTTTCATTGGACCTGACTGGGCTTCCTCCAACGATCGAAGAAGCAGACGCCTTCGTGAACGATGCGTCCGAAATTGCCTTCGAGAAAGTCGTTGATCGCCTCCTCAAGTCGGATGCCTACGGCGAGCACTGGTCTCGGATGTGGCTTGACCTCGCCCGATACGCGGATACGAAGGGCTACGAGAAAGATCGTCATCGTGACATTTGGCGGTATCGAGATTGGGTGATCGATGCTTTCAATCGGGACATGCCGTATGACCAATTTACGGTGGAACAGCTTGCTGGCGATCTGCTTCCTAATCGAACGAGCGATCAAATTCTCGCCACGGCTTTTCATCGCAATACGATGACCAATGAAGAAGGCGGAACCGACAACGAGGAATTCCGCGTCAAAGCTGTTCAGGATCGTGTCGATACTACGGCACAAGTCTGGATGGGCTTGACAATGGGTTGCGCGAAATGTCACTCGCACAAATATGATCCGATCAGTATTAAAGACTACTACTCGTTTTATGCGTACTTTAATCAAACGCAGGACAACGATATGGAAGGTCCGTTTTGGCCGACGCCGACCGCTGAGCTTTCTAATAAGATCGCAGATGCAAAAGCAGCCATTGCAGAATTATCTTCAAAGACAAGGCAACGGACCGGCGCATTCAAAACGGCGTTCGAAAATTGGAAGAAACAATTTGCTGATCAGCCGCTGTGGGGCAATGTTTCTTTAGACTCGTATACTTCGAAAAACGGCGTGACGTTGACGCAAAACGATGACGGCAAAATCATCGCTTCCGGTAAGCAGGCCGAAAAAGATACCTGGCAATTGACTTTCGAGTTGTCAAATGCTCAACCTAAACCGTTGCCAATAACTGGATTTCGAATCGAATACTTCCCGCAAGCAAAAGGCGGTGGTGATTGGCCCGACAAGAATGTTGCGATTCGCGAATTGACAGCGGAACTGGTTTTTCCGGACGGAAAAACGGAGGCTCTCAAATTGACCAATCCGCGGGCGACTTTTTCACAAGCCAATTGGCCGATCGCCAAGGCCATTGATGGAAAGAAACGTGTGGGCTGGGGCCTTTCACCAAAATATAACGAACCACACATTGGTGTTTTTGACTTTCAGAATCCGATTTTGATCGACAAAATCACCCAAGGCGCAAAGTTGAGACTGACGCTTGATCAGGAATATGGCGAACGGTTATTGCTTGCTCGTTCGCGATTTTCGGTTAGCCACTATCCGGCAAATTGGTTGAAGGCTCAACTGAAACCGAACCTTGAAAGGGTTTTTGCGGAGGAAGTGAATGCCGACACACAAAAAGTTTTTGGCGAATTGAAAGCCGCCCAATCTCGGTTGGCTAAATTGGAATCGAGTGTCCCGAAAACTCCTGTCATGCTGGAGTTGGATCCGAAGAATTCTCGAGAGACTAAAATTCACAATCGCGGAAATTTTCTGGATCAAGGTGAGAAAGTTTCTCCCGCTGTCGTTGAAATGTTCGGCAAATTTCCCGCCGATCAACCGGCGAGTCGACTGGGCGCGGCTCGATGGCTGACACAACCGGAAAATCCACTAACGGCTCGAGTGATGGTGAACCGAATTTGGGCGAGACTGTTCGGCGTTGGGATTGTCGAAACGGAAGAGGATTTCGGAACTCAGGGCTTGCCCCCATCTCACCCCGGATTACTGGATTGGCTGGCGGTCGATTTTCGTGAGAACGGTTGGTCGGTTAAGAAACTTCTGCGGTCGATTGTGCTTTCCAGCACCTATCGCCAATCATCCAAGATGCCCTCTGGCGATGCGAACGTTGACCCACGAAACCGCTTGCTTTCCCGTGGACCACGCTTTCGTTTGTCGGCTGAAGTGGTTCGCGATCAAGCTCTCGCCGCATCTGGCATGTTGTCCCGGAAAATCGGCGGCCCGTCCGTGATGCCACCTCAGCCCGGCGGCGTTTGGAAAACAACATACAGCGGCGAAAAGTGGAAGAACGCAATCGGACCCGATCGATATCGCCGAGGACTGTACACATATCTCAAGCGAACAAGTCCCTATCCAGCGATGACCACTTTCGACGCTGGTAGCGGTGAAGTTTGCCAAATCCGACGCGTTCGAACCAATACTCCGTTGCAAGCTCTTGTGACATTGAACGATACGGCATTTGTTGAAGCGGCGGGTGCACTTGCCAAGAAGATGGAGTCGCTCGACGGCGATTTGCGAACCAAGCTCACTTATGGATTTAGAACCGTATTGATCCGTCGCCCCACCGATTTTGAAATTGATCGTTTGATCGATTTGTACAACTCGCTAAAAGATAGCCTTGACGAAGCCGCATTGTTAAAAGCGGCTGGTCGAGAGACCGGCGATGTGCAATTGGTCGCCGTGGCGAACGTGCTTTTAAATCTCGACGAAACCATGACCAAACCGTAACCAAACGCAAAACCTAATGACACTTCCACTTCAACTACAAAAAACGCAGGCAATCACGCGGCGACACTTCTTCGGAAATGCTGGGCTAGGTTTCGGCGCGGTCGCGCTTCAGTCATTGCTTTCAAAAAACGGCGATGCTTTCCATGAGAACGCCAATCATCAATCGCCATCGGCGTCGTTTCGAATTCCGGCAAAAGCCAAGTCGGTGATTTATCTGCACATGGCCGGATCACCGTCGCAGTTAGATCTTTTCGAAAACAAACCCGCACTCGGTAAGCTTCATAATACGACTTGCCCAGACGAATATTTGGAAGGCAAACGGTTCGCGTTTATCAAGGGCGTGCCGAAGATGCTGGGGCCGATGTTTAAATTCAAACAACATGGCGAAACGGGACAGTGGATCAGCGAACTTTTTCCTCATCTTGGAAAAGTGATTGACGATGTGTGCGTGATTCGCTCAATATCGACCGAGCAATTCAACCATGCTCCGGCGCAGCTTTTGATGCAAACCGGTAATCCGTTACTCGGTTATCCGGCGATGGGATCTTGGGTCACGTATGGACTGGGAAGTGAAAACGAAAACCTACCCGGTTTTGTTGTGCTGGCCTCGGGTGGAAAGACGCCTAGCGCGGGAAAGTCATTGTGGGGCTCCGGATTCTTGCCGACCATTTATCAAGGCGTTCAATGTCGAACCGATGGTGGCGATCCGATTCTGTTTCTTTCAGATCCTAAAGGGATGAGTCGCGCGGACCGTCGAAAGACGCTCGATGCGATCAATGATTTAAATCGATTCCAACATCAGGCGGTCGGCGATCCGGAAACGTTGACGCGAATTTCGCAGTACGAGCTTGCGTTCAAGATGCAGGTTTCGGTGCCGGAAGTGATGGACATTTCGAAAGAGTCTCAGGAGATGCTGGATTTGTATGGAGCAAAGCCGGGATTCATTTCCAAAGCAGAATCGGCGGCCGATCCGCGTTCGCTTTACAAAGGGGACGATCCAACGTTTGCCAATAATTGTTTGCTGGCGCGTCGGTTGGTGGAAAGTGGCGTGCGGTTTGTCCAGCTATATGATTGGGGCTGGGATCACCACGGTTCGTCATTGGGCGAATCGATTGACGAGACTCTTCCAATCAAGGCCAAGCAAATTGACCGAGCGATTGCCGGTCTGCTGACCGACCTTAAGCAACGCGGGAAGTTGGATGAAACGCTTGTCGTCTGGGGAGGCGAGTTTGGTCGAACTCCCATGATGCAAAACAATGTGAACAAAGAGCTAAAGAAGGGCTTTATTGGACGTGACCACCATCCGCATGCGTTCACTATGTGGATGGCGGGTGCTGGAATTAAACCGGGCGTCTATGGGCAAACGGATGATATCGGATACTATCCGACCGAAAATCCGGTCGGCATCCGCGATTTGCAGGCGACGATCCTTCATCAAGTCGGCATCGATCCCTTCAAATTTGGATACCCGAACCAAGGCCTCAATCAGCGTCTGATCGGGCCAACCAATGAAGGCAAGGTGTTAACGGATATTCTTGCGTAGAGGTCGGGTTTATTGACGCGATGCGTGTTTTTGGCTCTCTGCATGCGTCAGTTTGGTCGACTGCAGCGAGAAATTCTGCGCGATTCATCTTCTTTAACCATTTTTTGCATTGATCTACCACTTCTTCCTGAGGTCGCTGTGAACCTTTATCCTTTTGGTTTGGCAATTCGGCTCTCACTCTGATCGCGGCTTTCATGTTTGACTCTGACAAACAGCTTTTTCTTCTCGATGGAATGGCGTTAACTTATCGTGCCCACTTTGCACTCATTCGCAGCCCACAGTACACGACCAGCGGACTCTGTACATCTGCTGTGATGGGAATGACGAACACGGTGTTGGATCTGATCGCCAAACATAAACCGACGCATATTGCGTGCGCGTTCGATACTTCGCATCCGACCGAACGCCACGAAATCTATCCCGAATACAAAGCCCAACGCGACGCTCTACCTGAGGACATCGGAGCACAACTGCCTTATATCGACAAGCTTTTTGATGCGTTCAACATTCCGACCATTCGAATACCTGGCTACGAAGCCGACGACATTATCGGCACGCTGGCCTATGAAGCTGAAAAGGAGGGCTTTCAAACTTGGATGGTGACGCCCGATAAAGATTATGACCAGTTGGTATCCGATAACGTTTTCATATTGCGGCCGGGACGAAAAGGAGCCGAGCAAGAGATTTTCGGAGTGAAAGAGGTTCTCGAAAAGTGGGGAATCGAACGCGTTGATCAAGTCATCGATGTCCTCGGTTTGATGGGAGATTCTAGTGATAACATACCTGGGATTCCAGGCATTGGTCCAAAGACCGCTCAAAAACTGATTGCCACCTACGGAAGCACCGAAGAGCTTCTTAAAAACACAGACAAACTCAAAGGCAAGCAAAAGGAACGAGTTGAAGAAAACGTGGAACTCGCTTTGCTTTCCAAAAAGTTGGTGACGATCCAACTGGACGTCCCACATGATCTTTCGTTTGACGATTTCAAGAAACAAGAATACGACGAAGCCAAACTCAAAAATCTGTTTATGGAAATGGAATTTGAGTCTCTCGGCAAAAGGTTGTTCGGAAAGTCCTACTCTTCAGCCCCAACCAAGCAAGCTCGCGTTCGTGAAAAGCGTGAGCAAGAAATACAGGGGGAATTGTTTGGCGAAGCCGAAATTGAAGAAACATCGATCAGTAGCGTCGATCATGACTACAAACTGGTTTCTACCAAAGCTGAGCGTGAAGAACTGCTGGAAAAATTATTGCAACAGAAGTCCGTTTGCTTTGACACCGAGACGACTGGGCTTGATCCACGCCAAGCAGAACCGCTTGGCGTTGCATTTTCTTTCGAACCCACCGTGGCATATTACGTGGTTTGTCCTGATGAACCAGGCGAAGCTCAAGCCGTTCTCGCAGAATTTCGATCGTTCTTCGAATCGGAAAAAATTGAAAAAATTGGTCACAATCTAAAGTACGATATCTCACTTTTGAAATGGCAAGGCATCGACGTTTGTGGCCCGATCTTTGACACCATGCTCGCGCATTCGATGAAGGAACCGGAAATGCGTCACGGCATGGATTATCTTTCCAAGCTATATCTGGGTTACACGCCGATTCCGATCAGTAACTTAATCGGCAAAAAAGACGAGCAGCAAAAAACGCTTCGTGATGTTCCGCTCGAAGAGGTTGTCCAATATGCATGTGAAGACGCCGACATCACGTTGCAGCTTGCGAACGTCGTCCGGCCTGATATCGAAAAACATGGCGCGAGCGATGTTTGCAACAAAGTCGAATGTCCACTCGTTCGCGTGTTGGTCGATATGGAATACGAGGGCATCCGACTTGATTCATCGGCATTGGAGAAATTTTCCAAACAACTGGAAACGGAAATTGCCGAGCTTCGTGAGTCGATTTTTCAAGCTGCCGGACACGAATTCAATATCGAATCGCCCAAACAATTGGGGGTGATTCTGTACGACGAACTGGAGCTGGAAAAGAATCCAAAAAAGACGGCGACCGGACAGTATTCGACTCGTGAATCGGAATTGCTGCGACTTGCACCGAAACACCAAATCGTCCGTGATGTGCTTGAGTTTAGAAATGCTGTGAAGTTGAAATCGGTCTACGTCGACCAACTTCCCAATCACATCAATCCAAAAACGGGACGCGTTCATACAACGTATTTGCAAACTTGGACCGCGACAGGGCGAATGCAATCCAATGCACCGAACTTGCAAACGATTCCGATCCGAAAAGAACGAGGTAAAGAAATTCGCGCCGCGTTTGTGCCTCGGGATGACGATCATTTGCTTTTGGCTGCAGACTATTCGCAAATCGAATTGCGAGTCATGGCCGAATTGAGCGGTGACGAGGGAATGATGGACGCATTCATCAATGGCACCGACATTCATCAGGTCACTGCGTCAAAAGTTTACAAAGTTGATCTCGAAGAGGTGACGCGTGAAATGCGGGACAAAGCCAAAACGGTGAACTTTGGAATTATCTACGGGATCTCTGCGTTTGGTTTGCAACAGCGATTGAATATTCCTCGCAAAGAAGCGAACGATTTAATCAATAATTACTTCGAAAAATATCCTGGCGTTCAGGCTTATATCGACAAGACGATCGAGTTTGCGAGAGAACACGGCTACGTTCAAACTCAATCGGGGCGACGTCGTTACTTGCGCGATATCAATTCGCGAAGTCGAACCGTGGCTGCAGCGGCCGAACGTCTGGCGATGAACAGCCCAATTCAAGGGACTGCCGCCGACATGCTGAAGCTAGCCATGATCAAAGTGCACACGGCATTGCGAGATGGGAACTTCAACACCAAAATGCTGCTGACCGTGCATGACGAAATCGTGTTTGACATGCCAAAGAAAGAGCAAGAGAGTGTGATGCCAGTCATTGCCGAAGCGATGAAAACCGCTCTGCCAATGAACGTCCCGATTGTTGTGGAATTAGGCGTCGGCAAGAACTGGTTAGAAGCTCATTAAGTCAAGTGTGAATTTGTGTTGCTGGCATTCTGCCGCCATTTTTGACATTTCATCAGGTGGAGACTTCGTACATTGTTAAACCGCTTGGACATCGCCCCGCGATTTCTGACTTATCACCTACTGTTGTGTGAAAGTTGATCGGGACCAGCGTTTGCTCAGGCTGCGATCGCGGTTTGAAATGCGGCCCGCTGGGCACGCGGTTTAACAAGATTGCAGGCTTTGTCTGCTTTGAAGCTTCTTCGTCTGAATTTTTGTTGATGGTTTCTTGCCGCCATTTTCGACCTTTCATCAGATCGAGACTTCGTACATTGATAAACCGCGTGGGCATCGCCCCGCGAATTCTCGCGTGGAGTCCGGTTCGACGTTTGAAAGGTTTTCAGGAGCCACTGTTGATCACACAGCCATCGATGTGCGAACCGCGGCCCGTTGGGTTCGCGGTTTCACAATTGCGTGCGAGGACCGTTGGGTTTATGAGAGGTCTATTGGTTGCGTTTTCCCGCCGCCTGATTTGACTTGCGAAAGCAAAGATGCCGCAGCTTCGTTTACTTTTTCACCCAGTTTGGAACGGTTCCATCACCCGTCTTTTCCCCGTCGAGAAGCCAGCTGAGGTTAAAGGTCGCGATGGCTGAGCCGCCTTTGGGTCCGCCCTCGAAATGCAGAAAGATTTTGCCGTCGGTCTTGGTGCCTGGTCGACCCGATGTCATCGACGAATAGGCAAACGCACCGGAGAAAATCTGTTTTTTGATTGGCCAAGTTTTTCCGCCATCAAAGCTCGTCCAAACTTTTCCGTTGACGCGACCTTTTGGGCTGTCGCAATTACTGTAAATCAAAATGTCTTTTCCCTCGACCGCCAATCGCGTCAAACCGCCCATCAATCCGTAATTGGTATCCTGCGGTCCGTCCGGAAGAATCTTGCAGAACGTTAGATCATTCCAAGTGACACCGCCGTCGGTACTGATCGCGGTCCAACGTCGCCGCGGATTGGCTCCGTCTTCGGCCCAGTGACGACGCGAGTTGTAATAGATGGTGCCGTTGGAGAGTTCCGCAACGGTTGCTTCTCCGGTGCCGTTTGCCGGAAATGGATCACTGGTCTTCCATGTTTTTCCGCCGTCGTCGCTAAAGATTGCGTTGGTGTAATGTTCCGGCCATTTGGAGCGATCGTTTTTGCCTGCATAGTATCGAGAGGGGCGAATAAGGCGTCCTTTAAATTTGCCATGACGCAGAGTGACCCCATGATCGTTCATGTGCATGGACGGTGAATTGCCTTTTGAATCAGGCTCAATTTTCGTTTCTTGTTTCTGCCAGGTCTTTCCATCGTCCGAACTTCGGAAAATGGATATTTCAGCCGGCGGATGTTTAGCCTCGACAAATGCGATGATGTCGCCGGAGTTTTCGTCGACGGTAAGCCCACCCGTTTGGAAACCTGGTTTGCAAATCGAGATAGCCTCGCCCCATGTTTTTCCACCATCTTCACTTCGTTTCGCACGAACCGAAGAGGTTCCCCAGGTTGCAATCAAAGTCCCGTTCATAGAAACGACGATGTTTGGGAATCTTTCGTTTTTGAAAAGTGGTTTGAGATCAAATTCTTTTTTGCCAACGAATGGAGCAAGTTTTCCTTCAGTCGGTCGATTGACAGACGAGTCCGTGGCATCATGCATTAGCGGGAAAGCGGAAAGTTTGTGTTGAACAAACAGTGCTAGAATGAACGCCGTTGCAAATACACCTAAAGTTGTTCGCATCTTTTGCGATGAAAATGTACAAATTATCAAACTTGGGAACTCGAGTGAAAAACGCATTGAATTGTTGAAATCAGGGAAATGAATTGGGAAGGAATCTTCGCACTATTGTAACTGATAATCATGCATTTTCCGCGGCCGGACTTTTGTTTTAGTCGTATGTCGCTCTCTCGATTCGGTTGCACACTTATGGAATATGAAGAGGTCCAAAAGAGGATTTTCGGCGTTGAAATGAAGCGTCTTAGAATCTGGTTGAGTGTTATTCTCCGGATTCGTTCTCGCAACAAGCGAATCGTACAGCGACAACGTTGCACATCGTTAAGCAGCTGACCGATTTTTGTTTCCTCGGTTTGATGACTGTTTTTGTCTCAAATGGCGGAGCGAGTTGCCATGTTCAAACTGACCATAAATCGAAATTCAATTAATATTTTTGATGCAACGATGAATGAGATTGTTTGCCGAAAAATTGGTTAGAATGACAATTAAACATTCTTCATATCTCTTTTTCGAAAATGCTTTATGGATTTTGCTTGTCCAAGATGCTCGGAAATCGTCAAAACCAATGACGATCAGGCTGGGCAATCGATTCTTTGTCCAAAATGCGAAGGGCAGATCAAAGTTCCGGGAACGGCTTTGAATTCGTCCAGCGAGAATGATGACCAATGGGGCATCTTTGACGAGGAGGAAAAGTTCTTTGAGGGGCATGTCAACGAAACGCCAGAAGCGGGGTATCGTACCAAGGCTGATGAACTTGAACCGATTGTCGACAATGACGAGGAAGAGGCTGCAAAAGAAAAGCAAGAAGAACAGCAAGCTGTAACCGATGCACTTGCCGAAGTGAAATCACTTCCGACCGCCTTCGATCACCCTGTCTCGTCATCGTTAACAATTGACGAAAAGATCGAGGAAGAAGAGAAATTCAAAACGCTTTTGAGTGAATTGCCGGACGACTCGCCACTGAAGCGAAAGCCATGGGATCGATCGGCCGCAGAATCTGATACGCCGGATACCTTGAGACTGGACAGCGATTCACCCGGGACGATACGTGCCAAATGTTTGGTGTGCGATGGCGTTACGATGGTCAAAGTGGAAAAGGCGGGACAGGTCATCGTTTGCTCCGACTGTGGATCAGATGTAAAAGTACCTACCGATGCTGAATCGGAGGCAACCAGTACAAAAAATAAACCTCAGTGGAAGAATTGGGTTCAAAAGGATTCGGTCGAAAAACAGCGTCAACGGAAAATTGACGAGCAACTGTTTGCGAACGCATCACCCGATATGTCGAATGAAGATACAGGATACGGTTTGACCCCAACGGACGACGAAGAATACGGCTTAGCTCCAGCAGATGAAAGTTTGTTGGCACCGGTTTCGCCGATTGCTTTTGAAGAAGGCATTGGAAGTACCGCTGATCCGCTTGACGGAACAGCTGGGTTTGGGGAATCTCATTCCGGGGAATCCGACCCTGTGGAGCAAACTGACCCGCGTACACTGGAAGGAAAAAAAGACCCGTCCGAAACGGTCACTTCGTCACTTTTCGAAGAAATGCAATCTGAAAAGGAGGCTCATTTTGAAAGGCTTCCGTGGTCAAAGCATATCTTCGGTGTTTTGACCGATTTTGGATTTATTGGCCGATGTCTAATGCTTGGGTTGATGTTCGCTGTAACCGTGTCTATTTATCTTTTGGCCGAATACATTGGTCAAACTTCGAATGTTAAGCTGTTAGGTCTTCTATTGAAATTCCCTGCGTTCGTTGTCGCGGTTGGAAGTCTGCTGTGCATTTTTTGGCTTGGTCAGTCCGTAATCAACACGACGATTCTTGGGCAGAAGCAGTTTGATGAAATCGGTGGGTTTTCGGTATTCGAATTCTTATCCAGCTGTGTGTTTGTAGCCATCAGCTTTGCGTTATGCTCTATTCCTGGCGTAACGCTTGGTTACAGTTTGGCATTGGTTGTGGAAGACTTTGACTGGATTTGGCTGCTTCCATCGCTCGGCAGTCTGACGGCGTTAATGCTGGTTCCCGTCCCATTACTATCATCGTTAGTCAATCGAACGCCCTATTTAATATTCAACGAATCTGTCTTGAAAAGCTTTAAAGAAAAATCCGAATACTGGATTGAGTTTTACCCAGTCGCGGGCATTATTTCTGTGGCCGTTTGTGGCGTTTGGTTTATGGGGGCGACTCAGAATTGGCCCATAAGCATGTTGATGTGCCTGTTACTTCCGTTTCTTTTTGGGCTTTACTTCCGAGTGTTTGGGCGTTTGGCGGGATCGATACTCAATGATGAATCAGGATCTTAGAAAAAGAATCAAAAAAACATAACTCGCAGGTTGCATTGGCACTGCAAGCAGCGGGGCGAGTCGCTAATCAAAACCGAATTTCATTTCATGCTAACTCGCATCAGCAACGAGCCGCCGTTATCGTCACTTGTTGACGTTCCTGATTTGTAATCAACACGCTGCCAGATGTGCGACGTAGTTTCAAACCGATTTAAGAACGCGAAAGCCGTTCAACAAACGCCGCGTAAACTGAGTAGCCTTCTTTCAAATAGTTGCTCAACTCTTCGGGCTTTTTCCGACCGCCGTGCATATAGATGAAAGTTCCCGGGGCTCCCTCAAATGTAATCCCTTTCTTTTCTGCAAAGAAATCAAGCAGTGGGATATCGAAGAATTTCCGAATGGCTTCTTCATTCTCCCCCTTCAAGACAAATGATTTTGAAAATTCGGGATGTTCGTCAAAGTCAATGTCCTGCAAACCGATCGCAGAACCAAACCAATCAAAAAGGTTTTCTGGTCGCATGGTAAAGGTTGGAATCGTCAAATCATCGGACTTCATAGCCACGATGGTATTTGAATGCGTTTGGCGGTTTTTCCCGCTACCGGTCGAGTATTGGTAGTCGAAAATGGCAATGGTCGCGATGTCGGTTACGCCCTTAATCACGTTCTTCATTTGGCGGCTATGTCCGCTATTGAATAGCTTGAAGATTTGCAGTTCGGTTAGCAGGGGTTCATCTTGGGCGGGCGAAAAATCGAGGCCCAAGCCGCCGGCAAATTCCCCCAGGGCTTCTGTTCGTTTTTGCTCAAGATGACGGGCAAAAAGGATGATGCCAACCACCACGCCGATGACTGCCAATACCGCCAAAACAACATAAAATGTTTCCATCTCGTTTCCTTTTCGATCTTGAAGAAGGCTGATGGGACCCATTTTAATGGATTGCAAGGTTGCTGCAAATTAAAGCATTCTTCAGCCAAAAAACCGACGCTTATTTTTACGGACGCTTCTTATAAAGAGACCGATAAACCGGTTTGTTGTGCATTCGCATGCGCCGCTCGAAATGCGTTCGATAATCCAAATCGTGCTCGGGAGTTTTGCTGTCGACAGCATGTGGGCCATCAAGGTGCGTCACTTTCGCGATTAGTTTTAACGTCGAATCAAAGTATTCTTTGACGTCCGTCCAAAAATGAAGCTCTCCACCAGGCATCAAGATGTTTTCAATGTCGTTCAGGAGAGGCTCCCGCATCACGCGGCGTTTGCGGTGACGCCCCTTCCACCATGGGTCGGGGAAGTACACATGAACAGCCGAAACAGAGTCCTTGGCGAAAAACTCGTTCGCGAACTTCAGGCCGTCACCTGCGATCATGATCGCGTTCTTGATATCGCTTCGGGCTAAACGGGATGCGGAAAAATGGGCGTAACGTTTCGCCAGTTCGATCCCGATAAAATTTCGCTCTGGATGTTCCGCTGCCGCCGTGTTGATAAACAATCCACGTCCGCTACCGATTTCAAGCTCAAGCGGCCGTGTCGGTTCCGAAAAAAACTTTCCAAGCACAATCGGTGGAGACAGGTCTTCCAACTCGAAAAGATGGTTGGAAGTTACAATTGCCGGATTTACTTTAGGAAGAGCACGCCGGCCCATCAGATTTTCTCGATGCGTTGATCAGTTGGCCGCAAGATTGGCTTGGCCATTAACGTTTGAAAGGCTCGCAAGATGATTGTTAGAAAGTTGCTCAACAGGAAGCGGAATTCCTTTCAACGAACCCTCTAAAACGATCTTGTTTTCCACAATCCCTTGGAATTCACAGGTAATCATCCACTTGGGACGAATTCGAGTGACGCGGGCAATCAGAATCAATCGTTGACGTGGTAAAACGGGCTCGCGAAATCGAACTTTTTCCACGCCGCCAAATCCCACAATTTCCGACTCCAGAAGGTTATGCTTCTGAACGAAATAGCTGCACATTTGCGCAACAGATTCGAGCATGATCACGCCTGGCATGATTGGAAATTTAGGCATGTGACCGCGAATCCAAAATTCGTGATCACTTACATCCAAATAACCCACACATTCCTTGTTTTCAAGGTCTTCGTATACAATCGCCGACAGTTGCTCCATCTCGTGACGTTGTGGATTCAACATCCGAATGTCATCAACTTCCGCAATTGGATTCTCGAAATCAATTTTCGAAAAATCGACTAGAAATTTTTTCTTTCGCACGATTTCAAGACCTTTTTTCTTCACCCAATGCGATTCCTATCGCAATTTTATTTAAGGTGTTTTAATTTTCTTACGCTTAGACTTCCGTGCCTTGGCGTTTGCGGGACGTTTCCCGTGATTTGCTTTTTTAAGTTTACGATGAGGCTTTGCCATGTTAGCTCCAGAATTCGTTATCGGTCGAATCGGGAAATGCTACCATGAAAAGGCTTGGGGATAAAGTCAAAACAATAATTTGGGCAATGCCAAAAAGTCTAGTTTTAACGATTTCAGCCCGTAATTTTCCTGGACAGCCCGAATAAACCTGCGTTTTGACTCATGCGACGATGGGCGGATCGAAAATAAAACTCAGGAATTGAATCCCAAATCGCTGGTTAAATTCAAATTTTCGAACAATAATCAGCCAAAAACTGATCTATAGGATTCATTTGTCGGCTATTTGGCCCGCCACATCAACAAAATTAAGTGGATTGGCTTACGGCCGCCAAATGAGCCAGTTTTTCCTTCGCGTTTCCGCTTGCGATCGAATCTTTGGCGATCATCGCGGCTTCAGCGAGCGTTAAAGTATCTTTACCTAGCCATATCGCAGCGGCCGCATTAAGCAAAACGATATCCAACGCCGACGAGGGGTGATTGTCTAGAACGCTTCGAATCAAATTGGCACTTTCGATTGGGTCCGCAGCCAGCGTTGCTTCCCGATTTGATTTTTGAATTCCAAAGTCGCTCGAACTCCAAACGGTCTCATCGAGTTCCGTTTCCGAAACGATACTTACCGATGTCGAGTCAACATTGGAGATTTCACAAATTCCGTCGTCACCATGTACGACAAGTGATCGTTTCGTTCCCAACGCCTGCAACGCGGCTGCCAGTTTTTCTCTTTGCCAAGGTTTACCAACACCGACCAATTGATGCTCAGCACGAGCCGGGTTGCACATTGGTCCGAGCATATTAAATATCGTGGGCACACCAAGTTTTTTTCGGGCTGCAGCTACGTTTTTCACCGAGCCATGAAAAAGGGGGGCGAAACAAAAACAAAGTCCAACTTCGTCCAAGCATTTCTCCACCAGATGTTTGGACGCGGAAACGTTGACGCCAAGTTCAGTTAGCACATCTGCCGAACCGGTTTGGCTCGAGACTTTTCGATTGCCATGTTTGGCAATCGAAATTCCAGCTCCCGCCGCGACGATAGCCGCCGCTGTGCTGACGTTGAAGGTTCCCGATCCATCACCACCAGTCCCGCAAGTATCGACCAGACGCGTTCGATTCGAGTCAATCGTCTCCATTTTGGAACGCATTGCTTGCGCGGCGCCTACAATTTCAGAGACCGTTTCCCCTTTTTCTTTTAAAGCCAACAGAAAGCTCGCTGTGTCATCTTCAGCGATTTTTCCCTCCATCATCGCCAGGATGATGACTTTCATTTGCTGTTCGTCCAGTCCATGCCCCTGTTTGATGATGTCGATGAAAGAATTTAGTTTCATTTAAGATCCGTTTAGAGATTTTTTCTTGTTGTGCGAGTCTGCACCCATCACTTTTTCCGCAACCCCGAAATGAAGGATAGAGTCGCGGTTTAAATGTATAGCCGATCGAAGCGTAACTGAACCCGATTTGAGTATCTTACTGGATCTTCGATCGAAAGTTGACAGACTGGACTTTCAACTCAACGGAATGTCATTCAGAATAATGGCTTTCATTTTGTCATTTACGGTGTGAGACAATCATCGGCAGTTCAAAAAAAATCATCATCGATTGCGATCCTGGAATTGACGACGCTTTCGCCATTGTTGCCGCATTAGGTATTTTAAACGTTGAAGTCGTGGCAATTACGGCTGTCGAAGGCTGCGTTGATGCGGATCGAGTTACCGCCAATCTGGAAAACATTGTCGAGATTCTTGACCCCCCAAAGCGACCTAGGCTTGGAGCGGCAAGCAGTGCGGACAATGCAAACGCGGTTGACACGCGTTACTTGCATGGCGACGACGGCCTTGGGAACGTCAACCTTGAGGGATCGACACATCTCAATCGGGTCTCCTCGGACAAACTGATTGTGGACCTTGTTCGGCAATATCCGGGCGAGATTAGCGTTGTTAGCTTGGGGCCATTGACCAATATTTCCAATGCTCTGCTCAGAGAGCCATCGATCGCAACGACGATTGACAGGCTGTATATGGTCGGAGGTAGCCTGAATGGGATTGGCAATATAACGCCAAACGCCGAGTTCAATATGTACTTTGATCCGCAAAGTGCACGAGACGTTTTCAATTCCGTAATCGCCAAGACTTTGATTCCCTTGGACGTAACCAGTCGTGTCGATTTTGGCCTGGAGTTTTACAACAACGTCTCCAAATCAAGCTGTCCGAAGTTCTTGAAAAGCAGTTTGCAGCACCTCTTTCAAACCTACCGACAACAACTGGGGCGCGAATCCGTTCTGTTGAATGACGCGGTTGGATTGGTTGCGGCCCTGACGCCGAATTTGTTGGAGACATCAGATTTTGCAGGTGACGTTGAAACCGATGGTGAATTGACGCGTGGGATGACCGTCTTTGATCGTCGAAGTCATCGGGAATTCCGTGAAAATATGGAAGTTGGAACCATGCTGGACGGTCACGCCGCTCGGAGCCTCATTGAAAAGCTGATTTGCAAAAGCTGATTTGCAAAAGCTGATTTCCGCGGCTTTGAATCGATTATTAAACTGCGTGATTCCATCTCATTGTTGCGCTGTCTATCGGTGAGCGGTTGGGTCGCACCGGAAATGTTCGCGAGAAAGTGACACTATTTCCGCTCGTTTTTTCGCAAACTTGCTTTTAAA
>CAJQQR010000046.1 GCA_905480545.1 uncultured Pirellulaceae bacterium
ATATTCCAACCTGATTCAACAAAATCTGTTGCCAGCCAGTCAAGCAATTTTAAATGCGTCGGTCGTGCTCCCAGCATCCCAAAATCACCTGGAGTCTCAACGATACCTCGACCAAAATGTTGCATCCATACTCGGTTGACAAAAACACGAGCGACTAGTGGATGGTTACCGCTAACCAAGTGTTTCGCATAGGCCAATCGTCGACCAGATGACTTTAAGTTTTCATTGTTTGCCAAGATCTCAACCGGGTGTTTGTTGCTGAAAATTTCTAACTCGCCCGGTGCGATGACGTCGGCGGGTTGATTGTGATTTCCTCGTTTGAACAAAACCGTTGTTGGAAGATGATTTTCCGGTTCCGTCAGTGCTCGAACAAAAAACTCTCGTGGTGCGGTACTGCGAAGCTTAGCTGCTTCGTCGGCCATTTTTGCCAGCTCCGTTTTTGCATCCAACTTGCGACACCGTTCCGCAGCGATTCGGTACTCGGCAATTTCTTTCGCCGCCGATTCGTTATACGTCCCTATCTCAACCGGTTGGGCGAAAATGGCAGGATATTTTTCTACCCATTTAAGTTGTTGCAAAGTCCGTTTTCCTGCCGGAGTCTGGAGCGTTTGCTTTACCGGTTCCAATTGCTTTGAAGGGACTTTCGCCAAGTGCTCCTCCCTAATTGCCGCCAAGTATTCTTTTTCTCGGCGGTTGGCTTCAGTCTCGATTGCCTTGGCTCTACGGTTTCGTTGTTCGGCATAAAGGTAAAGAGAACCTGTAGTAATATTTCCAATGTTGGGGTGCTCTTCCAACAAAGCAATCTGTTCGGCCGTTCGCTGGGGCTTGGGCGTTTGATAGGCTGATTTGAGAATGTTTCGTTTCTCATCAGGCGCCACAAGCAGTTCTTCATAAAGCGTTCGCTCAATGTGCTTTTTCTGCGTCGCCAGTCGCGCAGCATCCAGTTTCTTCGCTTGCAATTCAATTTCCGAGCGCAGTTTTTTTTCTGATTCTGTGTAAAGCGAAATTTGGCGTTGCTTCGGTGTTCGCCATTTCTTCCAATCCAATGCGGGTTCAAAGATGGCCCGTATTCGGTAGTAATCTGTTTGGCGTATCGGGTCATATCGATGATTGTGACAACGTGCACAACCAACCGTTAATCCAAAAAGGCTGGTCGATACAATTTGTATTGTGTCTGCAATGGTTTCATTTGTGGCCAAATTTCGATCCACGCCTCCGGATGCTGTTCCGTCGGGCGCCATCCTGAGAAACCCAGTTGCTTTAAGCTTTTGTCTGTCTGGTTCCGTGAGTTGATCATATGACGCGGTGGTCAGTTCGTCCCCAGCCATTTGTTCAACAACAAACTCGTCGTATGGTTTGTCCGCGTTTAGGCTTTCGATTACGTAGTCGCGGTAGAAAAATGCGAATTGCCGTTCCGGGTCTTTGTCGGTGTAACCCTCGGAATCTGCGTAGCCGGCGACATCAAGCCAATGCCGGCCCCAGCGTTCGCCGTAACTCGGCGAACTAAGAAGTCGGTCGATCAGTTGTTCATAAGCGTCAAAGGAAGAGTTTTTCAAAAATAAATCTACCTCTTCGGGAGATGGCGGTAGCCCGATCAGATCGAAGTAGAGTCGTCGAATCAATACCTGCTTATCCGCGATTGGCGAGAACGAGAGATTTTTTGAATTGAGCTTTTCCAGTATGAATGCGTCAATCGGAGTCTGTGCTACATCAGAATTCGAAAGTTTGGGCAGGTGGGGTTTGCTGACCGCTTGGAATGCCCAGAATGATTTTTCTTCTTCTGATATGAAACTGTCATCAATCGATTCGGGCTCTGGTCGTGCTGTTTTAGCACCTTGATCGATCCACTTTCTAATTGTTTCAATATCCGCTGCTGGAATGGCTTTATCATCGGGCGGCATCTCGCCATCAACCAATCGTTGAACCAGTAGTGACGATGCTGAGTCTCCCGCCGTGAGTGAACTTCCCGATTCGCCACCCTTTGCGATAAAGCGACGCAGGCGTAAATCTAAATCCCCCTCTTTGGTTCCATCTTCCCCATGACAATGAAAGCAATGCGCTTTCAATATTGGACGCACGTCACTTTCAAACCGAAGGCTTTGATTTGGAGCACTGTCACTCGCAACCTTTTGCTTGGTAGTGATATCGTCATCACCGCCGCCAGCTAACGGACCGTTACCGGCAGATTGTTTTGTGACGATCACCAAAAACAAAATAATGGTCATCTTCAGTAGAAGGTGGCTGAAGTCGGGTCGATCAAACTGGACCATAAAGCTGAAATCCAAGGGCGGGGCGTCTTCCCATCATAGAGGAAAACGGAGCTATATCAAATAGTTCAACGATCTAAGCGAACAGGCCAATTTTGCGTGGCGTTTTTGTCACGGGGAACTCGAAGGCGGTGAGTGCGTAGTGAAACCCTACGGTCTGGGTCGCATTGGAATCATTTATCGTTTTGAAAAGCGTCAGGCTGATGAATTGCCGGCCCGAACAAGGCGAATTAGAGTCACGATTCTGTTGGGTAAACTAGGTTGTGAGTTTACCAGAAATGGGTTTCGCGTCGTTCACTATCGGGTTCGACAACCTCGGGATGGTTCGCGGTATTATGAATGTAATCTTCCGCGATTCCATGCTCTAAAGCGCGCGAGGCGACGAGTGATTTTTGCCAGCTCGTAACGCAAGATTGATTCGGCTATCGTGCTTTCTAACGCTTCCTGCGATTGTACGAGAACAACGTTGGAAGAGTCGTCTATGCGGATTACTATCTCTCGCCGATCTTATCCCAATCCAAGAAATTCGGCGTTTTCCTAGACGGCTGTTTCTGTGCTGCAGATTTCGTAAAACGCATCCACGATCACATCCGATGCTTTTTGTGTGTGCAATGCCTTGCATTTTGCCGACCCGTCAATCAGTTTTTTATGAAAATTCAAGCTGTATCCGGACAAATTGGCCACAGAGAGCGGTCGACAGCTAGGCGTTTGGTGACGCAGCCTTTCAATCAGCACGTTGGATTGAAACGCAAAGTACATGATGGACTCCCTCGGAATAAATGCCGCACTGTTTTAGGCAATAATACACTGAATGATTCAAGAGTATTTCACTTGAAAGTCTTTGTCGCTTATTCCATCGTGGTAAGTGGTCAGGGGCTAAAATTAAATAGGAGCTTAGGATGCAACTGGGTAAAGAGAAAAAAACATATGGATTAGATCGACGGCATTTCATGCAATATGTCGCATCCATATCTGCAATATCATCGCCTGTCATATCGGCCGATCAAACGGTTAACCATCGGCCCAGTTTTAAAGACAATCCTTTCCAACTAGGCGTTGCTTCGGGAGATCCGTTGCCCAATGGCGTTGTGCTCTGGACAAAACTGGCCTCAAATCCGCTGGAAGGCGATGGGTTGCCGAACGAAGCTGTACCCGTCGCTTGGGAAGTGGCCACCGACGAGGCATTCACCAAGATTGTTCAAAGGGGCTCCACACTTGCGATGCCACAGATTGGCCATTCCGTACATGTGGAGGTTAATGGCCTGAAGCCATTTCACTGGTACTTTTATCGCTTCCATACCGGGAAGGAAACGAGTCCCATTGGCCGAACGCGTACCGCACCGCATCCCAACGAGGAAATCGAACGTGTTCGCTTCGCGTTCACTTCATGCCAGCATTTCGAATCGGGGTATTTTAACGGCTACCCCCACATGCAAAAAGAAGACCTGGATCTGGTGGTTCACTTGGGAGACTACATTTACGAGTACAAGGGAGTCGACAATCGACCGCGAAAGCATATTGGCCAGGAGATAAAATCACTGGATGAATACCGGACTCGGTACGCTCAGTATCGTCTTGACAAGCCGCTGCAGGAAACTCATCGACTGTTTCCCTGGCTTGTGACGTGGGACGATCATGAATTCGACAACAACTATGCGAATCTTGTTTCGGAAGAAGATGGCGTTTCGCCGGAAGAATTTCTCGCGAGAAGGAAAAACGCTTATCAGGCTTACTATGAATACATGCCACTTCGAAGACGGTCACTGCCAAAGGGGCCGAACATGAAGTTGTATCGCGAATGCCAATATGGTCAGCTTGCAAATTTTCTGGTGCTGGATACCCGCCAATATCGAACGGACCAGCCCAATGGCGATCATCAAAAACCGATGACGGGGAAAGTTTTTGATCCAAACACCACGATGTTAGGAGACGGGCAAGAAAATTGGTTAATGTCTCGTCTCTCCCAGTCTTCATCAGCATGGAACGTGCTGGCACAGCAAGTTGTAATGGCGCCGTTGAACAGAGGGCTTGGTGAATCCAAACGATACAGCATGGATCAATGGCCGGGCTATGAGTACAGTCGGCGAAAACTCCTCAATTTTTTTCATGAGAAAAAGATATCCAATCCCGTTGTGCTGACAGGTGATATCCATGTCAATTGGGTGAATGACTTACAACTTGATTTTCAAAACGAAAAATCGCCGATTGTGGGCACCGAATTCGTCGGAACGTCGATGACTTCGGGCGGCAACGGCGGAAACGTTATCCCGGAATACGAACGAGCCGCTGCTCAAAATGACTTTGTGAAATTCTACAATTCCAACCGCGGATATGTGTCCTGCGATATTACGAAGAAATCTTGGACAACTCATTTTCGTGCAACAACCTTTGTTGATAAACCAGATTCGCCCGTTTTTACACCGGCATCATTCGTTGTTGAGGAAGGGAGACCAGGCGCAGAAAAAGCCTAACAGTTTTTTTGCATGCTTGGCTGAGGCATCCGACTAACTGGAAGAGGCTGTGAATTTTACGGCGACTTTATAAAGTCGCAGGCACTCTACGTCGTAACGTCCGCATTTTTCAACAGAACAACAGACTGTCTTGATGGCTGCGGCAAATTAAAGGTGCATGAGGTGGAGCCGTTTTAGGTTGCCACGCAGTCTCTTTAGGTTCATCTGGGGTTTTGTCCAAAATGAATTGGTGTTTGATATCCAATTCCGGAGTGTTTTCTTTTGAAGTTGCAGTAGTCGATGGAGCTTCGAATTTGTTTTAGTGATCAACCAGAGTTTTTGAATTGGGTCATTTCGTATTCGCTCTTGATCGAAGCGATACAAGATTGCATAAAAGCGTTTTCGCAGGTGAATCCTGCGCTACTTATGCTCTGTTTGATTTCAACGCGTTTTTTGTGCGTCGAGTTTCATGATCAAGTAATCGTTGTAGCCAGGAGAGTGGCTGCTTTCGGTGGTTTGCGGCTGGTATGACTTTGGTTGAATTGCCGAAACGCCTGCGAATGCCGGCAAGTCACTCCGTTGGTTGGCTAGAAAGCTCGTTGATGATCTTGATTCGGTGGGCGGGAGCAGTGCACCGGATTCACAATCGTCGTCGGGATCGTAGGGCGAGAGCAGTAAGTGTGTGGATATCCGCATCACTCGGTCAGGTTTTACTGCGCGATCGAACATCTGCGGACTTTCGACGGAACTGTGAAATGCTTCGATTGATAAGCACGATTCGACACACTTAGAAAACGACTGCTCGTCGATTGAAAAATGCAAACCGTTTGTGTTAGGCCAGTCGAATTCGCTGCGGGACAACATCGGGACAAATCGAGTTGGTAGTTGAGGAGATTTGGCCTAAAATAAAACAACCTACCTCGCAGTGATAATGAATTTGCAGGCCCAGATGACTTGCTACCCTTCCGATTGCAGCCCTACCCTTCCGATTGCTATTCCTACAGCTTCTTCCGATGAATATTCATTTTTCCTCGCCAAAGTTCGACCAGCATTTTTCAATGGATGGAGGGCCTGTTTTGAGATTCGCCTTTTTCGCATTATTGTCGATTGTGATCTTTGGTGTAACGGTCAGCGCGGAAGAACTCACTTTTGAAAAAGATATTCGCCCCCTTTTTCGCGCCCATTGCTTTGACTGTCATGGTGCCACTGACGAAAAAGAGGGTGACCTCGATCTGCGGCAGGTCCGACTGATGATTTCAGGAGGAGAGTCGGGAGACGCTTTGGTTAAAGGCAATTCCGAGGGAAGTCTTTTGGTTGAACGGATCGTTTCTGGAGAAATGCCACCCGGGGACCACAGCGTTCCACCCGAAGATATCAATAAGATTAAACGGTGGATTGATGCAGGTGCTAAAACGGCTCGACTCGAACCCGTTGCGATTCCCCGTGGCCTCGGAATTACCAAGGAAGAACGAGATTATTGGGCATTTCAGCCTATTGGACGCCCTGACGTGCCCGCGGTTAAGGCTGCCAATCGAGTTCGGACACCTATCGATTCATTTCTGTTGGCTAGATTGGAAGCCAATGATTTGTGTTTTGTGCTGGATGCTCAAAAGGAAACGTTGATACGGCGTGCCTACTTTGACTTGATCGGTCTGCCACCCAGTCCCAAACAGATTTCAGCGTTTTTATCCAATGACTCTCCCGATGCGTGGGATCAGGTCATTGAGGAACTGTTGGGGTCGCAGCACTACGGTGAGCGTTGGGGGCGTCATTGGTTAGATGTCGCCGGATATGCTGATTCAGAGGGTGCCGACAATCGCGACGAAATTCGTCCATGGGCCTATCGTTATCGCGACTGGGTGATCCAGGCCTTTAATCAGGATATGCCCTGGGATCAGTTCATCACGTGGCAACTTGCCGGTGACGAATTGATCGAGCCACCTCTCAAGAACTTTACGAATGCGGAAATTGAAAAGTTGTCCGCAACGGGCTTTCTGCGGATGGCGATGGACGGAACTTCACGTGGCAATAATGAAGAAAATCGGAATGCAGTCGTACGTGACACCATCGAAATCGTAAGCTCTTCGCTGTTGGGGATGTCAGTCAAGTGTGCTCAATGTCACGATCATCGATACGACCCGATTTCGCATGAAGATTATTTTCGGCTGCGGGCGGTATTTGAACCAGCTTTGGATACCAAAAATTGGCGAGTTCCCAACGCACGAAAAGTATCTCTGTACACGGATGCTGATCATGCCAAAGCGGCCGAGACTGAAAAAAGGGCAAAGGCCAAGATCGACGAACGCAACTTAAAACAAGCCGAGTACATGAAGCTGGCGTTGGAAAGCGTTTTGTCGTCGGTTGACGAGAAATTACGAGAACCGTTGCGCGTCGCTTATAAAACACCTGCCAAGCAGCGGACGCCGGAACAGACAACGCTGTTAAAGATTCATCCAAGCGTGGGCGCATTTTCTCCTGGCGTACTCTATCAGTACAACCAGAAACATGCTGACGAATTGAAGCAAATGGATGCGGACATCGCCAAGATTCGTGCCGAAAAGCCAGCTCATCTCTATTTGAGAGCCATCGCGGAACAGAGATCCAATCAGGTGCCCAAGACCATGCTTTTTCATCGTGGGGATTATCGCCAGCCAAAATATGAAGTCAAACCTGGGGGGCTCACCGTCTGTGCTCCGGAAGACAGTCCGGTCATCATTGCCGATAACAATCCGGACTTACCTACCACGGGTCGACGATTGGCTTACGCCCGATGGCTCACCAGTGGCCGCCATCCTTTGGTTGCTCGAGTGCTGGTCAATCGGTTTTGGCTCCACCATTTCGGAAAGGCACTCGTTTCGACACCGGAAGAATTCGGAAAATTGGGCACGGTTCCGTCGCATCCCCAGTTGC